>JAUIIC010000170.1 GCA_030431935.1 Alphaproteobacteria bacterium | reverse complement strand
GCGCTAGACGCCCACATATTTCTCGACCAGACGGTGATCGGCGCGCAGCACCTCGGCGTCCAGTGTCTCGCCGTTGCGGCCGTTCTCGATGAAGGCGACGCGGTCGGCCACGGACAGAACGGCATCGACGCGCTGTTCCACCAGCAGCACGGCCACCCCCTGCGCGCGCATCTGCACGATCACCTGGCGGATCGCCTCGATCATCGAGGGTTGCAGGCCCTCTGTCGGTTCATCCAGAAGCAGCGCCTTCGGCCGCAGGCACAGCGCGCGCGCCGTGGCCAGCATCTGCTGTTCCCCGCCTGACAGCGTCTGCGCCCGCTGGCGGTAGCGTTCGCGCAGGCGGGGGAAAAGCGCCAGC
This sequence comes from Alphaproteobacteria bacterium, assembly GCA_030431935.1. Lineage (GTDB taxonomy): Bacteria > Pseudomonadota > Alphaproteobacteria > Rhodobacterales > Rhodobacteraceae > ASV31. Next base: position 8,876 of record JAUIIC010000170.1, on the reverse strand, counting down.
ACCTCCTCCAGCGTGTCGGCCCCGCTGCCCCCCGCGCGCAGCCCGATCTCGAGGTTCTGGGCCACGGTCAGTTCGGTAAACAGCCGCCGGCCCTGCGGCACATAGCCGATCCCCTGCCCCGCCACCTGGTGCGCGGGCAGCGCGCTGACCGCCACGCCGTCCAGCGTCACCGTTCCGCCCATCAAGGGCAGAAGTCCCATGATCGCCTTCATGGTCGTGGTCTTGCCCGCGCCGTTGCGGCCGAAGAGGCACAGGATCTCTCCGCTGCCCACGGTCAGCGACAGATCGCGCAGCACCTGCGCCTTGCCATACCCTGCATTCACCCGGTCCAGCGTCAGCATCACCCCGTCCCCAGGTAGGCCGCCTGCACGGCGGGGTTTTCGTGGATCTCCTGCGGCGTGCCCTCGGCCAGCACCGCGCCGAAGTTCAGCACCGTGACCCGGTCGGCCAGTTCCATGACCACGTTCATGTTGTGCTCGATCAAGAGCACCGTCGCCTCGCCCGCCAGGTCGCGGATCAGCGCCTTGAAATCGGCGATCTCGCTGTCGGCCAGGCCCTGGGCGGGCTCGTCCAGGATCAGCAGGCGCGGCGCCTGCACCAGCCCCATGGCGATCTCGAGCAGGCGCTGGTGGCCGTAGCTGAGGTCGCCCGCCTCCTGGTCGATGCGGTCGGCCAGCCCGACGCGCCCCAGCGCGCGCTCCACCGCGTCGCCGCCCTGCCCCGCGCGGCGCGCGGCCAGCGCCACGTTCTCGCGCACCGGCAGGCCGGTGAAGATCGAGGTGATCTGGAAGGTATAGGCCATGCCCAGCCCGATGCGCCGGTGCGCGGGAAGCCCGGTGATGTCGCGCCCGTCGAAGGTGACGCGCCCCTCGCTGGGCGCGATGCGTCCGCAGAGCATGCCGACGAAGGTGGTCTTGCCCGCGCCGTTCGGGCCGATCAGGGCGCGCACCTCGCCCTCGGGCAGGTCGAAATCGACGGCCTCGACGGCGCGCAGGCCCGCGAAATGCTTGCTGAGGCCACGGGTGGACAGAAGCGTCACGGCAGCCACCTCCAGACGCGGCGGCGCACCTCACCGGCCAGGCCCTGCGGCGCGAAAAGCGTCAGCAGCACCAGCACGACGCCCGCGATCAGCATGTAGGCGGTGGTGATCCCGCTGGAGAGGTCGATCAGGTAGAACATGAAGAGCGTGCCGAGGAACGGCCCGATCACCGTGCCCGCGCCCCCCAGAAGCACCCACAGAAGCGGGAAGATGGAATACTGCACGCTGGCGAAACTGGCGCCCGCGTAGCCGAACAACAGCCCGTAGGACGCCCCCGCCGCCGCCGCCATGGTGCCGGAGATCACCACGGCGCCGAGTTTCATCGCGAAGACGTCATAGCCCAGCATCCGCGCGCGCTCCTCGTTCTCGCGGATCGCGATCAGGGTGCGGCCGAAGGGGCGGCGCACCAGCGCCAGAGAGATCAGCAGGCAGGCGGAAAAGAGCGTGAAGGCCGCGAAATAGCGCCAGGTCGGGTCGGACAGGTCGAGGCCCCAGAGCACGCGCTCGGCCTGCTGTATGACAAAGCCCTCGTCCCCGCGCGTCCAGTCGCCGAAGTAGAGGACGGCAAGGTATCCCGCCTGCGCGAACATCAGCGTCACGATCATGAAGGCCACGCCCGCAGTGCGCAGCGCCAGTGCGCCGATCACCGCGGACACCACCAGCCCCGCCGCCAGCCCGGCCAGCAGCGCGGGCGCGGGCGTGAAGGCCAGGTGCTTCATCGTCAGCGCCATGCCGTACATGCCGGCGGCAAAGAACAGCGCGTGGCCGAGGCTGAGCAGCCCGGTGTAGCCGAACATGATGTTGTAGGCCATGGCGAAGCTTGCCAGCACCATGATCCGGGCAAGGTTGCCGTGGTGATAGGCCGGCAGCACGAATTGCAGCACGAACAGGAGCAGCAGGAGCCCGCCGTGCAGGATCAGGACCTTCCGCGCCTCGGTCATGCGGCGCGCGTCCCGAACAGGCCCTGCGGCCGGAACACCAGCACGAAGCCCACCAGCAGCGTGGCGATGATCTTGGCCAGCGTCGGCGAGAAGAAGACGCTGATGATCCCGTCCGACAGCCCGATCAGGATGGCGGCGACCACGGTGCCGGGCAGGCTGCCGAGGCCACCGATGATGACCACGATGAAGGACAGAAGCAGCGGGTCGTGGCCCATCAGGTAATGCGCCTGCTGGATCGGCACGATCAGCACCGCGCCCAGCGCCGCCAGCCCCGCGCCCAGCCCGAAGACCAGCGCATAGACGCGTTCCACCGGGATGCCGAAGGCGGTGGCCATGTCGCGGTCGAGCTGCGTGGCGCGCATCAGAAGCCCGATGCGCGTGCGCGCCAGAAGCGCCCAGACCGCCAGCAGCACCGCCACGGCGGCGCCGATCACCGCCAGCTTGTAGCTCGTGGTGGCCAGCCCCCAGGGATAGTACATCTGCCAGCCCTCGGCGGTGCGCTCGATCCAGGGCAGCGCGATGCGGCTGTTGAAGGGCGGCTCGACCGGCCGCGCCTCGGGGCCGTAGGTCATCAGCGTCAGCTGTTGCAGGATGTAGAGAAGCCCGATGGTCGCCACGATGGTGCGTTCGGGGTCATAGGCGATGCGCTTGAGCACCGTCATGTCCGCCACGGCGGCGATTGCCGCCACCACGACCGGGGCGATCACGAGTGCTGCGAGAAATCCGACCGCCGGATGCCCGCCCAGCGTGGTGGCGATCCACCAGGCCAGCACCGCGCCCAGCATGAAGAACTCGCCATGCGCCACGTTCACCACGCGCATCACGCCGAAGACGAGGCTCAGCCCCACGGCGGTCAGCGCCAGCACCGCCGCCGTGACCGCGCCCTCCAGCGAGGCCAGCAATAGATAAGGTCCGAATTCCATGAGCCCGCCGCCCGCTCCCCGGACGAGGGGGCAGCGCGCCGCCCCCTGTCTTCTTCTGTTTCAAAATACTCCCGCCGGAGGCAGGCCGCGGCGCGGCCTTCGCGCCGAAGGCGCGCGCCCCTGTCCGGCTCAGAGTGGTTGCGTGGTGTAGTCCACCTCGTCGGGATACAGCGTGTCCTCGATCGAGGTGGTGTGCGCCAGCTTGAGGAACCCGTCCTGCACCTGCGTGATGTACTGGTGCCCGAAGACCTGGTGGGTCTTGCCGTTGAACCGCTTGGCGCCCTGCGGGTGCTCGTTGGAATGCGGCATGTCGGTCATCGCCTCGACCGCCTCGATCAGCTTGGCGCGGTCGCCGGTGCCCTGGTAGCCCGCGGCCTCCATCCCGGCCTTGAGCACGTAGAGCGTTTCCCAGCAGCCGAACATGTGGGCGTAGGTCGACACGTCGGCGGGGTCCGAAACCGAGGCGCCGCGGGCGTCGACGCCCACCTGCTCGCGGTAGAAGGCGTCGAAAGGCGACTGGTCGGCCTGGGCGTGGCGCGGGTTGCCTTCCCAGAAATAGCTGCCTTCCAGGAATTCGAGCCCGGGGCTGGCGATGTCCACCGCTTCGAGGCTGTCGATGAAGCCGAACATCTCGGGGCGGCTCGGCCCGAAGAACTCGCCCAGTTCCTTGACGAAGGTCAGGACGGCGGGGCCGACCATGACGTGATACAGAACCTCGGTACCGCGCGGGATGCGCGGGAAGTACTTGGTGAACGAGGTCTCGGTGGGCGGGATCGCGATCAGTTCGAGGATCTCGCCCCCCGCGGCCTGCATCGCGGCCGAGAAATAGTCGCGGTGGTCGTGGCCGAAGGCGAAGTCGGGGAAGATCATCGTGACCTTCTTGCCGAGGTTCTGGCTGACGAAGGGCGCCATCGCCTGCACCTGGCTCTTCACGTCGGTGATGCCGGGCTGAAGCGTGTAGCGGTTCAGCATGCCGCTGGCGACATGGTGGCCCTCGGAGACCACGAAGTAGGGGATCTTCAACTCGCCCGCGCGCGGGGCGGAGCCGATCACCACATGCGAGAACAGCGTGCCGAAGGCCACGTCGCAATTGTGCTGGGTGGCGAATTTCTCGACCACCTCGGCGCCGCGCTTGGCGTCGGTGCCGTCATCCTCGGCCACGATCTCGATCGGGCGGCCGTTGATGCCGCCGGCCTCGTTGATGAGGCGCACGGCGGCCTGCGTGGTGCGGTCGTACCAGCGGCCATAGGCGGCGCCAATGCCGGTGCGGTGCACCTGGAAGCCGATCTTGATCGGCGCGGCGGACTGGGCGTGCGTATAGCGGGCCCAGAGCGGAAGGGTCGCTGCGGCGGCGCCCCCCACGGCCAGGGTCTTGAGCGCGCCGCGGCGCGTGGTGGACGCGGGGCCCTTTTGGTCTTTGGTCATCTCGAACGCTCCCATGCTGGTCGAACGGGGCCGTTTTCCCGGCCTCTCGGGGACAGCTTGCGAAGGCGGGCCCGGCTTGTCCAGCATATTTCAGGCCTGAAGCGTCCCGGCGGGCGGTCGAACAGCGCCCCTGCCCGATCACGCGCCGCGCGGCGCGGCCAGCAGCCAGAGGCCGAAGAGGGTGTAAAGCACCATGAAGGCCGCAAGCGGGGCCTGTGACAGCGCCGCCCGCCTGCCGGTGCCAAGGACGCGCACCGCCTGGGCGTGGGCGGCAAGGATCGCGAGGATATGGCCGACGACGACCGCGCCCGCCTGCGACAGCCAGATCACCCGCACCGTGTCGGGCGTGTTGAAGAAGCCGGTGGTGACGTAGAACGTGCCCAGCCCCAGAAGGTCGGCCCCGCGCGCCAGCGGATCGCTGGCGGCGGCCACGGCGTATTGCACGTCGACCATGAAGGCGGTCAGGAAATGCGCGATGTGGTAGCCCAGCGCGATGGGCAGGATCGAGGGCGCGAAAAGGCGCACGGCGGCACCCAGCGGCAGCGATGCGCGGGCCAGCCTCAGCCCCAGCCAGATCGTGCCGGTGAAGACCGCGAAGAGTGCCGCGACACTGACCGCCAGCCCGGTCAGCGTGGGCACGACCACCGCCGAGCGACCGGGAAATTCCAGAGGGTTGATGCCGATCAGGCCGAGCCACCAGAAGGTCTCGTTCACGCCGTCGAAGCTGCCCACGGCCAGCATGGTCAGGATGAAGGCGGCCAGCCCCAGCGGCACGGCGGGTCGGGACAGCACCTGCCAGCCCGGCACGCCCAGCGCAAGGCGGGTGCGCACGCACCCCAGAAGCGGCATGCGGCCATAGGCCCGCATCAGCACGGTGATCCATTCGGCCCGCAACAGCCAGCGCGGCCCGAACAGGAGCGTGCCGGCCATCGCGATCAGCCAGTAGACCGCCACGAAGCCCGCAAGCCGGTCGGGATCGGCGGGCGCAGGATCGGCCAGCAGGATCGCGGCGAAGCCCAGGAAGCCCGCCATGGCAGGCATGTGGCCCAGCGCGCGCGGATAGCGCAGCGGCGCGCGCAGGCCGGTCAGCGCGCGGGCCAGTGCGGCTGGGCCGGTGAAGGGCGAGGTGAAGCGCCAGTGATCGAAAAGCAGCCCCTGCACGGTCACGAGGCCGATCCACCAGACCGTCCAGACGAAAAGCGGCAGCGGGTTGGCCAGCGGGTCGCGCGGGCCCGTCATCCCCACCCAGATCAGCCCCCAGAGAAACAGCGCCGCGGCAAGGCTGGTGGCGTGACGCAGCGGCGGGCGCGGCAGGCGGACAAGGCAGAGCGGGCGCATCAGGCGTTCGGCCGCCGCACCGGGCAGGGCCGCCAGCAGCAGCACCGTCAGTGCGACGCTGGCCACGCCGCCGCTGATATAGAGATCGGTGGGCAGAAGAAGGACAAAGCCCTGCTCGGACACATGCCCCGCCGCGGCGCCGGGGAGCGGCGCCAGCGCAACGGCAAGCTTGATCGACGCCCGGGCGTCCCGCATTCTCATGCCAAGAGACTAGCCATCGGAGGCGTCGATGAAAGCGGCAAAACGCCTGCTCGCGGTATTGATCGTCGCGGCGGCGGCCCTTGCGGGGGTCGTGGTGCTCCGCGACCGGGGACCGGATCACATCCTTCTGTCCGGCGCGACCGCCCGCCCGCTGGAGGGCACGCCGGGCGCGGTCGCGGTCTTTGTCACCATCGAGAACGCGGGGGAGCCCGACCGGATCGTGGGCGCGTCCTCGCCCGATGCGGCGGCGGCGGTGCTGGTGGCGCCTTCGGCGGACACGGGCCTGCCGATCCCGGCGGGCGGGCGCCCGTCGCTGGCCGCGGACGGGGCCTATCTGAAGCTGACCGGAATCACCGGCGACCTGGGCGACGGACGGCTGATCCCGGTGACGCTTAAGTTCGCAGAGGCGGGCGCGGTGACGACACGGGCGCGGCTGGCCGACCCGCAGGCACAGGGCAACGCGGCCTCGGTCGGGCTGTTCGGGCTGGGCGACATCTGCGTCGTGGGCGGGGACACCGGCGAACCTGCGCCGGCCATCTCTCTGAACGTGCAGGCGGATGGCGACGGCTGGACCGTGCAGGTGGTGACCGAGCAGTTCAGCTTTACCGAGGATCTGGTCGACGGCCCGCATATCCCCGGCACCGGCCACGGGCATCTTTACTTGGGCGGGGTGAAGTTGCAGCGGCTTTACGATCCGGTGGCGCGGATCGGGGCGCTGCCGCCCGGCACGCACGAGGTGCAGGTGACGCTCAACACCAACGATCACCGGGCCTACGTGGTCGGAGAAACGCCGGTGACCGCCAGCGCCACGATAGAGGTGCGTTGACATTCGCGGCCCCTTGCCAAAGCTTCGGCGCGAACGGACGGGGACGGCGGCGGATGGACGGGCAGCGATCGGGACGGGTGGTGGGTGTCGACGTGGGCGGCACGTTCACCGACCTTGTCGAGATGGACCAGGCCACGGGCGCGGTGCGTCTGTCGAAGGTGCCAAGCACCCCTGACAACCAGGCCTTCGGCGTGATGGCGGCGCTGAAGGGGGCGGGCTGCGACCTGACCGCTCTCGACCTGATCGTGCATGGCACCACGACGACGACGAACGCGGTGCTGGAGCGCAAGCTGTCGCGCACCGGTCTGATTACAACGGCAGGCTTCCGCGACGTGCTGGAGCTTGGGCGGCGCACCCGGCCCGCGCCCTATGGCATGACCGGCACCTTTACCCCGGTGATCCCGCGCGACCTGCGGCTGGAGGTGCCCGAGCGGGTGGACGCCTCGGGCGCGGTGGTGGTGCCGCTGGACGAGGCGGCGGTCGAGGCCGCGGGGCGTGCCCTGCTGGAGGCCGGATGCGAGGCGGTGGTGGTCCATTTCCTGCACGCCTACGCCAACCCCGCCCATGAACGGCGCGCGGGCGAGATCCTTGCGGGGGTCTGGCCCAACGATCACATCACGCTGGGCCATGCGATCCTGTCGGAAAGCCGCGAGTTCGAGCGCGGTGTCACGGCGGCGGTCAACGCCAGCGTGCAGCCGATCCTGGCGCGCTATGTCCGGCGGCTGCGGCAGGAACTGGCCGAGGGCGGCTATCGCGGCGACGTGCTGGTGATGAACGGCAACGGCGGCATGGTGTCCTCGCGCAGCGTGGCGGACGAGGCGGCGAAGACGGTGATGTCGGGGCCGGCGTCCGGCGTGATGGCGGCGGCCTATACCGGGCGCGTGGCGGGCTGCCCGGACCTCATCACCTATGACATGGGCGGAACCTCTACCGACGTGGCGCTGATCCGGGGCGCGCAGCCGGCGGTGTCGAACGAGATCGAGATCGAATACGCTATGCCGATCCATGTGCCGATGGTCGACGTGCGGACCGTGGGGGCGGGCGGCGGGTCCATCGCGCGGGTAACCGCGGCGGGGCTCTTGCAGGTGGGCCCCGACAGCGCGGGCGCGGATCCCGGCCCGATCTGCTATGGCCGGGGCGGGACGGAGCCCACGATCTCGGACGCAAACCTTCTGCTGGGGCGGCTTGACCCGGGCAAGCTGGCGGTGCGCGGCGGCGTGACGCTGGAGACGGTGCGCGCCGTCTTCGCCGAGCGGCTGGGCGGCCCGCTGGGCCTGACGCCGGAAGAGGCCGCGTCGGCGGTAATCCGGATGGCCAACACCACGATGGCGGGGGCGATCCGGATGGTCTCTGTCTCGTTGGGGGCGGACCCGCGCGACTTCGCGCTTTTCGCCTTCGGGGGCGCGGGGCCGCTGCATGCCTGCGCGCTGGCGCGGGAACTGGCGATCCCGCGCGTGCTGGTGCCCGCGCGGCCAGGCATCACCAACGCCTTGGGTTGCGTGGTGGCCGACCTGCGGCATGATTTCGTGCGCACGGTCTCGACACCGCTGGACGCGCTGGCGCCCGGGGCACTGGCCGAGGTCTTTGCCGCCCAGGCCGCCGAGGGCGAGCGGCTGATCGCGGCGGAAACGGTCGAGATCAAGGGCATCCGGCGCATTCACAGCGTGGACATGCAGTTCATGGGGCAGACGCACCTGTTGCGCGTCGACCTGGACCGGCCCGACGTGACGGCGGAAGAGCTGCGCGCGCTGTTCGAGGCCGCCTATTTTCGCCGCTTTCGGGTGGAACTGGCCGACGTGCGGGCGCTGGTGGTCAACGCCAACACCTCGGTCATCGGGGCGCGCGCGGCGCTGGACCTGTCGGCGCTGATCGATCCGGCAGGGCGGGCGGCGACGCTGGCCGAGGCGCGGACGGGAACGCGGGCCGTGCGCTTCGACGCGGGCGTGATCGAGACGCCGGCCTACTGGCGCGACCGGATGCCCGCGGATTTCGAGCTGACGGGCCCCGCGATCGTCGAGCAGATGGACACCACCCTGTTGATCGAGCCCGGCGACGTGGCGCGGGGCGACGCGCATGGCAACATCCTTGTGGAGGTCGCGCGATGAGCCTTGATCCCATCACGCTGTCGGTGATCCAGGCGGGGTTGCAGCAGGTCTGCGACGAGATGGACCTGTCGTTCTCGC
>JAUIIC010000169.1 GCA_030431935.1 Alphaproteobacteria bacterium | reverse complement strand
GCGGCCCCGGCAATCTCGACGTAGTCGGCGCGGCGGAGCGCCCGGGCCATGCGGCGGTGACTGTCCTCGTTGCAGAGGTCGTCTTCCGCACCGCGCAGGACCAGCGCGCGCCCGGAATGGGCCGCCAGGGTGTCGTGCTGGTCCCGGCGCCCGGCAAGGGCCTGGAACTGGCGCGCGAACACCGCCGGGCCCAGCGCCTCGGCGGTCTGCAGGCAGGCCAGGGCGATCTCTGGCGAGGGGCGGCCCGGCGAGAAGTAGCGTGGAACGATCTCCTCGCGCATCAGCCGGGCGAGCCCGCCGCGTGCCGCCTCCGCGATGCAGGCGGCACGCCAGTCCGCGGTTGGCGGCGCGTCGGCGGCGGCGTTGGTGTCCATCAGGGCAAGGCTTGCGACGCGTGCCGGGGCCAGGCGCGCAACCTCCATCGCGACCATGCCGCCCATGCTGAACCCGGCCAGGTCGAATGGGCCAGCGAGCTGGCCGAGCAGCCGCCCGGCCATGGCCGTCATGCTGTCGTCGCGGCCGACATCGGCCAGCAGGACGGCCCGGTGCCGCGACAGCGCGGGCAGGACGCCGGCGAAGAGACCGGCGTCGCACATCAGGCCCGGGACGAGGACAAGGGGCCGCATCCGGTCAGGCGTGCCAGGTGGGCCCGGCCGGATCGTCGGTCGATGTGATGCGGTAAAGGCTTGCCTCGCCGGAAACCGCGGGTTCGATGCGATGTGCATGTCCCGGCGGGATCATGCAGGTGTCGCCGGGGGCGAGAACCGTCGCGGAATTGCCGGTCGTCATCCGCCAGTACCCCTTGACCGGCATGAGGATCTCGTAGCGGTCGGGGTGGCCCGGTCCACTGCAGTCGGAGGTGGTCGAGAAGAACTCGATCTCGAAGCCGGGCCGGTCCCGCAAAAGCCCGTTCTCGCCCAGGACAAGAACCGGGGCCCGGTCGGCCATCGCCATCAGGTCGAGATAGCGCGCCACGTAGCGCGGCAGAACCTCGCGCGTGGTGGGCTCGGGGAACTGCTTCAGCTCATCGTCGGTCAGGACCGGCATCGGGCCCACGCCGTCGGGCAGCATCTCGCCCTTCTTGGTATCGTAGAGCAGACCGTCCTCGCCGAGGATGAGCCCGTACGAGGCCGATTCCTCGATGACCTGGGGGGCCCAGACGACACCGCCGCCGGAATCGTCCCCGCCCAGCACCGCCATCAGCATCCCGTAGTCGGTGCCGACGTTCTGGAACCCGCGAAAGATCCCGGTCGGCACGTTGAAGATGTCGCCCTCTTCGAGGATCACCTCTCCGGCATTGCCCCAGCGCCCCCAGAAGAAGCGCCAGCGGCCCTTGAGGACAAAGAACACCTCTGCCGTGCGGTGCGTGTGCAGCGAGTTGCGGCAGTGCGGCGGCTGACCGGCCGCGCCGATGTTGAAGCCCGGCGTTTCCTTGATGTGGACGTGCTTGTCCGGCGATTCCGACACGCCGCCGCCGATGATCGTGAAGTTCTCCTTCTTGTCCGATCCGGGGGTGTGCGTGTCGATGAAGGCGGTCCGGCAGGGGATCAACTCGCCGTAGCGGACGACATAGTGAGACAGATCGAAGTCGAGCATGCGGATCTCCGTTGGATTGGCGGGGGCGGTCAGGCGGTCAGGCGCCGTCCCGTGTCCGGGTCGAAGAGATAAAGGTGATCGGGGTTCAGGGAGAGGCCGACGATGTCGTTCTGCTCCTTTCGCAGGTGACGGTCGCCCCGCGCGATGACGCGCTGCTGGCCCCATTGCACGGTCAGAAGCGTTGCCTCTCCGGTGTTCTCGAAGGCGTAGATCGGCACGTCGATGTCGCCCTCGCCCGGCTCTGACACGCGCAGGTCGTCGGCGCGGACCCCAAGGACGACGCGGGCCCGGTCGGCGGCCCTGACCGCCGTCAGCCGCGTGCCCCCGGTGGTCACGAAATGCCCCTCCCGGATGGAACCGTCGATCAGGTTCATCGCGGGCGATCCGATGAACCCGGCCACGAAGAGGTTCGCGGGGTCGTTGTAGATCTCGTCGGGCGTTCCCAGCTGCTGGATGACACCATGGTTCATCACCGCCACCCGGTCGGCCAGCGTCATCGCCTCGATCTGGTCGTGGGTGACGTAGATCGTGGTGATCTGCAGTTCGCGCGACAGATGCTTGAGCTCGGCGCGCATGCTGACGCGCAGCTTGGCGTCGAGGTTCGAAAGGGGCTCGTCCATCAGGAAGACCTGCGGGGTCCGCACGATCGCGCGTGCCAGCGCGACGCGCTGGCGCTGGCCGCCCGAAAGCGCCTTCGGCCGCCGGTCGAGCAGGTGGGTCAGTTCCACCTTCTCGGCCGCGGCGCGGACCCGCGGCGCGATGTCCGCCTTGGGCGTGCCCCGCACCTTCAGCGGATAGGCGATGTTGTCGAAGACGGACATGTGCGGATAGAGGCCGTAGTTCTGGAACACCATGGCGACGTCGCGGTCCTTGGGCAGGTCGTCGTTCACCATGCGCTCGCCGATCCAGATCTCGCCCGAACTGGGCTCTTCCAGCCCCGCGATCATGCGCATGGTCGTGGTCTTGCCGCAGCCCGACGGCCCGAGCAGGACAAGGAACTCCTTGTCCGCGATGTGAAGCGACTGGTTGTCGACGCCGACGAAACCGCCCCAGCGCTTGGTCAGGTTCTTCAGGACGACTTCGGCCATCAGCGCACCGCTCCCATGGTCATGCCCTGGACGAAGAACTTCCGGATCATCAGGGCGAGGATGAACATCGGCAGCATGATGATGATCCCCGCCGCGCTGAGCAGGTTCCACAGGTCTCCCTCCTCGGCCTTGAACAGGGCAAGACCGATGGGCAGCGTGACCGCGTCCTTGCTGGTCAGGATCAGGGCGAAGAGAAACTCGTTCCAGGCGAGGATGAAGCAAAAGATGCCGGCGGTCAGCAGGCCGGGGGCGGCCATCGGCAGGACGATGTTGCGGATCACCTGCAACCGGGACGAACCGTCGACCATCGCCGCCTCCTCGGTGTCGAGCGGGATGCCGTCGATGAACCCTTTTATCATCCAGATGGCGAAGGGCATCACGATGGCGAGGTTGACGAGGATCAGACCCAGCCGCGTGTCGAGCAGCCCCACGTCGCGGAACATCACGAAGAAGGGCAGGATGATGACCACGGCGGGAACGAACTGGGTGGCGAGGATCGTGACCAGCATCACCGTTTCGCCGCGCAGCCGGAACCGGCTGAACGAATAGGCCGCCATCGTGGCGATCGGGATCGCGATGACGACGGTCGCCAGCGCCACAAGGGTGGAGTTCCACAGCTTCTCGCCAAGATTGTAGGGCTCGCGGAACACCAGCGCGAAATTCTCCAGCGTCGGCCGGAAGAACAGCTTGAGCTGATAGACGTCGACATGGCTCTTGAAGGCGGCCATGAATATCCAGGCAATCGGCACCAGCATTATCAGCGTCGCCATGACGATCAGGCCGGTTTGAACCGCGTTCCAGAATGCCTTTTTCTGCTTGCCGGTCATCGCTCAATCCTTGCGGAACACGAACTTGGCATAGGCGTAGGTCAGAAAGATCATCGGTATGACCATCAGCCAGGCGACCGAGGCGGCATAGCCGATCTGCCCGTATTTCAGCCCGTTGAAGTAGATGTAGTGGGACAGCGTCTGCGTCGCGGTGCCCGGACCGCCGTTGGTCAGCATGAAGACCTGGTCGAAGGTCTTGAGGCTGAAGATCGACTTGAGGATCACGACCACGGCAAGCACCGGCGCAAGCTGCGGCAGCGTCACGTCGCGGAACAGCCGCCAGCCGCCGGCGCCATCGACCTGCGCGGCCTCGATCGTTTCGCGCGGGATGCTGCTGAGCCCCCCGATCAGGACCAGCGTCAGGAACGGGATCCAGCCCCAGATATCGGCCATGACGCAGACCGCGAAGGCCAGCACCGGGTCGGCAAGCCAGGACACACCGGCGAAGACCGGCATGAAGAAGCCGAAGAACGCGTCGAAGAGGCCGAACTCGGGGTTGAACATGAAGCGGAACGACACGCCGATCAGCGCCGGGCTCATCGCGAAGGGAAGGATCAGAAGTGTCTGCACCCCGGACCGCAGGCGCCCGCCTGGCGCGAGAAGAAGCGCTAGCCCCAGCGCGAGCACGGTGGTCAGGGAGACGGTCACGGCGGTATAGGCCAGCGTCACCCAGACAGAGTTCCAGAACGCGGGCTCTTCGAGAAAGGCCCAGGTGTAGTTCTCGAACCCGATGTACTGTTGCAGCGACGGCGGACGGTTGAGCCGCCCCACCGTGAAGGACAGGCGCAGGCTTTCGACAAGCGGCCAGATTGCCGTGGCGAACACAAGCAACACCGCCGGCAGCACCAGCAGATATTTCAGAGTGTTGTCGCGCATGATGACCTTCGGGGCTGGAATGTCGGACGGAAGACATGGCGGGCAGGCCAAGCGGCCCGCCCGCAGTCACATCAGCGCAACCGGCCAGAGCGGCGCAGCACCCGGTCCGACTGGTTCGCCGCGGCGATCATCAGTTCGCGCACGTTGCCGCCTGCGGCTCCTTCTGCGATTGCCGCGGACAGCAGGTCTCCCACCTCAGGCCATTCCTCGATCTGAGGCATGATGTCCGAGGACTTAAGCCCCTCCCACACGGCGGCCTGAATGCCGTCGTTGGCCGCGTTCACCTCGGGATCGGTCAGGTTGGCGATATGCGTCACCACGTTGTTGACGATGCGTTCGCCCTTGACCTCGCGCTCGGTCGCGTTGCGCTTTTCCATGTCGGGGTTCGACAGCCACTTCATGAATTCCCAGGACGCCCCCTCGTGCCGGGTATACTTGGAGATCGAGAAGGGCATCGAGATCGCATAGGACTTCAGGTTGCCCCTGTAGGTCGGCAGCGGCGCGAAACCCACCTGCTCCTTGGTCAGGGTCGACGATTCCGGGCTGTGCAACAGCGAATAAGCCCACCACCACTGCGGGGTCATCGCCGAGTTCCCCTGCATGAAGGACTGCCGCGCGTCCTGCTCGTTGAATGACACGCAGTCGGGCGTGGCCACGCCGTGACGCTCGGTCACGAGGCCGACGTAGTCCTCGGTGGCCTCGAGCGCCGCCTCGGACGTCCAGGCCGCGCTCCAGTCCTCGTTGAAGATGTCCCCGCCCGCGGCCCAGATGAAGTTGAGCCAGATGAACAGGTTCTGCCGGTTGCCGTCGTTCCCGTAGTACATCGCCAGCGGCCAGATGTCCTGACTGCGAGACCGCATGTCCTGTCCAAGGGCGATGAGTTCTTCCCAGGACGCCGGCGGCGTATCGATCAGATCCTTGCGGTAGAACAGAAGTTGCCCATGGGCGCGCAGCGGGAAGCCCAGCGTCTCGCCCTCGAACATCGCCGAGCGCCGGAACGCCTCGGGATAGCGCCCCATGTCGATCCCGTCGCGCGCCAGAAGATCGTCTATCGGGCGCAGCCAGTAGGCATTGGGCGGGCCCCAGCTGTCGAGATAGTTCACCACGTCGAAGCCGCCGTTTGCGGCCAATCCCTCGGCGTTGACCTTTTCCTGGAGCGAGGCGATCGGGATGTAGGTCCACTCGGTCTCGATGCCGGTCAGTTCGGTGAACTCGTCCGCGCGCAGCTCCAGCCCGCGGAACTGGGGCGTTACCACGCTGAGGATGTTCAGCTTGGTCCCGTCGAACGGCTTTCCCGCCAAGAGATTGTAGGTGGTCAGCCGGTCCTGGGCACGAGCCATGCCAGGAACGAGTGCGGCCGAAAGGATGCTGCCCCCGGCGGTAGCCAGGAACCCGCGTCTGGTTTGTGACATTCTTTCCTCCCTTAGGGCGTCGTTTCATTGGCCCTGAATCACAGCCTAGCACCTTTTTGGAACCGGTTCCACTCTCATGATGGGGACATCCGGCATCTGCGACGGCACCGAACGGTCACCGGATCAGGGAAGCAGGGATTTCCGGACCCAAATCCCGTGATTTCTCTTCAAGGAATGCCCTGAAACGTGCGGATTTCCCGAATGCGGACAGCAACCGGTTCCAACTGCCGACACTCGATGGCACAATATCCCGGCCTGCCGACCCTCGCCGGTGGCGCAACCGGTCAGGGACCCATGAAGAAGAAAAAGATCACTCTAGGCGAGATTGCGCGTCTTGCCGGCGTCGGCAAGGCCACGGCCAGCCGTGTCTTCACCGAAGGCGCCAGCGTCGCGCCCGCCACCAGGGAGCGCGTTCTCACCGTCGCCCGGGACCTGGGCTACCAACCCAGCCAGCTGGCAAAATCGCTCAGCACCGGGCGAACGCATTATGTCGGCGTGATCTTTGCCTACATGGACAATCCGTTCTACGCGGCGTCGCTGGAGGTGTTGACCTACACCCTGCAGGACGCGGGCTACCAGGTCCTGCTGCTGATGGCATGGAACGACACGCCCGAAGAAGAAAAGATCATCCAGAAGCTGCTCGACTACCGGGTCGAGGGGATCATCGCCGGGTCCGCCTCGATCTCCAATGCCATCGCGCAGCGCTGCGCGGACCTCGGGATTCCGGTGGTCATGTACAATCGGGACCAGTTACGGCTGAACCTGCCCGCCGTCGTCAGTGCGAACTACCAGGGTGCCCATGCGGCAACGCGGCTTTTGATCCGCACCGGCCACACCAGGATCGCCCATATCGCCGGATGGCAACAGGCGACCACCGGCATAGAGCGGGCGAAGGGCTTTTCGGATGCCATGGCAGAGGCGGGGCTGGAGCCCGTCGCGATCACGGATGCGCGTTTTCTCAGGCATCTGGCCGTCGAGGAGACGCACCGCCTGATGCGCGACGGGCCCCGCCCCGACGCGATCCTCGTCGGCAACGACAACATGGCGATGGCGGTCATGGACGTCCTGGCGGGCGCCTACGGGCTCGACATACCGGGCGATGTCTCTGTCATCGGCTACGACGACGCGGCCTGTGCGCAACTGGGGCGCTATGACCTGACCACGGTGCGGCAACCGGTCGGGCAGATGGCAAGGGAGGCGGTGGGCCTGATCGAGTCCCTGATCCTCGATCCGGCACAGCCGGCGCGCAAGGTCGTCGCCCCCGCAACGCTGGTCGTCGGCAGCACCGTTCGCGGGATGGACCTGACGACGACGGCCTCCATCGAGGCCCTGTCGAGGGAGCTGGGCATCGACGTCGAGGTTCGGACACCCCTTGCCCCGGGCCTGTCGGCCTGAGGGCCCGCCGGTCTCAGGTTCGCGCGGTCTCGAACCTTGCCCAGGCCGCCTCCAGCGCATCGATGTCGAAACCGGGCGCGCGCGCGGGCCCAAGGATGATCGCCTCGGTCTCGGCGACCTTGCCGATCGCCCATCCCAGACGCGGCAGGACCTCGTTCGGAATCACCAGCGCGCCATGCCGGTCGGCATGGATCAGGTCGCCCTGGCACACGCGCAGCCCCATCACCGTCACCGGCCCGCCGATCCCGGTGACGTGCACGAAGCCGTGGCTGGGACCGATGGACCCGGCCAGAACGGGAAAGTCGTCCTCCATCGCCCCGAGATCGCGCATCACGCCGTTCGTCACGGCACCGGCAAGCCCGAGCCCCTTGTGCACGGCGACATGAACCTCGCCCCACCAGCCGGCCACGCAGTTCGGGAAATCGTCGTCCTCGATCACCGCCACGGTCGGCCCGGTTCCGCCCGCCATCGACCGGAAATAGGCCATCCGGCGCGCGCGGATCACCTCGACCGGCTCTGTCGGAGGGGCAAGGCCCGCGATGCGGGCGGTGCGCGCAAAACCCACGACGGGGGCGGCCTCGGGGCAAGAGCTCAGCATCGTGCCGCGCGTGAAACGGCCGAACCCCCGCCTGCCCTGAGCCACCTCGATCGCATTGCAGACCGTGGGCGTATCGACGCTTCGCAGCAGTGCAAGCAGGTCGTCGGACAGCTCTGGCACCACGTTGGCTTCTTCTTCGCGCATGTCGGCTTCCTTGCGAACGGCGGACGATTGCAGTCAAAGACCGCGATTCAGGGTGCGATGCAAGCGCGGGCGAAATCCCGCATCACCGCGTAGTCCGCCAGCATCTCTGCGATTGCCGACCCCTCTGGCAGCAGGGCCAGCTCCTCAACCGCCCGCGCCTGGAACTTCCGGCTGTACTCGACAACAGGCAGACAGGCCCCGCGGTTGCCAAGGTCAGAAGCGACCGTCGCGCAGCCGGTCAGCAAGCTCGTCGCGAGTCCGAGGGCGACGCGCCGCTGCATCCAGCATCCGGCGCTGGACATCATTGGTCTTTTCCAAGGTTCCAAGACGTTCGGCGAGGCGGCCCGTGCGTTCGCCAGAGCGCCGGAGTGCGAGCATAAACAGAAGCACGGCGAGGACTACTGGCGCAGTAGTGCAACGCCGAACGCATCCATGGGCTCGTAGCGATCCCGGTGACAAGCCCTACGATCACCGTCGCCCCTGGCGCCAGTCGTCCAGCCGCGCGTAGATCGTGACCGCGATGCCCCCAAGCGCCACGGCGATGAACGCCCACCGCAGCGTGTCGAGATACGGCACCAGTGGTAGCACCGCCGTCTGAGTTTCGGCCAGCACCTCCTTCGCCACCTCCACGCCCGCCGCACCGATCGTCGCAAGGCCTGCGGCCCCACCGCCCTTCATCCTCCGGCTCTCGGCCAGATGCTCCCACGCCCGCGGCGGTTCAGCGGCAAAGGCGCTGGCGCGCTTCGGCAACCACTCGCCCCACTCCCGCGCCGGCCCCGGATCGACATGGATGAACCCGAGTGCGGACAGAACCCGAAGCCAAGGAATCCGACGTCCCGCGCCGCCGCCTCGAAGGCTTCGGGATCGTGGTTCGACATGGAGATGTCGAAGGCCGCGCCCTCCATGTGCTTCGAGCGCTTGGCACCATCGACGGCCCGGTTGTGCTCGGGGCTGCGATAGGCGGAGATCACGATCAGCTGCTTGCCCTTCCCACGGCAGGCAATCTCGGCGGGGCTGAAGTTCGGCCAGGGCCGCAGACGCGCAGCCCGTGTGCCCGGAACGGGTCGGAAAGGCTCTTGGAGGCTGCGGTCAACACAGAAGCTGAGGAACGGCGCCAGCGATCGCCGGCTGCGCCGCAAGGCTCAACTATGAACTCCTTGAGGTCGTAGAACGAAGTCAGCCAGATTGCGCTTCAGGCCGCCGCGCGCACGGCGCTCAGGAACTGGCGGGTACGGTCACTCTTGGGCGCACCGAACAATTCGGCCGGAGGGCCTTGTTCCTCGATGCGGCCATCGCAGAAGAAACAGACCCGGTCCGAGATGTCGCGGGCAAATTCCATCTGGTGGGTGACCATCAGCATTGTCAATTTGTGCTCGGTGGCGAGCTTTCGGATCACGCCCGTCACCTCGCCCGTAACCT
>JAUIIC010000168.1 GCA_030431935.1 Alphaproteobacteria bacterium | reverse complement strand
CCCGGGTGGTCGAGAAGCTGGCCCCAAGAAGCGGCGCCGCCTTCTGTTCGACGAACATCAGGATGAACTGCCGGTTCACGCCATGCGGGTTGAGATACAGGTGATCGCCGAACGCATCCCCGATCTCCGGCGAGTATCCGGAAATGTCGATGTGGAAGTCGTCCAGCTCCGTCTCGCGGCCCGTCAGGTGCTTCAGCGCCCGGTTGTAGCGCGCCACCAGTGCCGGCCCCGAGACCCGGACGAGATTGCCGAACATCAGGCCCTTCTCGATCAGGCGCTTCATTCCCGCCCCTCCCGCATCGCGTCTTCCCCGCGCCGGGCCTCGACCGCCTGCGCCTGGTTCAACCAGACCAGCCCCAGCAGCGGCCCCCAGACCAGCGCCGACAGGCCCGACAACCGCAGGAACAAAAGCCCGGTGGCAACCGGCATCACGGCAACCGCGCGCGCCACCTCGGCCCCCCGCCAGGCATAGGCCGCCACGAAGACCGCCACCCCGGCCAGCAGCACCAGCACCGCCGCAAGCGCGATTCCGCGCCGAACCTCGGCGTGGTCGCGCGTGTCCCTCGGCACGGTCAGCCTGGGCAAGCCCAGCGCCAGCGCGCAAAGCACCAGAAGCGGCACGCCCGTGTTCCAGAGCCCGATGGCGTCCGCCTCGATCATTCCCGGACCTTCGCCGCATAACGGCGCCGCGCTGCTTCCATGCGCCCCATGTCGCGCACCGCGTTCTCGATGGCCGCCTCGTCCGCGATGTCGGCATAGCGGAACTCGCTGTCGGCGTAGCGGTTGATCTCCTGGATCACCATCTCGACGGTAATGGGCCGCATCAACTCGCGGATCATCGCCGACTTGTCGTCATAGGACCGGAACAGGAACAGGTCGGGCTTCTCCATCCACTCGTCGGGCAGTTCCACATCCATCGCGCGCACCTTGACCGCGTCGGTGATGTTCTTGATCGACCGGCCGGTAAAGCGCTCGTCAACCTCCTGGATCGCCTTCAGGTAGGCGCCAATCTTGGCCACGGTGTCGAGCTTGCCGATCCGCTTCTCCGTCGCCTCCCAGACGCGCAGAAGCCCCGCTTCGTGCGGGCGCCCGTGCCGCTCGAAACTGGCCGCGACGGCGCGCTGGATCTGCTGCGCCGCATATAGCTCGTGCTCGCCCAGCGGGATGTCGTGGTTCTTGCCCAGCAACAGGTGCAGGATGTCGATATAGTCCTCGCGCGTCTGCGGCCCGTCGACCAGAAACCGCGCCCCCGCCCGCTGGCGCAGCGCATCGTCGACGTTCTCGGGAAAGTTCGAGAACATGCCGAAGGTGCAGTTGCCGCGCACCACGGTGTTGGCGCCCGAGAACGCCTCCATCAGGACCGCCGTCACCTCCTGCTGGCCCGCGCTCGACTGGCGGTCGCCGCGCTTGCCGGCGATCTGGTCGATGTCGTCGACGGTGCCGAAGCCGATCACGTTGGGATCCATCACGTTGTCGATGAAGGCCCGCGCGTTCTGACCCGACTTGCCCTGGTAGCTGTCGATCTGGTCGATGCTGAAGTTCTGGTAGCGGAACGGGTAGCCGGCATTGCCGCAATACTCGTGGATCAGCCCGGCCATCATCTGGATCAGCGTCGTCTTGCCCGTTCCGGGCTTGCCGTCGCCCATGAAGGTGAAGATGAACCCGCCGATCTCGGCAAAGGGGTTCAGCCGCCGGTCGAAGTCATAGGCCATCAGCATCTTGGCCAGCCGCATCGCCTGGTGCTTGGCGATGTGGTTGCCGACCACCTGGTGCGGCTTCTTGAACTGCATGGTCAGCACGCTGCCGCGCGCGTGCCGGGCGGGCGTGAACCCAGCAAGCGTCAGGTCATCCGCCTCGACCCGGTAGCGCGCGCCGGCAAAGGCGGCCAGCCGCGGCGCGGTCTGCGCGCGCAGCGCCACGGCATCCATCACCTGCTCGGCGAAGGCCAGCACCGTGGCCACCATGCGCGGCTCGTCACTGGCGTGATCGGCCAGCGCCTGGTCCAGCTCCCACAGGATCCCCTGCAGGGCCAACGGCGCGTTGTCGGTCAGGATCTCCTGCACCGCACCGACCTCGACGGTCACCTCGCCCGCGGCATCGGCCAGCAGGAAGGCCGCCGCATTGGCGAAGCCATAAAGAGAGACCAGCGCCTCGCCCGCCAGCAATTCCGAGAACGCCGTGCGGTCGGCCGGGGACAACCGGCCCTCGACATTCGCCCGTTTCAGCCGCGCCAGGTCCGTCGCCCGGCCAAAGGCGTCGCCCAGCGCCATCGCGATGGCAAGCGCGCGCCGCAATCCCTGCATGACCGTGGCCTGCCGGGCCGAGATCAGAACGTCGTCGCCATCCGACGCCTCGATCCGGTCCAGCAAACGGACACCCTCTGCCCGCGCGCCATGCCGCGCCGCCAGCCCGGGTGTGGTCGAGCGGAACCTGCGCCGGGTGCCAAGCCCCGCGGATCGTTCCGGGGAGGCCGCCGCGCGCGCCTCGGCGAGGCGCGGGCTGTGGTCGAACCCCGTCAAGAGCCCCAGCGCCGCCTCGTAATGCGCGCGGATCTCGTCCTCGCCAAGTTCCATCTGGTCGCCCGCAAGGCTCATCGCACGCCCTCACCCTTCTTCTGTTCACAAATACTCCCGCCGGAGGCGTCACGCGTCCCGCAGGGACGCGCAGGAAAAAGGCGTCGCGCCGCAGGCGCGTCCATGTGAAAGCCCGCGCTCATCTGTGCACCACGACCTGGCCAGAAGGGGCCACCACGTAGCGCGTGACAGAGCGGAACCCCGCGGGGTTCAGTTCGGCCAGGACCTGGTAGGGCCGCACGGGCAGGATCACCGCGCGTTCGGTCCGGGTGGCGCCCGTTTCGGCGCCACGGCCCGCGAACGGATCCAGCGCGAAGATCTCGCGCTCGACCTTCGAGAACCAGCCCGCGCGTTCCTCGCGTACCCGCTCGCTCTCAAGCTCTTCCATCGTCCACACCAGTGCCCAATCCTCGCCCTCGGGCGAATTGGCCTGCTCCAGGACATCGCGCAACGGGCCGGCCTGCGTGGTGAAGGCAGCAGAGTACATCGGCCCGATGTGAATCCGCCGCAGCCGCTTGGGATGCAGATCGTCGAAATCGGTGTCGATCCCCTGGGCGATCGTCAGAAGTTTCAGCCCCGAGACCGACTGCGCCATCAGGTGCGCCTGCAGGCGCGCCCAGCGCGCCGGGTCCGCCGCCAGTCCATCGCGCCCGGTGTCCTCGATATGCATCAGGTAGACGACGGGCAGGTTCACCTGGCTGTCATAGACCGCCCAATGCACAAGGTAGCGGCGCCGCCCGTCCATGTTCTCGCCCAGCCACAGCGCGACGGGGTCGTTCTGGGTCCAGAAGAACGGGCCACCCTGCGCCAGCGCCTCGTAGTACAGCCGCTGCGACATGGCGAACTGCAGGCGCGTCGGGATCTCCAGGTCACCCACGATCCTGCGGATCATCTTCTCCTTCAGCACGTCGGGCGTGTCCGAACCCGCCAGGTGCCGGGCCGCCTGCTGCGCATCGTTCGCCATGGTCAGAAGCTCGCGGAACACCGGGAACCCCGACTCGACGCGGTCCACCGCCAGCGAACCGAAGAAGACGCCCGTGTCCCGCCCGGTCATCAGGTATTTCATCGAAAGCGCCTGAAAGCTGGCGGCGAGCGCCTGAACGTAGCTTCCGATCACCGCGATATCGGCGCGCGACAGCCTGCCATCGCGTTCCATGACCCCCGCCACCCGGACCAGGTGCCGGGTTATGGCGTCGAACTTGGCGAAATAGCGCCGTGCCGCCCGGGTGTCTCCGATACCCGCGGCCTCCGCCGTCTCGCGGGCCTGGGATGCTTCGCTGTCGGACATGATCCCGGGTGTCCCGCGTTGCCTAGGAGCCGTACAGGTTCTTGTCGTGCTTCTCGACGATCTCGGCGAAGCGCCGGGCAAAGCGCTCGTCGGCCTCCGCCTTCTTCTCGAGCACCTTGCGGGCGAACACCATGTGATCCTCGTGCGCTTCCATCATCTCGGCCATGCGCTTGTTGGTGGCGGACCCGATCGCGGCCATGGCGACCTGCGCCTCCTTGTCGGTCTCGACGCCGATCTCGTTGATACGGTGCGCCACGTCCTGCTGCTGGGCGGTCTTCAACGACTTGGTCAAGGCATCGTAGAGCACGACCCGCTGCTTGGTGTCCGTCTCCAGCTTGTTGATCAGCACCATCTGCGTGGCCGACTGATTCTGCAGGCTGTCGATCCAGGTCTTGCCCTTCTCGATATAGCGCTCAAGCGTCTGGCTCTTGGCGACGGCCACCTGTTCGGCCTGCACCGCGCGGTTGTAGCGGGTGTTCAGCTGGGCCAGCTTCGTTTCCAGCTGGGTGCGCTTGGCGGCATCCTGCTCGACCTCGATCTTGCGCTCCAGCTCGATGATGGACGGGTCCAGTTCCGCAAGCCGCGTGCGGATCGCCTCCAGTTCCGCGACCGTCGCCTCGCGCGCGTCGAGCGTCTCGGACAGGTTGGCCTCGACCTTGCCGCGCTGGGTTTCCAGCAGATCCAGCTGACCCTGCAACAGTTTCACGATCACGTCGGACTTGGCGATCAGGTCCTGCAGCTTGTCGTCGATGCTGGCGGTCCGGATGCGTTCCTGGCGCAGGGATTCGGCCCTCTGGCGCGAGAAGACGCCGACAAACCCCTCCCATGCGGTCTTGTTGCGCATCTCGTCGAAATCCTTCGAGAATGCGGCGGTCACGTCGTCCAGCCCCATGATGAGATCGGCAATGTTGGCATTCATCGCCTCGGTGTGGGTCTGCACGTCCTGAAGGGTGGCGGCCTCGATATCGAGCACCTCGGCCTCGCCGGACTTGATCTGTGCCCCGGCCTCGGCGATGCGCCCCGTCACCTCTTCCATCCGCGCCTGCGTAGCCGCGATCTCTTCCTGGGTCTGACGAATTCGCACCTCGAAATCCACCATCTGGATCCTCCTTGAACAATCGACCGGAACACGCCGGCGGCGCCACGGCCCCGAACGGGACCCCGTCACTCTGGCAAACTGGTGACGCCAAGGAAAGCCCCGTCCGCGCGGCGGCGGTTCCGGGACGCGACGGGCGGTGCGACCGGACGCGTTGGCGCGGCGCCGGAAAGGGTTTGGCCGCCCCCGGACCGCAACGCCCCTTGCGCCGCCGCACGGGGCACCGCAATCTGCCCCGGAACGGGGAGGCACGGCATGCGACTGCAGGGAAAAACGGCGATCGTCACGGGTGGCGGCTCGGGCTTCGGCGCGGGAATCGTGCGGAAGTTCATTGCCGAGGGCGCCCGCGTCATGGCCGCCGACATCAACAGCGAGGCCGCCCGCGCCATTGCAGAGGCCACCGGCGCGCTCGCCCAGCAGACGGACGTGGCCGATGGCGACAGCGTGCGCGCGATGGCCGAGGCCGCGCTGTCGGCCTTCGGACACGTGGACATCCTGGTGAACAATGCCGGGATCACCCATCTGCCCATGCCGATGGAGGACGTGCCCGAGGACCTGTTCGACCGGGTCTTCGCGGTGAACGCGAAATCGGTCTACCTGACCGCGCGGCATCTGGTGCCGCACATGAAGGCGCGGGGCACCGGCGCGATCCTGAACATCGCCTCGACCGCCGGTCTCAGCCCGCGCCCGAACCTCAACTGGTACAATGCCTCCAAGGGGTGGATGATCACCGCGACCAAGACGATGGCCGTCGAGCTTGCCCCCCACGGGGTCCGGGTCAACGCCCTTGCCCCCGTCGCCGGCGAGACGCCGCTTCTGGCAAGCTTCATGGGCGAGGACACACCCGAGCGGCGCAAGGCGTTCCTGTCCACCATCCCGCTCGGCCGCTTCTCTACCCCCGAGGACATGGGAAACGCCGCCTGTTTCCTGTGCTCGGACGAGGCCGGAATGGTCACCGGCGTCGCGATGGAAGTGGACGGGGGCCGCTGCATATGACGCCGGTCGCCGTCTATGCCGGCAACTTCGCCAGCCAGCCGCTGGCCTATGCGCATGTGCTGGACGCCGCCGAGGCCGCTGGCCTGCCGCTCGATCTCGACCATGTCGAGATGATCTGCGGCGGAGACCCGGGCAAGCGACTGGCGCATGTCTTCGACGCCGGCAACACCGCGAGGATCCGCGACATGCGGCGGGGCGAGGATACGCTGGTGCTGATCTTCCCCGAGGCGCTTCGGCCCGGTGCGGCCCCCTTTGCCGACACCGCGCGGCTGCGCGCGCTTGGCACCTTCACGCCCTGCGGCCCGAGGCTTCGCGCGTGACCCCGGGCGCGTGCAACCTGATAACCGATGTCGCGGGGCTCCGGGTCGGCAACGCACAGGACCTGCAGCTGAAATCGGGCGTCACGGTGCTGACCGCCGATGCCCCCTTCACCGCCGCCGTGCATGTAATGGGCGGCGCGCCCGGCACGCGGGAAACCGACCTTCTGGCGCCCGAGAACACGGTGGAAGCGGTCGATGCCCTTGTCCTGTCCGGCGGCTCGGCGCTCGGGCTCGATGCGGCGTCCGGCGTGGCGGACGCCTTGCGGGCGGCCGGACGCGGCTTTGACGTGGGCGGGCAGAAGGTGCCGATCGTGCCCGCGGCCATCCTCTTCGACCTGCTGAACGGCGGGGCCAAGGACTGGGCCGTGAACCCCTACCGCGCCCTGGGCGCCGCCGCGCTGGCAGATGCCTCTGACAGCTTCGCCACGGGCAGCGTGGGGGCGGGGACGGGCGCCACCACGGCGGACCTGATGGGCGGGCTCGGCTCTGCCTCTGCCGTGCTGCCATCGGGTCATACCGTCGGCGCCCTCGTCGCGGTCAACGCCCTGGGCAGCGCGGTCGTCGAAGGCGGCCCGCAGTTCTGGGCGGCCCCCTTCGAACAGGCGGCAGAGTTCGGCGGCCTGGGCCCCGCGCCCCGCCACGATCCCGCCGCGCCCGTCCTGACCAAGCTGGGCAGCCACCGCGCGACAACCATTGCAATCGTCGCCACGGATGCCGCCCTGACCAAGGCGGAGGCCAAGCGGATGGCGGTGGCCGCGCATGACGGGATGGCCCGCGCCCTGGTGCCCAGCCATACGCCCATGGACGGCGACCTTGTCTTCGCAGCGGCGACCGGCGCGCGCGCCCTGAATGACCCCCTGGTCGACAGCCTGCTTCTGGGCCACGCGGCGGCGACCTGCCTGGCGCGCGCCATCGCCCGCGGGGTCCATGCCGCGCAAGGGATGCCGGGGAACCCCCTGCCCTGTTGGCAGGACCGTTTCGGATGACATGGGTGGCGCGCATGACATGCCGCACACATCTCCCGGGGTCTGTCCTGGTTGCCGCGCTGTTCGCTCTCTCCGCTCCGGCCATTGCCGACGAGATCGCGGAAAACCTGGAAAGCGCTCTTGCCTCCTATCGAGACGGCAACCTTCCCAAGGCGCTGGCCGAGGTCGAGGAGGCCCGGCGCCTCATGCTGGAGATCGCCCGGCCAAACCTGGTGGTCCATCTGCCCGAGGCGCCCGACGGCTGGACGCGCAGCATCGACGCGCAGATGTCGGCCAGCCTTGCCGCGATGGGCGGCGGGACAGGCGCAGAGGCAGTCTATGAACGCGACGGAGAGCGCGTGTCGCTGGTGATCGTTGCCGACAGCCCCATGGCCACGGCCATGGCAGGGCTGTTTTCCAGTCCCGAGTTGCTGGCGACCGCCGGCGAACTGCTGCGCGTCGGACGGCAGACCTTTCTCGACGACGGCAAAAGGGTGTCCACGGTGCTCGACGGGCGCATCCTGGTCAGGGCAAAGGGGCCCGATGCCGCGACGATCCTGCCCTTCCTTCAGGCCATCGACTACAGGGCGCTGGCCGCTTTCGGCTCATAGCCCGCCGACCAGCGCCTCGGTCAGCGCGCCATCCGCCGTCTTCATCGCCTCGATCACGTCAAAATGGTGCTTTCCCTCCACCACCACGTGTTCGGTGCGCGGCCATGCCTCCGCCAGCCACCGCGCCTGGTCGAGCAGCGCCGGGCGCTCGTCCGCCCCCACCCAGACCACCGTCTCGACGTCATGAAGGTCGGTGTTCAGCGCCGGACTTTCGGCCTCGGCCTCGGCCGCGTCGAGCCGCAGGTCGGCATTCATGTCGGTCTGCATCAGCGGGCGCAGGTCCGACAGCGGCGAGATCGGGACGACCCTGCGCAACCGCGCGGCCACGGACGGATCGAGCCCGCCATCGCGACAGCGCATCCGCGCCGACAGGTGCCCACCGGCGGAATGCCCGGTCACCACAAGGGGGCCGTCGACACGCCCGGCCGCCGCGTTGACCGCCGCGGCGATCTCCTGCCGGATGGTGGT
Organism: Alphaproteobacteria bacterium; assembly: GCA_030431935.1. Lineage (GTDB taxonomy): Bacteria > Pseudomonadota > Alphaproteobacteria > Rhodobacterales > Rhodobacteraceae > ASV31. The sequence goes on along the minus strand of JAUIIC010000168.1, from coordinate 1,144 downwards.
GATCCGGGCCTCGGGCGCGAGGGTGTAGGACGGCATCGCCAAGGCCCAGCCCCGCGCCAGCGGTCCAGCGGCCAGTTGCGACCAGGACGACTTGTCGTTGGCGCGCCAATAGCCGCCGTGCACGAAGACCACGAGACCCTTCGGGCTGCCCTCGGGGTGGAAGATATCGTAGCGATTGCGCGCCCCCGGCCCATAGGCAAGGTCAAGCTCGGCCCTATCGCCAAGGCTCGCGCGCATCGCCGAGGCCTCTGCGGCCCAGCGCGGCGGATAGCTGTCCCAGTCCGGGGTATAGGCCCCGATGGCATAGGCGTCGCTGAGGTCCATGACATTCTCCGGTCTTGCGTCTGGTCGGTTATAGCGTGACAACACACGGGCACCAAAGGGCCAAAACGCGGCCCCTGCCACGGAAAGGAAGCCTCTCATGCTCGACACCGCCAGCGATCTCGCCGCCCGCCTCAAGGACCCCGCGCTTCTGGAGACCCGCGCATACGTGGCCGGTGAATGGGTGGCCGCGGACGACGGCGCGACCTTCGACGTCGGGAACCCGGCCCGTGGGGACGTGATCTGCCAGGTGGCCGACCTGACCCGCGCCGAGACCGCCCGCGCCATCGCCGCCGCAGAGGTCGCGCAGAAATCCTGGGCCGCGCGGGCGGCCAAGGAACGCGCCGGGATCCTGCGCCGGTGGTTCGAGTTGATGGTCGAGCACGCCGACGACCTTGCCGCGATCCTGACCGCCGAACAGGGCAAGCCGCTGGCCGAAGCCAAGGGCGAAATCCTCTACGGCGCCTCGTTCATCGAGTGGTTCGCCGAAGAGGCCAAGCGCGTCTACGGCGAAACCGTGCCCGGCCACCTGCCCGACAAGCGCATCACGGTCCTGCGCCAGCCCATCGGCGTGGCGGCCTCTATCACGCCCTGGAACTTCCCCAACGCGATGATCACGCGCAAGGCGGGCCCGGCGCTCGCTGCCGGCTGCGCCTTCGTCGCCCGGCCCGCCGCCGAAACGCCGCTGTCGGCGCTTGCGCTGGGCGTGCTGGCCGACCGCGCGGGCATCCCCAAGGGCGTGCTGTCGATCATCCCCTCCAGCCGGTCGTCCGACATCGGCAAGGAGTTCTGCGAGAACCCCGCAGTGCGCAAGCTGACCTTC
>JAUIIC010000167.1 GCA_030431935.1 Alphaproteobacteria bacterium | reverse complement strand
CGTGAACCTGCGGCCGCGTGATCGGGTTCGACGCCAAGACGCGCCGGATCAGATCGGGTCGAAGATGGGCGAGCCGGCCTTGTACGGCCCGATGGCCGTGTTCGGCGGCGCCACACCGGAACAGACCGGCTTGCCGTAGGGGTCGAGCCGCTGCGACAGGTAGCCCTCGGCCCCGTCGTCGATGATCCAGTGGTCGCAGCCATTCGGATCAATCCAGATCCCTGCCCGAAGCTGGCTGAGATGCTTCGAGTCGATGGCCCGGTCGACGGTCTTGTCCGTCTTGTTGTCGACACACCCTGCCAGCGCGGCCACGGCGGCCAGCAGCAGGATTCCCTTGATCGGCGTCATGCGATGCCCCCCAGTTAACGAATACAGACGATTTCGACGCGGCGGTTCTGCTGCATGCCCGCGGCGGTATGGTTCGAAGCGCGCGGCATCCGCTCGCCATAGCCGCGCACGTCGGCGATCCGGGCGCCGACGCTCTGCGCCACCGCGGCGACCGAGTTGGCGCGGCGGATCGACAGCTGCATGTTGTACTCGTCGCTCGCGCGGCTGTCGGTGTGGCCCGCAATGATGTAGGACGTCGCGCCCGCCGTGCGGAAGAACTGCGCCAGCTGTGCCTTCGCATGGGCGCTGAGCGTGTAGCTGTTGGTCGCGAACAGCGCGTCCGAATTCATCACCGCGCAGGTGTTGCCCCGGCGGCAGACCGGAATGCCCTGGCGCGTGACATGGGGGGTCATGTAGCCTTCCCAGCCGTCGTCCATCACCCAGTGCTCACAGCCATCCGGATCGACCCAGATCGTGGGGATATAGGATTCGCCGATCACCGTGCGCCCGTCCTGCGCCGCCGCTGCGCCCGCCAGCATAATGCCCAGCCCCAACGCCGCGATGCCAGCGCGTACAATCGTCTTCATCATCCTGATCACCGCTCTCAGCCCTTTGCCTGACTTGCCGTCGCCGGTCGATGCCGCATTTGCCTGCATGCGCGCGCTCAACCACAATATAAATGCAACTCTAGCAAGTCCTATGGTGTTGTGAAGCGTTTATTACCATATCTGGAGGCCGATTCTGAACAGAAATCGGCCACGCACCGCCAATTGGCTGTGGATAAACTGTGGATAAGTCAGATGGCGCCCGCCTGTCCGCCCCCATGACGGGGCGGGACTGACCGAGTCGCGGCTTTACTGTCCGGCCAGAACCCCGCCCAGCGAGTTGGGCGCGCTCTCGACGATGCGCACATCGCGGATATCGCCCGGCGCCAGCCCTTCGGCGGTCGCGTGGACCGCGTGCAGATAGGGCGACTTGCCCACCATCTGCCCCGCCAGCCGCCCGGGCTTTTCGAACAGGACCGGCACCACGCGCCCCACCATCGCGTCCTGGATGGCGCGCTGCTGCTCGGTCAGCAGGGCCTGAAGCCGCGCCAGCCGTTCGGCCTTGACCTCCTCGGCCACTTCGGCGCGTTCCGCCGCCGGGGTGCCGGGACGGGCGGAATACTTGAACGAATAGCACTGGCCGTAGCCCACGGCCCGCACCAGCGACAGCGTGTCCTCGAAATCGGCGTCCGTCTCGCCGGGAAAGCCCACGATGAAATCGCCGGACATCAGGATGTCGGGCCGCGCCGCGCGGATGCGCTCGATCAGCCGCAGGTAGCTTGCCGCGTCATGCTTGCGGTTCATCGCCTTCAACACCCGGTCCGACCCCGACTGCACCGGCAGATGCAGATAGGGCATCAGCTGTTCCACCTCGCCATGCGCCACGATCAGGTCGTCGGTCATGTCGTTGGGGTGGCTCGTGGTGTAGCGGATGCGCGCCAGACCCTCGATGTCCCCCAACGCCCGGATCAGGCGGGCCAGCGACCACGCGTCGCCCTCGGGCCCGGCACCGTGATAGGCGTTCACGTTCTGCCCCAGCAGCGTGATCTCGCGCACCCCGCGCGCCACCAGATCGCGCGCCTCGTCCAGCACCCGCGCCGCCGGCCGGCTGACCTCGGCGCCCCGGGTATAGGGCACCACGCAGAAGGCGCAGAACTTGTCGCAGCCTTCCTGAACCGTCAGGAAGGCGGTCGGCCCGCGCGCGGCCTTGGGCCGCTCGGCCAGGCGCTCGAACTTGTCTTCCTCGGGAAAATCGGTGTCGAGCGCGGTCTGCCCCGCGTCCAGCCGCGCCGCCATGTCGGGCAGCCGGTGATAGGCCTGCGGGCCCACCACAAGGTCCACCATCGGCTGGCGGCGCAGGATCTCCTCGCCCTCGGCCTGCGCGACGCAGCCGGCCACGCCGATCTTCAGGTCGGGCTTCGCCGCCTTCAGCCCCTTCAGCCGGCCAAGCTCGGAATAGACCTTCTCGGCGGCCTTCTCGCGGATGTGGCAGGTGTTCAGCAGGATCATGTCGGCATCGTCGGCCCGGTCCGTCTGCACATACCCCGACCCGCCCAGCGCCTCGGCCATGCGTTCACTGTCATAGACGTTCATCTGACAGCCATAGGTCTTGATATACAGCTTGCGTGTCTCAGCCATGCGCGCCTCTCGATCCGCGCGCTGGACTACACCACGCCCACGCGTCCCGCAACGCTTGAAACCCGCGCCGCTTTCGTGGGACTCTGTTCCAGAGCAGCCAGCACAGGGCCACGAAGATGCGCCACCCCGATCTCGCCGCCTTCCTTTCGAACCGCAACGGCGCCCTGTCGAAGGGCCCGGTGGCCATGATCTTCGCCGAGGATCTCGTCGAGATCGACAGCACCATCGCCCACCACCAGGATCGCGGCTTCACCGACATCCTGCTGTTCGCGCCACCCGAACTGACGCTGACCCGCCTTGTCGAGGAAGACATCCACCGCATCGACTTCAACGCGCTGGAACCCGGCGCCGTGCCCACCGCCGTCAACACGGTGATCGAGACCGCGCCGGGCCTGTGGATGTACTACTGCTACAACGCCGAGTACTTGTTCTATCCCTTCTGTGAGACGCGCAGCGTGGCCGAGATGCTGGCCTTCCACACGGAAGAACGCCGGGACGCGATGCTGACCTATGTCATCGACCTGTATGCTGCCGATCTCTGGCGCCACCCCAACGCTGTGGCGCTCAAGGCCGCGCAACTCGACCGCTCGGGCTATTACGCCCAGGCCCGCAGCGTCGATGGCGCTATGATGGACCGGCAACTCGATTTCCACGGCGGCCTGCGCTGGCGTTTCGAAGAACACATCCCGAAAGACCGCCGCAAGATCGACCGCATCGGGCTGTTCCGCGCCAAACCGGGGTTGCGGCTGCGGCCAAATCACACCTTCTCGGACGAGGAATACAACACCTACGCCTGCCCCTGGCACAACAACCTGACCGGCGCGATCTGTTCGTTCCGCACCGCCAAGGCGCTAAAGCTCAACCCGGGCTCGACCTTCGACGTGCAAAGCTTCCGCTGGCACAATTCGGTCGATTTCACCTGGTCGTCCCAGCAACTGATGGATCTCGGCCTGATGGAACCCGGCCAGTGGTTTTGACGACCGCGACGATACCCACAGGGCAGCGCCCGCCCGGACTGGCGCGCACACGAAGGCGTCGGCGGGAAAAAGGTGCTACCGGGTGCGCCGCAGGCGGATCACCACGTCCACCTTGCTGATCTCGGCGCCCTCGGGCGCCTCGGGAAGACGCGCGATCTCCAGCTGGTCGGCCGGAGCGTCGGTCAGCCGCCCCTCGTCCTCCCAGAAGAAATGCGGATGATCCTCGGTGCAGGTGTCGAAGTAGGACTTGTTGGTGTCCACCGTGACCTCCTGCATCAGACCGGCATCGCAGAACGCCCGAAGCGTGTTGTAGACCGTCGCCAGCGACACCCGCTCGCCGGACGCCATGGACGCGGCATAAAGGCTTTCGGCGGTCACGTGACGGTCCTGACCATCGCCCACCAGAAGCGCGGCCAGCGCCACGCGCTGACGCGTCGGCCGCAGGCCGCCGCGGGCCAGCCACTCTGTCCCCCGGGACTGACGGGGATCGGTCGATGGGTCGATGCAGTCGCGCATGCCCTGCATAATAGGGCGGAGCGCCCGAGGTTTCAAATGAAACCGCATCGGCGCGTCGCCCGTCCCGGCTTGCCAGCCGCCGAACGGCGGTGCTAGAGGGGGTCGGACGCGCTGAAGGCAACGAAGGACCCGCCCCGATGGCAGAATTTCCGACGAGCTTCGACAAGGACGATCTTCTCAGATGCGCCCGCGGCGAACTCTTCGGCCCCGGCAATGCACAGCTGCCCGAACCGCCCATGCTCATGATGGACCGCATCACGGACATCAGCGGCGATGGGGGGGAGCACGGCAAGGGGCACGTCCGCGCCGAACTCGACATCGTGCCGGACCTCTGGTTCTTCCCTTGCCACTTCCCGGGAAACCCGGTCATGCCCGGCTGCCTGATGCTTGACGGGCTGTGGCAGCTGACCGGCTTCAATCTCGGATGGCGCGGCTGGCAGGGCCAGGGCTTCGCGCTCGGCGCCGGAGAGGTGAAACTCTCGGGCATGATCCGTCCCGACCGCAAGCTCGTCACCTACCACGTCGATTTCACCCGCGTCATCGACCGCCGCCTCAAGATGGGCGTCGCCAATGGCCGGGTCGAGGCCGACGGCGAGACGGTTTGCGAAGTCAAGGACATGAAGGTCGGCCTCTCGGCCGCCGCGACCTGATACCACGACAGGGAGAGCAGCACATGCGCCGCGTTGTCGTCACTGGGATCGGCATCGTCTCGTCCATCGGCACCGACGCCGAGGCCGTGACCGAAAGCCTGCGCGCCGGACGCTCGGGCATCGTCGCCGCAGAGGATTATGCCGAACACGGGTTCCGCAGCCGCGTGAAGGGCGCGATCGACCTCGATCCGGCCGAACACGTGGACAAACGGCTCCTGCGCTTCATGGGACCGGGCGCGGCCTACGCCTACGTGGCCATGCAGCAGGCCATCGCCGACGCCGGCCTGACCGAGGCCGAGGTGTCGGACCCGATGACGGGCCTCATCGCCGGCTCGGGCGGGCCGTCGACCAGCGCCATGCTGGCCGCCCACCAGACCGTGCTGGAAAAAGGCAGCCCCAAACGCATCGGCCCCTTCGCCGTGCCGAAATGCATGTCGTCCACGATCTCGGCCAACCTCTCGACGGCCTACAAGATCAAGGGCGTGAACTTCTCGATCACCTCGGCCTGCTCGACCTCGCTGCACTGCATCGGGATGGCCGCCCAGCAGATCATGCTGGGCCAGCAGGACGTGATGTTCGCCGGCGGCGGCGAGGAACTCGACTGGACGCTGTCCTGCCTCTTCGACGCGATGGGCGCGATGTCCTCCAAGTTCAACGACACGCCGGCCGAGGCCAGCCGCGCCTTCGACGCCGACCGCGACGGCTTCGTCATCTCGGGCGGCGGCGGCATCGTGGTGCTGGAAAGCCTCGACCGCGCTCTGGCGCGCGGCGCGCCGATCTACGCCGAGGTGACGGGCTTCGGCGCCACCTCGGACGGGCACGACATGGTCGCCCCCTCGGGCGAGGGCGGCGAGCGCGCCATGCGGCTGGCGCTGCGCGGCCTGCCCGAAGGCCGCAAGGTCAGCTACATCAACGCCCACGGCACCTCGACGCCGGTGGGCGACGTGGGCGAGGTCGAGGCGGTGCGTCGCGTCTTCGGACAGGGCAGCACGCCGCCGATCAGCTCGACAAAGTCGATGACCGGCCACAGCCAGGGCGCCGCGGGCGCGCAAGAGGCGATCTACTGCCTCCTGATGCTCAGGCGCGACTTCATCGCGCCGTCGATCAACGTCGCGACGCTCGACCCGGCACTGGCCCCGGCCGAGATCGCCACGGCGCTGGTCGAAGGCGCAGGGCTCGACACGGTCATGACCAACAGTTTCGGCTTCGGCGGCACCAATGGCTCGATGCTGCTCAGCAAATATCACGGATGACGACCCATGGCTGACCTGATGACCGGAAAACGCGGCCTTATCATGGGCGTCGCCAACGATCGTTCCATCGCCTGGGGCATCGCAAAGGCCATGGCCGCAGAGGGCGCCGAGCTGGCCTTCACCTACCAGGGCGACGCCTTCGGAAAACGGGTGCAGCCGCTGGCCGAAAGCCTCGGCGCCTCGATCCTGCTGGACTGCGACGTGATGGACGGGGCCGAGATGGACGCCGCCTTCGCCACCATCGCCGAGCGCTGGGGCCGGCTGGATTTCCTGGTGCACGCCATCGCCTATTCCGACAAGTCGGAACTGACCGGCCGGTTCATCGACACCTCGCTCGAGAACTTCAAGCACTCGCTGTCGATCTCGTGCTACTCGCTGATCGACTGCGCCCGCCGGGCCCGCCCGCTGATGACCGGCGGCGGCACGATCCTGACCCTGACCTACCAGGGCTCGAACCGGGTGACGCCCTATTACAACGTGATGGGCGTGGCCAAGGCAGCGCTGGAATCGACGGTGCGCTACCTCGCCAACGATCTCGGCCCGGAACAGATCCGCGTCAACGCGGTCTCGCCGGGCCCGATGAGGACGCTGGCCGGCGCGGCGATCGGCGGTGCGCGCAAGACCTTCAAGCACACCGACCAGAACGCCCCGCTGCGCGCCAACGCCACGCTCGAGGCCGTGGGCGGCACCGCCGTCTACCTCGCCTCGGACTACGGCGCCTGCACCACCGGAGAGGTGGTGCGCGTCGATGGCGGCTTCCACGTGCTCGGGATGCCCCAGACCGAGAACCTCTGACCCGCGACGCGCCGCAAGAGTTTTCGAAAACTCTTGCCAGCAACCGGGCGTGAAGCGGTTTCGAAACCGCTTCTGCGCCCCGGCAATCGGGCGGACGACGTCCCCGCCGGATGCGTCCCCGCAAGAGTTTTCGAAAACTCTTGCGCGCCGCGCGCCACGCGCGGCGCAAAGCGGTTTCGAAACCGCTTTGCCCCCGCCTCAGACGATCTCGACCAGCTCCACGTCGAAGATCAGCGCCTTGCCCGCCAGCGGATGGTTGGCGTCCAGCGTCACCTCGGTCTCGGTGCACTCGGCCACGACCACCGGCACGGCCTGCCCGTCGGGCGTCTGCAACTGCAGCTGCGTGCCCGGCTCGGTCGGGATATGGGCGGGGATCTGGTCGCGCGGCACCACCTGCTGGCGGTCCGGGTCATGCGCGCCATAGGCGTCCTCGGCGGCCACGGTCACCTGCTTGGTGTCGCCCACCGCCATGCCCGCGATCTCGCGGTCGAGCCCGGGGATGATCTCGCCCGATCCCACGGTGAACTGCAGCGGATCGCGCCCGGCGGAACTGTCGAAGGTCGTCCCGTCCTCCAGCGTTCCGGTGTAGTGCAAACGCACGGTGTCACCCGCCTTGGCCTGGGTCATCGGCTGTCTCCATGATCTGTGTTCGGGGGGGATGAATGGCGAAGGCCGCCTGCGTGGCGGGTGCTTCGATCGACATGGCCCAGCCTTTCAGGCCCGCGCGCGGTTGTAAACCCGTGCGCGGACCGGGCCCGGTGCGGCGTTCCGGCTCAGCCGGCGGCGTCGTCCATCGGCTCGGGCTTCATCAGGCCCATCGCCGCGCCCGTGGGATCGGTCACGATGGCGATCCAGCCCGTCCCCGGCACCTCGAAGGGCGGACGCTCGACCTTGCCACCCATCGCCGTGCTGGTCTCCAGCGCCGCGTCGAGATCGTCGACCGCGAAATAGCTGAACCAGTGCGGCGGCACCCCGTCCATGCCCGGAATGTCGCCCAGGTCCATGATCCCGACCGTGGGCGCGCCGTCCCGAAACCCAAGGTGATACGTCCCGCCCTCCATCGGCATCGTTTCGAACGTCCAGCCGCAGATCGCGGTATAATACGCCTTCGCCGCCTCGACGTTGCGGGTCATCAACTCGGTCCAGTGGACCTGTCCATGCGTGCCGGCCATCGCACACCTCCCTTGCTTCACACCCCGCCACCATAGCACGATCCGGCCGCCGGCCGCACCACCGCCCTCGGCCCTTCCAATCGCGCCGGGGCTCTGCCAGTGTCGCCGCGACCGCTGCGGGAGGATCCCATGCCCATCACCACCTGCGTCTTCGACGCCTATGGCACGCTCTTCGACGTCACCGCCGCCGCGCGCGAGGCGGCGGCAGAGCCGGGCAACGCCGCGCTGGCCGGGTGCTGGCAGAAGCTGGCCGCCGACTGGCGCACGAAACAGCTGCAATACACCTGGCTGCGCGCCGTCGCGGGCGCCCATACCGATTTCTGGCAGGTCACGCAGGACGGTCTCGACTGGGCGATGGAGGCATCCGGCCTGTCCGATCCGGACCTGCGCGAGCGTCTGCTGGCGCTTTACTTCCAGCTGTCCGCCTACCCCGAGGTGCCCCTGATGCTGGCCACCCTGAAACAGCGGGGCTACGCCACGGCCATCCTGTCGAACGGAGAACCCGGGATGCTGGCGGGTGCCGTCGACAGCGCCGGGATCGGCGAATTCCTCGACGACGTGCTGTCGGTCGAAAGCGTCGGCGTCTTCAAGCCCCACCGCAGCGTCTACGACCTCGTCGGCCAGCGGTTCGGCACCACGCCCGACCAGGTGCTGTTCGTGTCGTCGAACGGCTGGGACGCCTGCCACGGCGCGGGCTACGGGTTCACCACCGTCTGGGTGAACCGCGCGGGAGAGCCGATGGACTGCCTGCCATGGCGCCCCGGCACCGTCCTGTCCGACCTGACCACCATCCCCGAGCTTGCCGGACGCCCCTGATATGCCCAGCTACACCTCTGCCGACGGCCTGACCCTGCACTACACCGACGAAGGCGCGGGCCATCCCGTCATGGCGCTGTCGGGGCTGACCCGCACGGGCCGCGACTTCGATTACATCGCCCCGCACCTGAGTGACGTGCGCCTGATCCGGCCCGACTATCGCGGGCGCGGCCGGTCCGAATGGTCGCCGGATTTCAACACCTATTCCCTGCCGGTGGAATCGGGCGACGTGCTGCGCCTGATGGATCACCTCGGGATCGAGCGGGCCGCGATCCTCGGCACCTCGCGCGGGGGGCTGATCGCCATGGGGCTGGCCGCGCATGCCCGCGACCGGCTGACCGGCGTCTGCCTCAACGACATCGGCCCCGAAATCGCGCCCGAAGGGCTGGCCGCGATCGAGGCCTTCATCGGCCGCACCCCCGCCGTCCGCACGCTCGACGAGGTGACAGAGGCGATGGCCACCCGCATGGCCGGGTTCGAGGGCGTGCCGATGGACCGCTGGCGCGCCGAGGCCGCGCTGCACTATCGCGAAACGCCCGAGGGCCTGTCGATCACCTATGACCCGGCGCTGCGCGACGCCTTCCTTGCCGCCAGCGGCCAGCCCGCGCCCGACCTCTGGCCCCTGTTCGACGCCATGGCGGGCCTGCCGCTGGCGCTGATCCGCGGCGCGAACTCGGACCTCCTGACACGGGACACGGCCGCAGAGATGCGCCGCCGCCGCCCCGACATGATCTTCGCCGAGGTTCCCGGCCGCGGCCACATCCCCTTTCTCGACGAAC
>JAUIIC010000166.1 GCA_030431935.1 Alphaproteobacteria bacterium | reverse complement strand
ATCCGCACCCTGCGCAACATCTCGCGCAATCCCAATTTCGGCGGCGAGGTCATGGTCGTGGGCCTGGGCTGCGAAAAGCTTCAGCCCGCGCGCCTGTTGCCGCCCGAGGCCTTTCCGGACGTCGAGGCGCTGCGCCTGCAGGATCCCGAGATGACGGGTTTCGATGCGATGATCTCGCAGATCATGGCCCGTGCCGAGCATCATCTCCAGCGGCTCGACAGGCGGCGGCGCGAAACCTGCCCGGCCTCGGATCTTGTCGTCGGGCTGCAATGCGGCGGATCGGACAGCCTTTCTGGTGTCACCGCCAACCCCGCCGTGGGGGTTGCCAGCGATCTGCTGGTGCGCGCCGGCGCCACGGTCATGTTCTCCGAGAATACCGAGGTGCGCGACGCGGTGGACCAGTTGACGGCACGCGCAGCCACCCCCGAGGTGGCACAGGCCCTGATCGCAAAGCTTGCCTGGTACGACGCCTATCTCGAACGCGGCGGGGCGGACCGCTCGGCGAACACGACGCCAGGCAACAAGACGGGCGGGTTGTCGAACATCGTGGAGAAGGCGTTGGGGTCCATCGCCAAGTCGGGAACCGCGCCGATCGCCGGTGTCGTCCCGCCTGGCGAACGTGTGCGGGCGCAGGGGTTGAACTTTGCCTCCACCCCGGCAAGCGATTTCGTCTGCGGCACCCTGCAGCTTGCCGCCGGGGCGACGGTGCACGTCTTTACCACGGGGCGGGGCACGCCCTACAATGTGGCCGCGATGCCGGTCATCAAGGTCGCCACGGGAAGCGAGCTTGCGCGGCGCTGGCATGATCTGATCGACATCGACGCCGGACCGATCGCGACCGGCGCCGCAACGATCGAAGAGATGGGGCAAGAGATCCTCGACGAGATACTGGCCGTCGCAGGTGGCAAGAGGACTTGGGCGGAACGGCACGGCATTCACAACGCACTGGCGTTGTTCAACCCGGCGCCCCTGACATGATCGGGGGGGTGCCGCGGATGTTCGGTGAAGATACAAGGCCTTGCGCCGACCTGGCGGCCGCAGTCCAAGCAAGTGAGTGGGAGACGAGTACACACGTTCGAGCTGTTCAAGACGGATTGGATCGGAACCAATGAGAGGCAAGTCAGCCACCCGCGGGAACCTCGTCGTGAACCTGGCGACCACCCTGCGCGACCAGATCGAGCACGGTGAATACGACGTCGGCAACCGTCTCCCGACCGAGGCGCAGCTGTCCGAGCAGCATGGTGTCAGCAGGACCGTGGTGCGCGAAGCCATCGCCGCGCTACGCTCGGACGGGCTGGTGGAACCGCGGCAGGGGGCCGGTGTCTTCGTACTGCGGCGGCAGGTGCCGGGCGACCTGCCGTTCAGCGATGTCGACCTGAACCGCGTCTCCTCGGTGATCGAGATGCTGGAGCTGCGCACCGCCGTGGAGGTCGAGGTCGCCGGGCTAGCCGCGGTGCGCAGGTCCCCCGCCCAGGAAGAACGGATCATGGAGTGCCACGAGCTTGTCTCGGAACTGGCGCGCGCGGGGGCCTCGACATCCGAGGCCGATTTCGCTCTGCACCTGGCGATCGCGGACGCCACCAACAACGCGCGGTTCCGCGAATTCCTAGAGATCCTCGGGCCCAAGCTGATCCCACGCCGCGCGCTTCGGTCCGAGGACGCCGCGCCCGTATCGGGCAGCTACCAGAGCCTGATCGACGCCGAGCACGCCAGCATCGTCAACGCCATCGTCGAAGGCGACGCGGACGCCGCACGTCTCGCGATGCGCCGCCACCTCGAGGGCAGCACCCTGCGCTATCGCAAGCTCTTGTGGTCCGCGCGCGCGGACACGGCCGTTCCGCTCTGACGGCCGCGCCGACGCGGCTGCAGGCCGTCAATGACCGGCAGGCCGCCTGAACCGCGCCGGGTCTGCCGGAGGCTCCAACTCGTGGGTAAGTTGGAGCATCATGAGCAAGACGACGAACAAGTTTTCCCCCGAAGTGCGCGAGCGTGCCGTGCGCCGGCTCGATCCCAGAAGGTCGGGCGGAACGAGCTATGCCCCTTTGGATCGGGCCGAAAGCACAAGAGGTGCTGCGTGGCGATCTGAGCCGGCAGCGCCAGGATTCTGCTGATGCCGACGAAAACGGCGGCTTTTTCGCCTGTGCTTGGATACTAAACCTGACACTATCGGGATACCATTTCGAAAAGTAACCTACTGATTTTGTTGATTTCTTTGGAGGATAATCCAGCACTCGCCTGCAGGATCGTGCCGTTATCCAGGGATGACGGAAGGATCGCGGGCAGACGGCTTTTCCGTGCCCTGCCGGTCAGTCCACCGGGCTTCGCATTCGTGTCAGAAGGTCGGTCTTCCACACCAGCTGATGGACCGCCACCGCGCCGACGTGCAGCAGGATCAAAAGAAGCAGAAGCGCACGCAGGACCTCGTGCACATCGCCCAAGGTCTCTGAGGCCATGCCCCAGGCAAGGCCACCCGTGATCGGCAGGGCGATCAGCAAGGCGTAGAACGCATGATGCGTGGCCTTGGCCGCCAGCTTGGCCCAGGCCGGTTCGGCCGCGGGCGGCGGCGGGGCGCCGTGTTCCTGCCGCAGCGCGATCCGCCAGAAGACCAGCAGCAGGATCAGCAGGCCAAGCCCCATGTGGCCGACCGCGCCGACATCAAGCGTCATTCGGCCCGCGTCCAGCCCGGCGTCGAACGCCTCGGCGATGCCTTCGTGCAGGGCGTATTGCAGGATCACGAACACCATCACCAGCCAGTGCAGTCGAATCTGCATACGTGTATAGCCCGTCGCTTCGCTCATGCGGCCCGCTCCCCTATTGACCCCGATCAATCCGCACGATCGCGCGCCCTGCTATTTTGACAACACCAAGACAGGAGACGGTCGCTATGATCACGATGGACGATATCGCCGACATGACCGATCTGACCAGACCCGAGATCGAGGCGATTGCCGAACATGAACACCTGCCGCCGGTGAACGCCGCCGCCCTGGGCGCCTACCTCGCGCACGAGGCCAGGGGGTTTCAGGTGATCCAGCGCATGATCTGCGAGGATATCCGCGACGCGCTGCACCGGGACGATGTCACGCATGCGCGCGCGCTCTATGCGGTGCTGCACCATTTCATGTCCGAGCATCCCGATGCGGCGCGCGGGGCCGCGCCCTACTGACGCGCGCGGCCCGTCATCCGCCGCGCCACGCCCAGGGTGACGGGCACCGCAAGAAGGCCGCCAAACGCGGCAGCGCCCAGAAGCGGCCAGAGCCCCCCCGCGCCCGCGACCAGCGCGGCCACGACGGCGACGCTGGCCAAGGTGCTGGCGATCGGACCGAAGAGGATAAGTGCAAGACGGCGCATCGGCGTTTCCCGGGCAAGTCACGGCAGGCCTATGCCTGCCGGGGACGCGCTGCCTTGATCGGGGTCAAGCCGTGGCGCGCAGCCGTTCCGGTTCCTGCGGGACAGAGGCGGCTTGCAGACGTTCGAAGGACGCCAGGGCCCGGCAACAGGCGGGCAGACCCGGCGCGCCCCGGTCCATCCAGCGGGTGCAGGCGGCGGGGTCGGAACAGGACTGGCAGGCCAGAATCGTGGCGCGCAGCTCGCCGCGAAGGGAAACGGCATCATCGTCGGACAGGAAGATCTCCATATGTGCCAGCGCCTTGCGCCGCAGCGCCATCCGGCGATCGAACTTCCCGGCGATCCTGTCCAGAATGTCTGACATCACTTCACTCCCCAGTGTCATCTCTTGTTTACAGCTTGCTACGAGGCAATCGGCGCGGCGGATCACCCCGGCGGCAAAAAAATGTGTGCGACGGGATACTGACCTGCGCGGCCCCGCGTCCGCACCGCGCGTCTGTGCATAAGGGTGGGATATTGCGCCTGCCGGCACGCGGACCACGAGATGTAGTTGATCGCCGCGCGCAACCGCGCTATACGGCTGACACAGGTGCACAGACGCGGTGATGCATCAGCTGACGCTGTTGGCGGGGTTCGGACCAGTCCGGACCCCGTTTTCGTTCCGGAACGGGAAAAGGCGCCAGGTGCTCAGACGCGGTCCTTGCATCACCCTGACGCCTTCCCGAACCAGACATCGTGGGATGTCGGCCCGTCTGCTCGGGCTCCCGAAGGAACCTTCGCTGCCTTTCCGGGTCCCGAAAGACCCCTCAGGCCCGCTCCGCCCCGTTGATCCCTTCTCGAATTTCCCTTTGGTCCGAAGACCTTGGGTCCATCCTTGTCGGGTGAGGTCCGGGCGGTGCGTCCTGATCCGAGGATCCGGTTCGTCCCGCTCCGGCCCTCCCGGGCCTTTGCGTCCGCTCCGGGATCGAAACCCCCTTGCGGTAAGGAAACTGTCACAAATCGGGGGGTGGTCCGGCAAGAAAATAGCACTGCAGCATGAAAATTCGTTGGGGATAAGCTGTTGATATCACGTGGTGAAATCCTGTTGATAACCGGGATTTCCGAAGCGCGGCAAAGGACTTGCCGGGGCGGGGTGTGACAGAGCGGTTTCAGGTGCCACTTTCTGCGGGTGCAAAGGGGATTTCGGGGCCCGAACCACCGAATCGCGGGGCGTCGAGGGCCGAAACCCCACGTCGGCACAACGTCGGCACAACGTCGGCATCACGTCGGCGCGGCGGCTCCGGACCACGGACAGGTAGCGGCCGGCCATCCGCCCGGAGCACCGGAACAGCCCGGCCCACTGCCCGCGCCGCCACCCCGGCCTGCCCCGCCGAAGCCCTGCCCGGTCAACCGGACTGTTGCACGAACCCCACGTTTTTCGCGCGCAATGCCGGAATTGACCGCCCGCAAGGGTTGTGTGCACCGGGAATTTGCCTTTCCTTCACCAGTGTTCAATAGTGAAAAGGGTCGAAGGTGGCTTCGGAGCTTGATGACATGTACGGACCTCTCCGGTCCCCAAGCGAAGTCGCATATTGGGAACAAGGGCGCAGACCTCGATCCCTTTCGACACTGACCGACGACACCGGACGCCGTCTTTCAGCCTATTGTGGTGTCTGCGGTTCCCCGCTATTTGCGTGTGCGGCAAGCGCCATTACTTTCCTGTGGGTCATGGACGAAAGCGGCGACATCAAGCTGGCGGTAGAGGAAATCGCGGAACTGCCCGATGGCCGCGAACTGACCGGACACCCGAGACGGCGCAATTTTCCCAGCCATCCCTCGGACGAGAAGAAGCTGGGACATCCCTGCCTTGTCGACGAACAGCCCGCCCGCATCGCGGGCGAGCTTTTCTTGGACCACGCAGACGATGGCGAACTCGTGTGGTTCGTGAACACCAATTCCGGACGCTATTGCCGCAGCCGACCGCCATCCGGCGAGCAAGGCAAGAACGTGCGCGACCTGTTCGCGAAGCACATGCAGCAGCGTGTCGAGTTCGACAGCCTGGAGGACAACTGATGACCGAGACCGAGACGACCTCTCAACAGGCACACAGGACCATGTACCTGTTCGGGACGTTCAAGCGGTCCGACCGGATCGAGTTGCGGCGCCTCGCCTCGTCGGAGGGCGGCGATGACGTCTTCGTGGAAGCCTTGCAGATGTTCCTGGAACGTTGGGACCTGGCGGACTGGATCGAGGCCTACAACATCGAACGCGTGGCCAAGTGGTGCGCCCGGCACCTGGACAGATCCCTGCAGGACAGGTTGGGCGAGACCTTTCGCATGACGCGCCTCGTGCGGACCGGCGGCCAGGATGCATTCGGCGTCTTCCTGACTGAGTTCAACAGCTGGCAGCCCGGCAGGGCAGCGGATGGCACGCCTGCTCAAGGCGCGGCGAGCCACGGCTGACGCCCCGCGGGGCAGACCTCAGCTGTCCATCTTCAGCGCGTTGATGAAGGCGGCCTGCGGGATTTCGACCTTGCCGAACTGGCGCATCTTCTTCTTGCCGGCCTTCTGCTTTTCCAGAAGCTTGCGCTTGCGCGTGGCGTCGCCGCCGTAGCACTTGGCGGTCACGTCCTTGCGCAGCGCCGCCAGCGTCTCGCGGGCGATCACGCGGCCACCGATCGCGGCCTGGATCGGGATCTTGAACATGTGGCGGGGGATCAGCTCTTTCAGCTTCTCGCACATGGCGCGGCCGCGGGACTCGGCCCGGTCGCGGTGGACCATGATCGAGAGCGCGTCCACGGGCTCGTCGTTGACGAGGATCTGCATCTTGACGAGCTTGTCCTCGCGGTAGCCTTCCATCGAGTAGTCGAACGAGGCGTAGCCCTTGGTCACCGATTTCAGCCGGTCGTAGAAGTCGAACACCACCTCGTTGAGCGGCAGGTCGTAGACCACCATCGCCCGGCTGCCCGCATAGGTGAGATCCAGCTGGATGCCGCGGCGATCCTGGCAGAGCTTGAGCACCTCGCCCAGGTAGTCATCGGGCACGAGGATGGTGGCCTTGATGCGCGGTTCCTCGATCCGGTCCACGTGCGTCAGGTCGGGCATGTCGGCGGGGTTGTGCAACTCCACCATGGTGCCGTCGCGCATGTAGACGTGATAGACCACGCTGGGCGCGGTGGTGATGAGCTCGATCCCGTATTCGCGTTCCAGCCGGTCGCGCACGACCTCGAGGTGGAGAAGGCCAAGGAACCCGCAGCGGAAACCGAAGCCGAGTGCGGCGGAGGTTTCCATCTCGAACGAGAAGCTGGCGTCGTTGAGGGCGAGCTTCTCGATTGCGGTGCGCAGGTCTTCGAACTCTGCGGCATCGACGGGGAAGAGGCCGCAGAAGACCACCGGAATCGACGGGCGGAAACCCGGCAGGGGCTTGTCGGCGCCCTTCTTCTCATGGGTGATCGTGTCGCCGACGCGGGTGTCGCGGACCTGCTTGATCGAGGCGGTGAGAATGCCGATCTCGCCCGGCCCAAGCTCGGCGATATCTACCATGGCGGGTTTTAAAACCGAAAGTTTGTCAATGCCATAGATGGCGCCGGTCTGCATCATGCGGATGCGGTCGCCCTTGCGGATGACGCCGTCCATGACGCGGATGAGCACGACGACGCCAAGGTAGGAATCGTACCAGCTGTCGACCAGCATGGCCTTGAGCGGGGCGTTCCGGTCGCCCTTGGGGGCGGGCAGACGGGCGACGATGGCTTCCAGCACCTCGGGGATGCCGACGCCGGTTTTCGCAGATATTTCAACGGCATCGTGTGCCTCGATGCCGATCACGTCCTCGATCTGCTCGCGGATGCGGTCGGGCTCGGCGGCGGGCAGGTCGATCTTGTTGAGGACCGGCACGATCTCGTGGTTGGCGTCGATGGCCTGGTAGACGTTGGCGAGCGTCTGCGCCTCGACGCCCTGGGTGGCGTCCACGACAAGCAGCGAACCCTCGACCGCGCGCATGGAGCGGCTGACCTCATAGGCGAAGTCGACGTGGCCGGGCGTGTCTATCAGGTTGAGAACATAGGTATTTCCGTCCTTGGCGGGATAGTCGATCCGGACGGTGTTGGCCTTTATGGTGATGCCGCGCTCGCGCTCGATGTCCATCGAATCGAGGAGTTGCTCCTTCATGTCGCGCTCGGCGACGGTGCCGGTCATCTGGATCAGACGGTCGGCAAGGGTCGATTTGCCGTGGTCGATATGGGCCACGATCGAGAAATTGCGGATGCGCGAAAGCTCTGTCATGGGCGGGATATGCGGCGGTTTCGGGGAGCCGTCAATGGGGCGCCGCGAATCGCGCGTTCATGCCTTTGTTTCAAGGGAAATGGGCGTTGCTGCACCACGTCGGCAAAACGTCGGCATCGCGTCGGCGCGGCATGCACGGCGGGGGGGAGTGAACAGGGCGCGCGGTGGCGAGGTTTCGCCGGTCGGTCGGTGGACCGTCCGAACGGCGCACCCCGCCCGGACCAGCCGCAGCAGGCGGCCCGGGCAGCGGATGGCCGCCCCGACGGCCAGCCACTTTGGTGACGTTTGCGCGCGCTCGGGGGTCGTCCGGACCTGGCCGGGATAAAGCGAAGACCTCGGGCGTTGGAGCGGTTGACCGCGGCCATCCGATGCCATCGGGTGGGTTACCTGTTCGGACATGGGAGGAAACAGACGTTCGAACGGCCGCCACGGACGGCCATCCGGTGCCCCCTGTCGGCGCCCCTTAGGCGGGGTCGGCGAGCAGCGCTTCCAGCGCGGTCTTGACCTCGGCCGGCCAGGGGATCGAGATGTGCTTGTCGAGGTCCGAGGCGGCCAGCACCTGGGTGCTTTCCCAGCGCTTCTCGCCCTTGCAGCTGATGTCGTGGTGGATCGTCACCGAGGACCGCCCGACCTTGAGGACGGTCACGGCGAATTCCAGCTCTTCGCCGAAGAAGGACGGGCTGGAGAAATCCGAGCGGATGTGGACGGTGGGCGTGCCCCAGCGGTCCTCCCAGATGATCTTGTGCCAGGGAAAGCCGAGATGCTCCCAGAATTCCTCGTTCACGCCGTTGAGGATGTTGAGATAGGACGGGAAATAGGCGGTGCCCGAGATGTCGCAATCGCCGAAGCGCAGCATCCGCGTCGTTCTGAAAACCTTGTCCATGTCACACACTCCCTGACTTGCGGGCGTGGTCTAGGACATGGGGCGACGGAAGGCCAGCTTTCCGCGCGCCCGCGTCAGCGGTCCGGCGCCGCTGGCGCATCCGTGAATTGCGCGCGGGCGCGGGTTGCGGCACGATCCCGGACGTCGATCGGGGCGGGCGACCGCCCCCTGGAAATTCACGAGGCAGACGATGAGACGGAGTGTCCTTGCCGCCGCGCTGGCGGTGGCGACGATGACGACGCTGGCACCGGCCGCTTCGGCTGGTCCGATCGAGCGGGCCTGCATGGCCGCCGGGCGCGGCGCGACGGCCGCATTGTGCGGCTGCATCCAGCAGGTGGCCGATTCGCTTCTCGACGGGTCCGAACAGCGGCTGGCGTCGAAGTTCTTCGCCGATCCGCACATGGCGCAGGAAGTGCGCATGTCGGACCGCGCCGATCACGAGCGTTTCTGGGACACCTACAAGGTGTTCGGCGCGCAGGCCGAGGCGTTCTGCCGTTGAGACTTGGTCGGGCGGCGGTCGCGGGCTAGCTTGTGCCCGGGGAGGGCCGGGCGATGCGTATCGTGATCCTGACGGGCGCCGGGATCTCGGCGGAAAGCGGGCTGGGCACGTTTCGCGGCCCCGACGGCACGTGGAGCCGCTATAACATCGACGACCTGGCCACCCCGCAGGGGTTCGCGCGCAACCCGGTTCTGGTGCACCGCTTCTACAACGCCCGCCGCGCGCAGGTCCTGGCCGCCGCGCCGAACCCCGCGCATGTGGCGCTGGCCCGGCTGGAGGCCGAGCACGGCGGCGAGGTTCTGATCGTCACGCAGAACATCGACGACCTGCACGAGCGCGCCGGCAGCCGCAACGTGATCCACATGCATGGAGAGTTGCTGCGCGCCCTGTGCGCCGAGTGCGGGCACCGCTGGGATGCCCCGCCCGAGATGGACGCGGGCGACCGCTGCCCCGCCTGCGCCCGCGACGCCACGCGCCCCGACGTGGTGTGGTTCGGCG
>JAUIIC010000165.1 GCA_030431935.1 Alphaproteobacteria bacterium | reverse complement strand
ACGCTGATCGGCTTTGCCGGCGCGCCCTGGACGGTGGCCACCTACATGATCGCCGGGCGCGGCACCCCGGACCAGGGGCCGGCGCACAAGCTGATGCAGGAGGACCGGGCCACCTTCGAGGCGCTGATCGAGCGGCTGACCGAGGCGACGATCGAATACCTGTCCGCGCAGGTCGATGCTGGCGCCGAGGTGGTCAAGATCTTCGACAGCTGGGCCGGGTCGCTGAAGGGCGAGGCCTTCGACCGCTACGCGCTGGAACCGGCGAAACGCATCATCGCCGAGATGAAGGCCCGCCACCCGGGCCTGCCCATCATCGCCTTCCCGCGCGAGGCGGGCGAGCGTTACGTGGGTTTTGCCAAGGCCACCGGCGCCGATTGCGTGGCGCTGGACAATTCCGTCTCGGCGGATTGGGCCGCGGCGAACGTGCAGCCGGACGGCTGCGTGCAGGGCAACCTCGATCCGAAGCTGATGGTCGAGGGCGGCCAGGCCCTGATCGACGAGACGAAGCGGATCAAGGCGGCGTTCTCGAAGGGGCCGCATATCTTCAACCTCGGCCACGGGATCACGCCCGAGGCCGATCCCGAGAACGTCCATGTCATGCTGGAGGCGCTGCGCGGCTGACCGCGCAGGCAAGGCCCTTCGAAGGGCCTTGGCCCCTGCCCCACGTTTTTCGTTGGTCCCGGGGCAAGCGGTTTGCAAACCGCTTGGTCCAAGCCGCTTCGAAGCGGCTTGACCCCCGGCCTCGAACGTTTCGCACAAATTCGCCCTCGCCAAGGCAGACGAACGCGTTTGGCTTCGCAAACGCTGCCTCGTCTGCTCTGGCGAGGTCGTGCCTCCGGTTGAGTGCGATACGCCCTAACCCGCGGTGGGCCAGACCCGGTGTTCGTCGTCGATGACGAAGGCGTGGCGGTGAACCAAATGGCCACCGCGGCGTTCGGCATCGGCGAGGTGGGGGTGATCGGGGGGCAGATCGTCGTGGTTGTGCTCCAGCTCGTCGGGCATGCTGGCGGGCCAGATGCGCGCGGCAAGGATCGTGGCCGCCGCCGCCACGCCGCCCGCCGCCAGCATCGCCACGGCCAGCCCCGGCCCCGATCCCAGCGCACCTGCCGCCGGATAGGCCACCAGCCAGCAGGCGTGGCTGAGCGCGAATTGCGCGGCGAAGACGGCGGGCCTGTCCTCGGCATGGGCCGACCGGCGCAAGAGCCGGCCCGAGGGCGTCAGGATCGCCGCCAGCGCCGCGCCCGTCACGGCCCAGAGGCAAAGGAACACCGGCCATGCCGGCCAGCCCGCCAGCGCCACGGCAAGGCCGAGGCCCGCCATCACCGCCGCCGCCAGCCCACCCGCCAGCAGCATCACCGGCCGGTCGCCCCCGTCCCGCAGAAGCCGCGGCAGCGCCAGCGCGGCCAGCATGGACCCCGCCCCGTTGGCGGCCAGCGCGACGGCCAGCGCCCGCTCGTCCAGGCCATAGACCGCCCGCACGATGACCACGCTTTGCACGATGACCACGGCCCCCACCGCCGCCACCGCCATGTTGAGCGCCAGAAGCCCGCGCAGCCGCGGGGTGGCGAGATAGATGCGCGTGCCGCGCGTCAGCCGGTCGGCGAAGCTTGCGTCGCGCCGAAGCGAAACAGCCGGAATCGCGGTCATCCCCACGAGAAGGGCCGAGGCCAGGAACCCGGCCCCGGTCCCGGCAAAGAGCCAATGACTGGCCATGACCCCCAGCAAGAGGCCCGCCAGCATCGGGCTGAGCAGGTTTTCCAGGTCATAGGCCAGGCGCGACAGCGACAGGGCGCGCGTATAGTCCTCTTCATCCGGCAGGATGTCGGGGATCACCGCCTGGAAGGTCGGTGTGAAGGTGGCGGACGCCGACTGCAACACGAAGATCAGGACATAGATCTGCCAGGCCGCGTCGATGAAGGGCAGGCAGCAGGCGGCCCCCGCGCGCACCAGATCCGCCGCGATCAGCACGCGCCGCCGGTCCATCCGCGCCACCAGCGCGGTAGCGAGCGGCGACAGCCCCACATAGGCCACCATCTTGATCGTCAGCGCGATGCCCAGCACCGCGCCCGCCTGCGCGCCCGCGATGTCATAGGCCGCAAGGCCCAGCGCCACGGTCAGAAGGCCGGTGCCCAGAAGTGCCACGACCTGCGCGGACAGAAGCCGCGCGTAGGCCGGGTTGCCAAGGATGCGCAGCACGGGCCCCGGCCCCTAGACCCGGATCAGGGCCACCTGGCGAGGGGCGGCAGGCTCATCAGCACGGCATTGGCGTCATGGCCGGTTTCCAGCCCGAACTTCGTGCCACGGTCGTAGACGAGGTTGTATTCGGCATAAAGCCCGCGGTGCACCAGCTGGATCTCGCGGTCGGCGTCCGTCCAGGGTGTGTTGCGCCGCTTTTCCACCGCGCCAAGAAAGGCGGGCAGGAAGGCCCGGCCCACGTCCTGGGTAAAGGCGAAATCCGCCTCCCAGTCGCCGGTGTTGTGGTCGTCGTAGAAGATGCCGCCGACGCCGCGCGCCCGCTTGCGGTGCGGGACGTAGAAATACTCGTCGGCCCAGGCCTTGAAGCGCGGGTAATAGGACGCGTCGTGCCGGTCGCAATGGTCCTTAAGGACGGCGTGAAAGCCCGCGGTGTCCTCATCGTACTCGATACAGGGATTCAGGTCCGAGCCGCCGCCGAACCACCAGGCGCCGGGGGTCCAGAACATGCGCGTGTTCATGTGGACGGCGGGCGCCTGCGGGTTCTGCATGTGGGCGACAAGACTGATGCCGGAGGCCCAGAACCGCGGATCCTCGGTCAGGCCGGGGATTTCCTTGCGCGCGGTCATGGCGCGCACCGCGCGCTCTCCCAGCGTTCCATAGACGGTCGAGACGTTCACGCCCACCTTCTCGAACACGCGGCCGCCGCGCATCACGCTCATCAGGCCGCCGCCCGCGTCGGATCCGTCCTCGGCGGTGCGGCTGGTCTCGATCACTTCGAAGCGGCCGGCGGGCAGGCCGGCGGTGGGGCCTTCGGTCTGGCTGTCTTCCAGGGTCTCGAAGGCGGCAACGATCTGGTCGCGCAGCTCGCGGAACCAGACTGATGCACGCGTCTTGCGGTCGTCGAACATCTCGGTCATGGGCATCTCCTCGTCCGCTATCGGCGGTAACGGGGCGTGCCCCGCGCTGTCAAGGCGGCCTAGTGTGCCGGGGCGGTCACCGCATCTACAAGGCTGCGCCCGCCGTCGATGGTCATGATCTGGCCGGTCATGAACCTTGACCCGTCGGAAGCGAGGAATTGCGCGGCCTCGGCGACTTCGGCCGCGCTGGCGATGCGGGCAAGCGGCGTGTTCTCGATGATGTCGTCCCGGAAGGCCTGGTGTTCCTTCAGCGCGCCTTTCAGGCTGGCGCTCATCACGCTGCCGAAGGCGACGGCGTTGACGCGGATGCGATACGGCGCAAGAGCCAGCGCCATGGCACGGGTCATCTGGTCGAGCGCCGCCGAGGACACGGAATAGGCCAGAAGCTCTGGCTGAAGGCGGCGCGCGGCGATGGACGACAGGTTGATGATGGATCCGACGGGCCCGTCCTCGCGCCCGTCTTCCTCGGCCTGGAGGATCATGCGCCGCGCGACGCTTTGCGTCAGGCGCAGGCTGGTCAAGAGGTTCTGGCCCAGAAGCATCTCGACCGCGTCGTCATCGGGGTTCAGCGGGTCCGACAACTGCACCTGGCGGCTGGCGTTCACAAGGATGTCGATCCGGTCGAAGGCGTCGAGCGTGGCCGAAAGCAGGTTGGCCACCGTCAGCTTCTCGCGCAGGTCGCCGGCGAAATAGCGCGGCGCGCCGTCCTCGGCCTCGGTGTCGCCGGCCTTGCCGACCTCGTCCACCAGCCGCTTTTCGTCCATGTCCGCGAACATCACGCGCGCGCCCTGGTTGACGAAATGCCGCGCGATGGCAAGCCCGACACCGTTGGCCGCACCTGTCACGATGGCGGTCTTGCCGGTGATGGAGAATGTCATGTCACCCTGTCCCCGTTCCCCTGGATCACGCGCGGCCGCCCTTTGCGGGGCGGGCGGCCTCGAACACCTTGTACCGCGAGTCACCGCCCACGTCGCGCACCTCGGCAAACAGGGTGCGCAGGTGCCGTTCATACGGCAGATGCCGGTTGGCCACCATCCAGAGCCGTCCCGACGGCTTCAGGATCCGCGCGGCGGTGGCGATGAAGGCCTGTCCGGTCCCAACGTCCGTCGCGCGCCCGACATGGAACGGCGGGTTCATGACGACCGCGTCATAGGCACGATCCGGGCCGAAGGCGGTGGCGTCGGCCCAGTGGAAGACGGCGCGCGGATCGTCGATGTTGGCCCGCGCACAGTCCAACGCGGCATGTTCGGCCTCGACCAGGTGCAGTTTCTCGACGCCGCGCCGGTCGAGGATGGCGCGCGCCAGGTATCCCCAACCCGCGCCAAGATCGACCACGTTGCGCGGCAGGCTGGCGGGCAGCGCCTCGGCCAGAAGGACCGACCCGGGGTCGGGCGCGTCGGCGGAAAAGACGCCCGGCACGGTGCGGAACCCGCCGGGCAGCACATCCGGCGCGCCGGGGCGCCAATCGTCGAAATCGCCGCCACGGAACCAGAACGCCTTGCCATGGGCCTTGGACAGCGTGCCGTCGATGGGCACGCGCTTGCCGCAATCCTTCAGGAGGCTGGCGATGCCGTCGTCCTTCTGCCCGTCGACCAGCACCGGGCCGCCGCCGGTCAGCGCCACCGCCTGCGCGACAAGCGCGCGCGCCTCGTCCTTGGCGCGCGGGACGCACACCACTGCGGCGTCGCAGGGCCCTTCCGGCGACGGGGACACGGCATACCCCAGACCCGCGAAGGCGTCGTGATCGGGGCGGAAGCCCTGCACCACATGCACGCGGTCGGTGCCAAGCACCGACAGGTCGCGCCCCGCGCGGGGGCGAAACACGGCGATGCGCGGTGGCAGCGGGTCGCCAAGCGCCCCCGCCTGCACCGCAAGGTCAAGGCGATCGGAACTCATCCCTTCGGGCCCAGCCCGCTATTCCTTTTCCATCGTGCATTGCAGCGGGTGCTGGTGACGGCGCGCGAAATCCATCACCTGACCCACCTTTGTTTCCGCGATCTCGAAGGAAAAGACACCGACGACCGCAACGCCCTTCTTGTGCACCGTCAGCATCAGGTCGAAGGCCTGCGCGTGGTTCATCCCGAAGAAGCGTTCGAGCACGTGCACCACGAATTCCATCGGGGTGTAGTCGTCGTTCAGCAGAAGCACCTTGTAGAGAGGCGGACGCTGCGTCTTGGTGCGGGTTTCCAGAAGGACGCCCGAGTTCCCGTCGCCGTCCTTACGCTCCGCCATCATGACCGTCTGAAACGTCACGCCTGCCTCGTCATTCGTCGGTTGGGATCGTTCGGACAGCACTATATAATCTCGAAGCCAATCCTGAAAAGGGGGCGATCCGGACGCAACCCGGACCACAGAGGGAGAATCTTTGCCACATGGGTGCCGGATTGACCGTTATCGGCTTCGATGCCGACGATACGCTATGGCAGAACGAGCAGTTCTTCCAGCTTACGCAGGACAGATTCGCGGCACTTCTGGCCGATCATGCCGACCGCCACCACCTGACAGAACGCCTGCTGGAGGCAGAGCGGCGCAACCTCGGCCGCTACGGATTCGGCATCAAGGGCTTTGTCCTGTCGATGATCGAAACGGCGATCGAGGTGACGGAAGACAGGGTGCCCGCGTCGGTCATCCGCCAGATCATCGAGGCCGGGCAAGAGATGCTGCGCCACCCGATAGAGCTTTTGCCCCATGCGCGCGAGGCGGTGGAACGTGTCGCCGGGCGCTATCGCGTGGCGCTTATCACCAAGGGCGACCTGCTGGACCAGGAACGCAAGCTGGCCCAATCGGGGCTGGGCGATCTGTTCGACGCAGTCGAGATCGTGTCGAACAAGACGCCGGCGGTCTACGCCGAGATCTTCTCGCGCATCGGCGACGGGCCCGAACGGGCGATGATGATCGGCAATTCGCTGCGCTCCGACGTGCTTCCGGTTCTGGAGACGGGCGGCTGGGGCGTGTTCGTGCCGCATGAACTGACCTGGGTGCTGGAGAACGCGGAACCGCCGCACGGGCATGTCAGGTTCCGTGAAATGTCCGATCTTGGTGGACTGGACGATCTGCTGGATCAGCTGGAGTGAGCCGGCGCCATATTGCTGCCACAATGAAACATGTTGGGGGCGTTGCAGAGCGCATCGCAAGATGTGTGAATTCTTGTGAAGATGTTTCTCAAACCTATTGAATTTTAGATGTTTTCCGCCGTTTCCCGGTGTGGTATAGTTCATTCTTAGAGGTGCCGTCAGAGCACCCTGGCTGAGGCAGATCGGGACAGACGTCGTGCATTCGCGTCTTGGACAATGGATCCGGCACGGGCTGGTGATTTTCGTTGCGGTTATGGTCGCGGCGCTCGGCACGCGTGCCGACGCGCAGGCCTATGCCGCGATGGTGATCGACGCCCGCACCGGAGAGGTGCTGCACAGCGACAACGCCGATACCCGGCTTCATCCCGCCTCGCTGACCAAGATGATGACGCTCTACATCGCGTTCGAGGCGGTGCGGAACGGCGAGATCTCTCTCGACACGATGGTCAAGATCTCGCGCAACGCCGCGGCAGAGCCGCCGTCGGAACTGGGGCTGCGCACCGGGCAAAGCATCAAGTTGCGCTACCTGATCCGCGCCGCAGCCGTGAAGTCGGCCAATGACGCGGCCACCGCCATCGGCGAGGCGATCGAGGGCAGCGAGGCCGCATTCATCGACCGGATGAACCGCACGGCCAAGGCGATGGGCATGACGCGCACCACCTTCCGCAATGCCCACGGGCTGACGCAGGACGGCCACCTGTCGACGGCGCGCGACATGACGATCCTGGGGCGGCAGCTGTTCTACGACTTCCCCGAATACTACAACCTGTTCTCGCGCGAGAGCACCGATGCGGGCCTGCGCGAGGTGTCGAACACGAACCGTCGTTTCCTGTCGGACTACAAGGGCGCAGACGGGATCAAGACCGGATACACCAAGGCCGCCGGATTCAATCTTGTCGCCTCTGCAGAGCGTGGCAGCGAACGGATCATCGCGACGGTGTTCGGCGGCCGGTCCACCGCCCAGCGCAACGCCAAGGTGGCGGAACTGCTGGACCTGGGCTTCCGCAAGGCCCCGACGCGGGTGGCAGAACGCCCGCCGGCGAAGCCCGATTACGAAGGGCCGATGCGCGTGGGCAAGACCGTGCGCCTGGTGCGCGCCGTCGCCACAAGCCCGCGCCCCCTGCCCCGCCCCGGTGCGGCCGAGCTTTCGCCAGAGGCCATCGCGGCTCTGAAGCAGGAAGTGCAGGACAGCGTGGCCGAAACCATCGCCGAGGCGGAGGCCGTCGCCGAAGCGGAAGCCGTCGCCGAAGCCGCGGCAGAGGCCCTTGCCCGGGCAAGGGCAGAGGCGGAAGCAGAGGCCATCGCCATGGCAGAGGCAGAGGCAGAAGCGGACACCGTCGCGCTGTCCGAGGCAGACAGCGGCGACGACGCCGGGCAGGACCCCGCGGACGACGACACGTCCGAAGCACCGGTCCTGGCAGAGGGCACGCCCACCGCCCCCGTGACCGTGCCGATTCCGCCGCGCCGTCCGGAGGACCTGACGCTGGCCGCCCTGACTGCCGAGACCCGGGATACGGAAACGGCCACGGCCGAGGCGGTGAACGACACCGTTGCCGAGGTCGTGACGCGCTTGTCCACCTCTGGCGGGCGGCTTTGGGGTATCAACATCGGGACCTATTCAAGCCGTTTCCGCGCCGAGGAGATGCTGCTCAAGACGGCACTTTCAGAGATCGGCACGCTGGACGAGGCGCTGCGCAAGGTGGTGAAAAGCAACCGCGGCTTCGAAGCCAATTTCGTCGGCATGAACGAAGAGCTTGCCGCGCTGGCCTGCCGCCGCCTGGAAGCGCGCCGGATGACCTGTCAGACCATCGGGCCGAGCTAGGGCGGGTCAGGCCGCGTCGCCCGCCGGTTTCAGATCGAACGCCGCGGCCATCAGTTCACGCGTGTAGTCGGTCTGCGGGTTCTCGAAAATCGCCCGCGCATCGCCGGTCTCGACGATGTCGCCACGCTTCATCACGATCACCCGGTGGCTCAGCGCGCGCACAACCTTCAGGTCGTGGCTGATGAACAGGTAGGCCAGCCCGTGCCGGCGCTGAAGCTCTCGCAGCAGATCGACGATCTGCACCTGCACCGTCATGTCGAGCGCCGAGGTGGGTTCGTCCAGCACCAGCAGGCGCGGGCGCAGGATCATCGCGCGGGCGATGGCGATGCGCTGACGCTGGCCGCCCGAGAACTCGTGCGGGTAGCGGTGCATCGTCATCGGGTCCAGACCGACCTCTGCCATGATCTCGGCGACCATGCGGCGGCGGTCCTGCCCGGCGCCGGTGCCATGGACCGTCAGGCCCTCGCTGATGATCTCTTCCACCGACATGCGGGGGCTGAGGCTGCCATAGGGGTCCTGAAAGACGATCTGCATGTCCCGGCGCAGCGGGCGCAACTGCCGCGACTTCCAGCCCTGGATGTTGTCGCCCATGAACACCACGGGCCCCTGCGACGAGATCAGGCGCATGATCGCCAGCGCCAGCGTGGTCTTGCCCGAGCCCGATTCGCCCACGATGCCCACGGTCTCGCCCGCGCGCACCGACAGGCTGGCGGCGTTCACGGCCTTGATGTGGCCCACGACCTTGCGCATCAGACCGCGCTGGATCGGGAACCAGATGCGCAGGTTGTCGGTGCGCACGATTTCCTCGGCATTCGCGGGCACCGGCGGGGGGGTGCCCACGGCCTCTGCCGACAGCAGCTTTTTCGTGTAGCCGTGCTGGGGGTTGGCGAAGATCTCGGCCGTCGGACCCTGTTCGACGATCTCGCCATCCTTCATCACGCAGACCCGGTCCGCGATCTTGCGCACGATGCCAAGGTCATGGGTGATGAACAGAAGGCTCATCCCCTCGGATTGCTTGAGGTCGTACAGAAGGTCGAGGATCTGCGCCTGGATCGTCACGTCCAGCGCCGTGGTTGGCTCGTCCGCGATCAGCAGGTCCGGCCCGTTGGCCAGCGCCATGGCGATCATCACGCGCTGGCGCTGCCCGCCCGAAAGCTGATGCGGATAGGCCCCCAGCCGGTCGGCGGCATTGTCGATACCCACCTTCTCCAGCAGTTCGATCACCCGGGCGCGCGCGGCCTCTCCGGTCAGGCCCTGGTGCACCGCCAGCGATTCGCGGATCTGCTTTTCCAGCGTGTGCAGCGGGTTCAGCGATGTCATCGGCTCCTGGAAGATGAAGCTGATGTCATTGCCGCGCACCCGCATCAGCTTGTCCTCTGACGCGTTCGAAAGGTCCTCTCCCTCGTAGCGGATGGCCCCCGACACCGTGGCGCTTCCGGGCAGGAGCGACACGGTAGACAGCGCGGTGACGGATTTGCCGGACCCGCTTTCGCCCACCAGCGCCACGGTCTCGCCCCGGCCCACGGTGAAGGACACGCCGCGCACCGCCGGGATCTCCCGGCCATCCTGGC
>JAUIIC010000164.1 GCA_030431935.1 Alphaproteobacteria bacterium | reverse complement strand
TCTTTGTCGTCATGCCGCGCGGGGCGGCGGACTGGGTCGCGTTGATCCTCTTCGTCGTCGCGTCGCTGACGGACTACGTGGATGGCTACCTGGCCCGGTCGCGCGGGCAGATCACCGCCTATGGCACCATGCTGGACCCGATCGCGGACAAGGCCGTCGTGGTCATCGCCATCGCCACGCTTGCCGCGCTTTTCGGTCCGACCTTCTGGATCATCGTGCCGGCCACCCTGATCCTCCTGCGCGAGGTCTTCGTCTCGGGCCTGCGTGAGTTTCTCGGGGCAAGGTCCGGCCTTCTCAAGGTCTCGAACCTTGCGAAGTACAAGACCTTCACCCAGATGCTGGCCATCACGATCCTCTTCATGCACGGTCTCTATACGCATTACCTGCTGAACCTCGCCTACGGGCTTGGGGAAGAGATGTACCGCGACATTCTCGATGGCGTGGTCGAGGATCAGGTGGGTCTGATCCATGTGCAGATGGGGTCGGATTTCACGCTGATGATCGGGATCGTCCTGCTGTGGCTGGCGGCACTGCTGACGCTGCTGACGGGCTGGGACTATTTCCGCAAGGCCCGCCCCTACCTGCAAGAGCCGGAGGGTTCATGATCGACGTTCTCTATTTCGCCTGGGTGCGCGAGCGGATCGGCCTGCCGCGCGAACGTGTCGAGACCAGTGCAGCGACGGTTGCCGCGCTGATCGAGGAACTGAGCGCCCGCGAAGAGCGCTACGCCGCCGCCTTCGCCGACCTGTCGGCGATCCGTGTGGCCGTGGACCAGGAACTGACGGACATGGACGCGCCGTTGCAGGGCGTGCGCGAGGTTGCGTTCTTCCCACCCATGACGGGCGGCTGAGGCCCATGGACATCCGCGTGCAGCAAGCCGCCTTCGCCCTCGGGCAGGAACTGGAGCGTTTCGCGGCCGGGCGGCCCGATACGGGCGCGGTCGTCAGCTTTACCGGGCAGGTGCGGGACGAGGGCGGAACCCTCGCCAGCATGGAGATAGAGCATTATCCCGGCATGACCGAAAAGGCGATCTCGGCCATCGCCGCCGAGGCCGTCGCGCGCTGGTCGCTGACCGATTGCCTCGTGATCCACCGCTACGGACGGCTTGCGCCGGGCGAGCGCATCATGATGGTGGCGACCGCCGCGCCGCACAGGGGCGATGCGTTCGCCGCCGCCGAGTTCCTGATGGATTACCTGAAGTCCCGCGCCCCCTTCTGGAAGAAGGAGACCGGTGCCGACGGCGTATCCTGGGTGGCGTCGAAGGAAGAGGACGAGGCGGCACTGACCCGTTGGGACCGCACGCCCTGATTGTCGCTCCGCCCGATCAGCCCTGGTTCACCCGCTCGATATAGCTGCGCAGTTCTTCGGCCTCGTGGCGTGCGTCGCGCAGCCCGTCCATCGCGGCGCGCAATTCCGCCTCTGTCTGGGCAAGCTGGTTCGTCATCTCGGCCTCGCGATGCTGGAAATAGGCGATCGCCTGGTCGCGTTGTTCCTCGGCCTCGTGAAGCGCCTGCGCCAGCTTGTCCAGCTCGCCCATCTCGCTGCTGCTGACGCGGGTAAAGCGGTGAACCAGCCAATGCGCGAACCAGCCCAGCACGAAGGCGACGAACAGGATCGCGGCGGTGACGATGATGAATTCAGTTCTGTTCATCGGCAGAGCCTTCCTCGGTGGCGGGGGCGTCCCCTGCGGTTTCCGGCGCGGTATCGCCTGCGGTCGTGTCGTCGGCAGTGGCTTCTGCGGCGCCCTCGGTCGCGGCCGGGGCGGACTCGTCCGTCTGCCCCGCTTCCGCATCGGCATCGGCGGCCGCATCCTCGGACCCCGCCTCGGGCTCCGGCTGGAGCAGTCGGAACTCGATCCGGCGGTTGGCCTCGCGGCCTTCCTCGGTGTCGTTGTCGGCGATCGGCTGGGTTTCGCCGTATCCCCTGGCGGTAAGGTTGTTCGTCAGGACCCGCCGCGCCAGCAGGGCCGAGAGAACCGATTCCGCGCGCGACTGGCTCAGCCGCTGGTTCATCGTTTCGCGGCCCTGGCTGTCGGTGTGGCCGCCGATCTCCATCGGCACGTCCTGGCAATCGCGCATGGCCTCGGCGATCTTGGTGATCGTGTCCTGGGCCGAAGAGTCGATGTCCGCCGATCCCGGAGCAAAGGTGATCTGCCGCGCGTCGAGGATCGCGTTGATCTGGGCCACGCATTCCTCGGGGGTTGGCAGGTCCGCAACCGGATCCAGCCGTTCCTCGTAGGCCACGTCGATCCCGAAATCCTGCGCCGATCCCAGCTGCGCCGACAAAAGGCGCGAGATCTCGGCGGTGGCGTCCTCCAGCCCGGTCTTGCCCTGGATGGAAACGAATTCCGGCGTCACCGTCGCGCTTCCGTTCTCCAGGAAGGACAGGGCCTGAAGCGAGGCCAGCACCCGCGCCGCCCAGCCGTCGGGCAGGTCGGGGTCGGTGCGCATGGCGACGTAGATCTCTGCCCCGCCGAAGCGCGCGCGGGCGAACCCCTCGACCGCCGTGCGCAGGCGATCGTTGGTAATGCGGCCACGCAACTGCAACAGCCCCTCCGGGCTCAGCGTCGCCACGAATTCCGGCGCGACGGCTTCTTCCTCGCGGTCCTCGGGCTCCGGCAGCACCGCATGAAGCGAAAAGACGTCCGGCAGCGCGCTTTCAAGCTCGCCCACCACCCGGTCGAACAGCGGCTCCGGCGTGCCCATTGCCGCAACAAGCGTGATGTCGGCGTCCGAGAAGGTCACGGACCCCTGACCAAGCTGGGACAGGGCCGTGATGCTTAGCGCGGCCGCATCGGCCCAGCGGGGGCTGGGCACGCCGAGTCCGAGCGTGCAGCGCGCCCCGGCAAGTCCCGCCGCCTCGGCGGCGGCCAGGATGCGCGCGCGCCCTTCCTCGGAATAAGCCGAGCAGGCATCGAACCTCGGACCAGACTCGTCGATCAGGAAGCGCAGCGTGAAGGGCGTGATGACCGGACGCGGCGCCGAGATGTCGAGCGTCAGCGTCACCGCCTCCGGCGCGGCGGCACGCAGAGAGTCTTCCCAACTCTGGCGCTGGTCGCGGCTTTCGGCGATCGCCGTGATCGACACCGCGTCCGCCGCCACCGAGATCTTGGCGCGCGGCAGCACCCCCAGCGCGTCGAGCGCGAATTCCACCGCGTCCGACCATCCCGGAGGAGCAGGGTAGGACGCGGTCTCCAGCAGATCGGTCACCGGCGCCCCGGCCGAGATTCCACCGACCCTGTCCATCACCTCTGCGCGGTCCATCGCGGCGGGGGCGAGCCCGATCAGCGAGATGCCGCTGTCATTGCGCAGGATTTCCACCATGAAGGCGGGCGGGCCGACAATCTCGCCGGCCCTCACCTGCATCATGTCGATGACGCGGGTGGGGTCGACGACCTGCCCGGCGATGGACACCGCGCGAAACCGTGTCGCCTCGTCCGGCGCGGTGCCCGACAGCGTCACCTGCAACCCGTCCGTCGATACGCCGGTCCACGCCAGCCCCTCGCCGGTCAGTTCCGACTGGATGCTGGCCTTCGACGACCGCTCGATCACCGAAACCGCCGCCGTTGCCGCCAGAACGGCGGCCCCTGCGGCAAGAAGAAACGCGGCAAGAGCGGGAAGAATGTAGGACAGGCGCATGCGTCGTGAAGGTTCCTGGCAGGGCCTCGCCCCGGCTCGTGCCCCTGATTAGGCCTTCGGACGCCCGGCTGCAATCATGCCAGCGCCGCGACGGCAAGAAACAGCACGGGGATCAGCCCGGTGTCGCGGTTGGCGCGAAACAGCCGCAGGCAGCCGTCCGGATCGTCGATGTCCAGCCGGTGCATCTGCCAGACCATGTGCCAGCCAAACGCCCACGGCCCGCCCAGCGCGATCACCAGCGTCAGAAGGTCCGCCGTCCCGGCCAGCGCCGCGATGATCGCCGCCGTCATCAGAAGGACCGAGGCCACCATGAACAGCATCAGGATCCGCCCGGTGTTCTCGCCGAACAGCCGCGCGGTGGATTTCACCCCGATCTGCGCGTCGTCCTCCTTGTCCTGGTGGGCATAGATCGTGTCGTAGAAGATCGTCCAGGCGATCCCGGACAGGTAGAGCCACAGGGCGGGCCACCCCAGGCTGCCAGTATGTGCCGTCCAGGCCAGCAGCGCCCCCCAGTTGAACGCCAGCCCCAGGAACACCTGCGGCCACCAGGTGAACCGCTTGGCGAAGGGATAGATGCACACGACCGCCAGCGATGCGATGCCCAGAAGGATGGCGGGCCCGTTGAAGGTCAGCAGGATGCCGAAGGCGATCAGCGCCTGCAGGCACATCCAGACCGCCGCCTGCCGCACCGTCACCTGCCCCGAGGGGATCGGCCGCGACCGGGTCCGCGCCACCTGCCCGTCGAAGTCACGGTCGGTGATGTCGTTCCAGGTGCAGCCCGCCCCCCGCATCAGCCAGGCGCCCATCCCGCAGCCGAGGAAGATCCACGCGTCGTGCAACGTGAACGTCCCGGTGGCGTTCACCCCCAGCGCCAGCCCCCACCAGCACGGCAGAAGCAACAGCCAGGTGCCGATCGGCCGGTCGGCCCGGGACAGCCGCAGATAGGGCCGCGACCAGGCGGGCGCGATCCGGTCCACCCAGTTGCCGCGCACCGCATCGGCCACGCTGCCCGTGGTCTCTGGCGCTTCGTC
This sequence comes from Alphaproteobacteria bacterium, assembly GCA_030431935.1. GTDB lineage: Bacteria > Pseudomonadota > Alphaproteobacteria > Rhodobacterales > Rhodobacteraceae > ASV31. The sequence goes on along the minus strand of JAUIIC010000164.1, from coordinate 4,951 downwards.
GGTCTGCATCCTAGTCTCCGGCCCATGACGGTTGCAAAGATCAGGCTCTATGTAGATCACCCGCTGGGTCAGGGGCAAACGATACCCCTGTCGCGGGACCAGGCGCATTACCTCTTCAACGTGATGCGGCTGGGGCCGGGCGACGCGGTGCTGGTCTTCAACGGGCGCGACGGCGAATGGCGCGCCGACGTGGCCGAGGCGGGCAAGCGCGCCGGCGTCCTGATCGCCGACGAGCACACCCGCCCCCTGTTGCCGCCCCCGGACCTCTGGCTGATGTTCGCGCCGATCAAGAAGGCCCGCACCGATTTCATCGTCGAAAAGGCGGCAGAGATGGGCGCGGCCCGCATCCTGCCGGTGCAGACCGACTTCACCAACGCCGAGCGTATCCGCCGCGACAGGCTTCAGGCCCATGCCGTCGAGGCCGCCGAGCAATGCGGCGGCACCTTCGTGCCAGAGGTGGCCGAGCTTCAGCGCCTCGACCGCCTGCTCGACGGCTGGGACCCCGCGCGCCGCATCCTCTTCGCCGACGAGGCGCTGGCCGGCGCGGGGCAGGGGCTCTCTGCCGCCGAACCCGGACCCTGGGCCATCCTGATCGGCCCCGAGGGCGGCTTTTCCCCCGCCGAACGCGCGCGGCTGGCCGCGATGCCCTGTGTCAACGCCATCAGCCTCGGGCCCCGCGTCCTGCGCGCCGATACCGCCGCCGTCGCGGCGCTGACGCTCTGGCAACTGGCGCTGGGCGACTGGAGCGGCGCGGCGTCCTGACACCCTGACGCCCGGGGCCACAGATTTGCCGGGATTGCAGGGTACATCCGTTGCCCGAGGCGAGATACGGGTCTTTAACGGGCAGCGTTACATGGTCTATTCCATGGGTATGGAGTTCATTCGGCCCGAGATTCGGGAACAGGCGTGGCGCTGGCGGGAAACCATTTTCGGCGGTGTCCTGGCCCTTGTCAGCATCTACTGGGCCCTCAATTCCCATGGCATCGCGGCCGCCGCGGGCACCTCCTTCGCGATCATCGGCGCGGTTCTGGTCTTTGCCGGCATCCAGCGTGCGCGGTTCCGGCGCGGCGCCGGCGGTGCCGGGCTGGTGCAGGTCGATGAAGGCCAGGTGATCTATTTCGGCCCGAACGAGGGCGGCTTCGTCTCGATCAACGCGCTCGAAAAGGTGGAACTCGACCCGCGCCGCCGACCGGCCGGCGCATGGATCCTGTCTCAGGCCGGGGCGCTGCCGCTGGAAATCCCCACCGATGCCGAAAACGCCGAGGTGCTGTTCGACGTCTTCGCCTCTCTCGACGGGCTGCAGACCGAACACATGCTGGCGCATCTGTCCAACGCCCCGGACCAGCGGGTCACGATATGGCAAAGGCTGATGCTGCCTTCGCATTGACTTCGGGCCCATTTGTCACCAGTTGTCGGCGTCAACGACACGCGGCAACCGGAGCGGCCCTTCATGTCCATCCCCCAGTCCGGCGGCGGCCCGATCGAGCGGCATGAACAGCTGGCCGAATACCTTGCCGCGGGCTGCAAGCCCAAGGACCAATGGCGCATCGGCACCGAGCACGAGAAATTCGGCTACTGCCGCGACACGCTGAAACCCTTGCCCTATGACGGACCGCGCTCGATCCGCGCGATGCTCGAAGGCTTGCGCGACCGCTACGGCTGGAAGCCGATCGAGGAAGGCGGAAACATCATCGGGCTGGAATTGAACGGCGCCAACGTCTCGCTCGAACCGGGCGGGCAGCTGGAGCTTTCGGGCGCGCCGCTGGAAACCATCCACCAGACCTGCGACGAGGTGAACGAGCACCTGCGAGAGGTCAAGGACGTCGCCGACGACATCGGCGTGGGGTTCATCGGGCTGGGCGCCGCGCCGGAATGGACGCACGACCAGATGCCGATGATGCCCAAGGGCCGCTACCGGCTGATGACCGACTACATGGACCGTGTCGGCACCCACGGAAAGCAGATGATGTACCGCACCTGCACCGTGCAGGTGAACCTCGACTTCGCGTCCGAGGCCGACATGGTGCAGAAGATGCGCGTGGCCGTCGCGCTGCAGCCCGTCGCGACCGCGCTTTTCGCCAATTCGCCCTTCTTCGAAGGCAAGCCCAACGGCCACAAGTCCTGGCGCTCGCGCATCTGGCGCGATCTGGACCCGGCGCGCACCGGCATGCTGCCCTTCGTGTTCGAGGACGGTTTCGGGTTCGAACGCTGGGTCGACTACGCGCTCGATGTGCCGATGTATTTCGTCTACCGCGACGGGCGCTACATCGACGCGCTGGGCCAGTCGTTCCGCGACTTCCTCAAGGGCCAGTTGCCCGCCCTGCCGGGTGAAACGCCCACCCTGTCGGACTGGGCCGACCACCTGACCACCATCTTCCCCGAAGCGCGCGTGAAGAAATTCATCGAGATGCGCGGCGCCGATGGCGGGCCGTGGCGGCGGCTTTGCGCGCTCCCCGCGCTCTGGGTCGGGCTGACCTATGACCAGGGTGCGCTCGACGCCGCATGGGATCTCGTCAAGGACTGGGACGCCGAAACGCGCGAGGCCTGGCGGGTGCAGGCGTCGGTTCACGGGCTTCAGGCCGAGGTCGGCGGCCGCACGATGCAGGCGCTGGCCGCAGAAGTGCTGGACATCGCGCGCGAAGGTCTCAAGGCCCGCGCGCGCCCCGGCCTCGGCGGCATGGTGTCGGACGAACGCCATTTCCTGCACGCGCTCGAGGACAGCGTCGAATCCGGCCGCACGCCCGCCGATGAACTGCTGGAACACTACCACGGCGACTGGAACGGCGACCTGTCGCGCATCTACAGCGAATATGCCTACTGACGCGCTGGACCGCTTCGTCGAGGCGCAGGAGGCGAGCTGGGACACCGCGCTGGCCGAGCTCACCGAAGGCCGGAAACGAACCCACTGGATGTGGTTCATCTTTCCGCAACTGGCCTCGCTCGGCCATTCGGACATGGCCAGGTACTACGGCATCGCCGACCTGGCCGAGGCGCGCGCCTATCTTGCGCATCCGGTCCTGGGCGCCCGCCTGCACCAGGGCATGGCGGCGCTTCTGCCCCATGCCGGCACGCCGCCCGACCGGATCATGGGCGACATCGACGCCCTGAAGCTCCGCTCTTCGGCCACGCTGTTCCAGGCGGCGGGCGGTCCGGGCCCATGGTCCGACGTGCTGGAGACCTTCTATGCCGGCGCGCCCTGTCCGCTGACGCTGGCGGCGCTTTCCCCGGACTGAACCCGCGTCAGATCATCCAGCCACGCGGGTCAAGGCCATAGCGTGTCGGCCCGCGCCGCCCCGGCCAGCACAGCGCCAGCAGGACCACCAGCGCCCCAACCCCCGGCAAGAGGGCCGTGAGCGCCACCCCGCCCGGCAACCCGACATCGCGCAGGCGTTTCACCAGCGCCATGATCAGGATCGTTGCGGCCAGCGCAGCCTGGATCAGCACCATTTCTTCGGGCACAGGCAGTCGCAGCCCGCCGTGCAGCAGGTGCAGCGCCGCGGGCGCCCCGGCAAGACCGGCCACGCCCAGGATCAGCGCAAAGGCGCGCCGTGTCATGCGTCCGCCGGGAGTCATCAGGTTGGGCAGCCAGGCATCCAGTGCGTGCATCGCGATCTCCTTTCGGACAACACCGCCAGCATGCCCCACAAGCGTTAATCGCCGGTTTCCGGCTGCACACCCAACACGAAGTCCATCACGGTCTCGGCCGGCATCTCACACGGGCGCAGCAAGGCGCCCGACCGGGTGCGATACAGGTTCAGGCTGACATAGCCCCCGCCGCCGCGTGCCTCGCCGACCAGCTTCCACGCGCGCCCGCCCGCGTGGCGCGTCCGCCGCACCACCCAGCGCCGCCCCTGGAACCGGGCGTCGAAAACCCCCTCGGGCAGCGCATCGAAGGCGGCCAGGAAGGCGTCGAGCGTCAGCGCCTGGCCCCGATCTTCGGCTCGGTGCCCGCGCGCAAGCGCGCGATGTTCTCGCGGTGCTTCACGAGGATCAGCACCGTCATCAGCGCGACCAGCACCGCGCCGTGCCAGTGGTAGAAGATCAACGCCCAGACAGGCGCCAGCAGCGCCGCGACGATGGCCGACAGTGACGAGATGCGGAACACCGCCGCCACCGCCGCCCATGTGGCGCAGGCCGCCAGGCCCACCGGGAACGAAAGTGCCAGAAGCGTGCCAAGGAAGGTCGCAACCCCCTTGCCGCCCCGGAACCCCAGGAACACCGACTGGCAATGGCCCAGCATGGCGAACAGGCCCGCGATGCCAGCGGCGCTTTCCCCCGCGACCTCGCGGGCGATCAGCACCGCCACCGCGCCCTTGCCGGCGTCGCCGATCAGCGTCAGCGCGGCGGCGGGCTTGTTGCCGGTGCGCAGCACGTTCGTCGCCCCGATGTTGCCAGAGCCGATCTTGCGGATGTCCCCCAGCCCGAAGACGCGGGCCATCACCAGCCCGAAGGGCACCGAGCCAAGCAGGTAGGCCAAAAGGGCCGTCGGGATCAGCGTGATCGGGTCCATCGCAGGCTCCTCCGGAGGTTTGCCAGTGCTACCCCGCGGGCCGGCCGCTGTCCATCGCTGCACCCGCCGCGTCCGCCGCGTCCGGCATCTCGGCCATGATCGACAGCGGTGCGACCGGGTTTCCGGGGGCGACAACGGACTCTGCCACCGGCAGCGCCGAGGTGCTGTCGCCGCGGTTCACAAGCTCCCGGTAGCCGAGGTAAAGCCCCGCGGCGACGATCATCGCCATCCCGGCCAGCGTCGTGTTCGCCGGAACCTCGCCCCAGAAGAGATAGGCCGCCACTGCCGCGAGCGGCAGGTAGGTATAGTCGAAGGGCGCCACCAGGCTCGCGCTGGCGATCTGGTAGGCGCGCGAGGCCAGCATGTAGGCCACCATGCCCAACGCGCCAAGCGCGGCAAGGCTGGCCACCTGCCCGGGCGATGCGATGCTCCAGTCCCAGC
>JAUIIC010000163.1 GCA_030431935.1 Alphaproteobacteria bacterium | reverse complement strand
CCCCTGTCCGAAGCGCAAAAGCTGGCGGCAGGCATCGCCCAGGCGGAACTGGTGGTGCTGGACACGGCCAACCACGTGCCGCTGCCCGGCACGCCGGCATGGGAGCCCTTCCTCAAGACCCTGCTCGGTTTTCTGGAGGGCGCCCGATGATCCACAGCTTCGCCGATTGCACGCTGGACGACGCCCGCCTGACGCTGAGACGCGGCGGCGAGGTCGTGGCGGTGGAGCCCAAGGTGTTCGACCTGATCCACCTGCTGGTGCGCCATGCAGGCGAGCTGGTGACGCGGGACCGGATGGTCGAAGAGGTCTGGGGCGGGCGGATCGTGTCGGAAAGCGCGATCTCGGCCTGCATTGCGGCGGCGCGCAAGGCGGTGGGGGACGACGGCAAGGCCCAGGCCGTCATCCGCACCGTGGCGCGGCGGGGGCTGATGCTGGTGGCGGAGGTGGCGGTCGGGGCGGATGGGGGGCCGGAGCCGGCCCCGGTGTCAGAGGCCCAGCGAATCCGCTATTGCCGCAGCGCCGAGGGGCAGGCGATTGCCTATGCCGTCGTGGGCGAGGGCCCGCCCGTGCTGCGGTTCGGGCCGCCGATGACCACCGACCTGGAGCTGGAGTGGGCGCACGGGCTTTACCGGGGCAGTCTCGGCTTCATGGCCGGTTGCAGCCGCTACCTGCGGTTCGACAATGTGGGCAGCGGCCAGTCGGAACGCGCCGAGCGTGACATCGACTTTGCCACCGAGGCGCGCGATGCGGCCGCCGTCGCGGATGCGGCGGGGTTCGACCGCTTCGCCGGGGTGTCCTTTTCGGGCGGCTGCCTTCCCGCGCTGCACTTCGCCGCGCTTTACCCCGGGCGGCTGACGCGGCTGGCCATCGTGGGCGGCTATGTCGAGGGGCGGTCGCGGCGCAGCGCGGCGCCGCCGCCCGACGTGCTGAAGGGGATGATCGCCGAAGGCTGGGCCCAGCCCGCAAGCGCCTTCGCCTCTGCCTTCGTGACGTCCTACTTCCCCGAGGGCCCGAAAGAAGCCGCCGACCAGGTGCTGCGCCAGATGCAGGCCGCCTGCCCGCCCGAGACCATGCTGCGGGACCGGGACGCGATCAACAACGCCTCGGTCCTGCATCTGCTGGACAAGGTGCGCTGTCCGGTCCTGATCCTGCATGGCCGCGACGATGCGGTGCATCCGCTGTCCCAGGCGCAGAAGCTGGCGGCGGGCATCCCCGGGGCCGAGCTGGTGGTGCTGGAAACCGCCAACCATGTGCCGCTTTACGGCAATGCCTGCTGGGACAGCTACAACCGCACCCTGGCCGAGTTCCTGACCGGGTAAGGCGGACGCTCTGGCCCCTGCCGGGCAAATCGCTATCTTGCGCGGGGACAGATGCGGAGAGCCCCATGTTCCAGACCTTCGACGCCACGACCCGCCCCGACCAGGGGCCGCCCCGGCTGGCCGCGCTGCGCGCCGAGATGGCGGGGGCGGGGCTGGCGGGGTTCCTGGTGCCGCGCGCCGACTGGCACCAGGGCGAATACGTCGCCCCCTGCGACGAGCGGCTGGCCTGGCTGACGGGGTTCACAGGCTCGGCGGGGTTCTGCGCGGTGCTGGCGGACCGGGCGGGCGTCTTCGTCGACGGGCGCTACCGGGTGCAGGTCAAGGCGCAGGTGGACACGGGCGCCTTCACCCCGGTGAACTGGCCCGAGACCAAGCTGGGCGCCTGGCTGAGGGACGCGCTGCCGGGGGGCGGGCGCGTCGGCTTCGATCCCTGGCTGCACACCACCGCCGAGATCGAGGACCTTGAAGAGGTGCTGGAGGGCAGCGGCGTGACGCTGGTGCCGTCCGCGAACCTCGTGGACCGGATCTGGGCCGACCGGCCCGCGCGCCCCGCCGCGCCGGTGGTGGCCTATCCCAAGGCGCTGGCCGGCGAGGGCGACGAGACCCGGCGCAAGCGGATCGCGGGGATGCTGAAGGACGCGGGCCAGCGCGCGGCGGTGCTGACGCTGCCCGACAGCATCTGCTGGATGCTTAACATCCGGGGCGGCGACATCGCGCGCATTCCGGTCACCCAGGCCTTCGGCATCCTGGATGACGACGGCACGCTGCAGCTGTTTTCCGACCCGGCGAAATTCGCCCGGCTGGGGCCCGACCCGGCGATCACGCTGGCCGGGTGGGACGCGTTCGAGGCGGCGCTGGCGGCGCTGGCCGGGCCGGTGCGGGTGGACCGCGACAGCGCGCCCGCGGCGGTGGGCCGGGCGCTGGAGGCGGCGGGCGTGGCCATCGACTGGGACGCCGACCCCTGCATCCTGCCCAAGGCGCGCAAGACGGCGGCGGAACTGGCCGCCACCACCGAGGCGCATCTGCGCGACGGGGCGGCGGTGGCGGAATTCCTGTCGGCGCTGGAACGGGACCTGCCGGCGGGCGGGCTGACCGAGATCGACGTGGTCCGGCGGCTGGAAGAGGCGCGGCGCGCGACCAACGTCCTCAAGGACATCAGTTTCGACACCATCGCGGGCAGCGGGCCGCATGGCGCCATCGTGCATTACCGCGTGACCGAGGACACCAACCGGGAGATCCGTGCCGGCGATCTGCTGTTGATCGACAGCGGCGGGCAGTACGAGGACGGCACCACCGACATCACCCGCACGCTGGCCGTGGGCACGCCGGGCGAGGACGAGCGGCGGGCCTTTACGCTTGTGCTGAAGGGGATGATCGCGATCAGCCGGGCGCGCTGGCCGGTGGGGCTGACGGGGCGCGACCTGGATGCGCTGGCCCGTGTGGCGCTGTGGCAGGCGGGGATGGATTATGACCACGGCACCGGGCATGGTGTCGGCGTCTACCTCAATGTCCACGAGGGGCCGCAGCGGCTGTCGCGCCGGTCCGAGGTGGTGCTGGAACCGGGCATGATCCTGTCGAACGAACCGGGGTATTACCGCGAGGGCGCCTTCGGCATCCGGATCGAGAACCTCGTGGTGGTCGAGGAGGCCCCTGCCCTGCCCGGCGGCGACGACCGCCCGATGCTGCAGGTCCGCACGCTGACCTTCGCGCCGATCGACCGGCGGCTGATCGTGACCGAGTTGCTGGACCCGGCCGAAGTGGCGTGGCTCGATGCCTATCACGCCGAGGTGCGGGAGCGGCTGTCGCCACGCCTGACGGGCGCGGCACTGGACTGGCTGGCCGAGGCGACGCGCCCGCTTTGACATATACCCGTCGCATTGGGGCTGGTAAGGTCCTGCGGCACGACAAGGAGGACCGGAATGTCCGAGCATATCAAGACGCGACAAGCGGTGGGCACATGGGTGGTGCGCGCCGGGGGTGCGGTGATAGGTGAAACCCGGAACGCGGTCGAACTGACCGAGGGTGACTACGCGCCGGTGATCTATTTCCCGCGCGGCGATATCGCCATGGCCTTTCTGGAACCCTCCGAGACCCAGACCACCTGCCCCCACAAGGGCGAGGCCAGCTATTACGCGATCCAGACCAAGAGCACGGTGATCGAGGATGCCGCGTGGTCCTATGAGACGCCGAAGGCCGGGCTGGAGGCCATTGCAGGGCACCTGGCCTTCTACAACACCGACAAGGTGACGGTCGAACAGCTGTAGCCGCGGGCGGCGGCGTCAGCCCCAGCCCATCGCGGCAGCACCGTCACCCTCGCCCGGCGGCGTTGAGATGGCCGGGTCCAGCAGGATCAGAATGTCTTCGTCCGGGTTGAAATCCGTGATGACATGCCCCTCGCCATAGAGAACAAAGGTATCCCGTCCCGCGCCGCCGGTCAGGGTGTCGGTGCCGCCGAGACCCACGATGAGATCGTCGCCATCGCCGCCCGACAGGTCGTCCGTGCCGATGCCGCCCAGCAGGTAGTCCTGTCCCGCGCCGCCGATCAGAATGTCGCCGCCGCCGCCGCCCAGCAGGATATCGTCGCCCGCGCCGCCATCCATGATCTGGCTGCCGGCCCCGCCGGCGGCAATGTCGCGCCCCTGCCCGCCCAGCACCAGCGCCCCGCCGAGGGGGGCGTTCAGGTGGTGCGAGATGACGGCGACCTCGATGTCCGAGGCAGTGCCGGCGCCATCGGTATAGGACAGCGTGACCGCGAGATCGTGACCGATGTCTTCCTCGGTCAGGGAATAGCTGTCCCCTGTCGCGCCGTCGATCGCCTCGCCGTCGCGGGTCCATTGGTACGAAATCGTCGCAGGGTCGACGCCGTCGGGGTCTTCCAGCGCCGAGGCATCGACCACGATAGGGTCGCCGGGGTCGCCCGGCATGGTCACCGTGACCGAAGCCGGATCGCCGGGGGCATCGGCCCGGGCCACGGGCGGGGTGGAGACCTGCAGCGTTTCCGTCGTGCCGCCCCCGTCGACATAGCTGACGCGCAGCGTGATCTCGGCGTCGACGTCATCTTCGTCCAGGCGATAGAGGGCAGACGTCGCGCCCGGGATTTCGGCACCGTCGCGCAGCCATTGCAGCGTCAGCGTGGCGGGATCGATCCCGTCGGGGTCATGAAGATCTGATAGATCCGCGGCAAGCAGCGCGCCGGCCACCGGATCGCCGAGGATCGCGACCTCGCCGTCCGGCGGCTCGTTGGCGGTCAGGAAACGGAATTCATCGGCCTGGGAGGAAAACGACGGCATGGCAAGGCTCCGGACAGCGAACGGTCGCAGGGTGTGACGCGAGCGGTGATGCTGTCCGGCGGCTTTCGGTCCGGTTAACGGGCGGGGGCGCTGCTTTGCTGAACTTGCCGCGAATTTTCGGGCAATGGTTCAGGAATGTTCTTCCTCGGCGGTGGCGGCCAGCGCGCGGTTGTAGGCCTTGAGCGCATCGACGTGGAAGAGCGCGCCGCGCAGGTCCGGGGGCGCGTCGGCCTCGCCGGGCGCGACGACGGGCAGAAAGGCGACGCCGGCCCGTTCGAAGACCGGCATTGCCGTTTCCAGTGTTGCGTTGGCGTCGATGAAGACACCCTCTGCGATCAGTTCGCGGCAGCGCGCCTCTGACGCCATGCGCGGGTCGTCGGCGGGGCGCATGACGCCCGACACGCGCACCAGCGCCAGCAGATATGCCTGTGGTCCGGCGGCAAGGTGGACGCCGCGCCGCTCAAGCTGGGTCAGGAAGAAGGACCGGTGCACCAGCCGCGCGGACACGGCGGTGGAGATCGAGACGGCGACCATCACCGCAAGGCCCGTCTGCCAGTCGCCGGTCAGCTCGAAGACGATCAGCGTGGTCGATATCGGCGCCCCAAGGACAGAGGCAGTCACCGCCCCCATCCCCGCCAGCGCGTAAAGCGTCTCGGACCCCGAGACCTCGGGGAAGATGCCGGTGGCGATATGCCCGAAGGCCAACCCCGTCAGCGCCCCCAGCATCAGCGAGGGCGAGAACACCCCGCCGCCCATCCGGCCCGCCATGGTGATGGCGACGGCGGCGGTTTTCAGGATAGCGAAGATCACCGCCTCGTGCAGCATCAGGTTGCCGGTCAGCGCCTCGGACGTGGTCTCGTAGCCGACGCCGATGATGTGCGGGAACCAGATCGCCATGGCCCCCAGCAGCAGCCCGGCGATGGCGGGCCGCAGCACGGCATGAAGGCCCAGCTTGCGTTGCAGCGCGGTGCCCAGGTCGTCTGTCCAGAAGATCGTGCGCATCAGGGCAACGGCCACCAGCCCCGAGACCAGCCCCAGCAGCAGGAAGGCGGGCAGTTCGACGTAGAAGGCCAGCGCGCCTTCCTCGACCAGCACGAACTCGGTCACGTCGCCGTATTCCAGCCGGTTGATGACCGTGCCTGCCGCCGAGGCGATGACGATGGGCGCGAAGGCGTGGATCGCGAAGTGGCGCAGGATAACCTCCAGCGCGAAGATCGCGCCGGCGATGGGCGCGTTGAAGGAGGCGCTGACGGCGGCGGCCACGGCACAACCCAGAAGATCGCGCCCGGTGATGCCATTGGCGTTGATCCGGTTCGACACCCAGCTGGAAATCAGGCCGGCGATATGCACAACCGGGCCTTCTCGGCCCGTCGATCCGCCCGAGCTGAGCGTGATGAGCGAGGCCAGCGCCGAGGTCAGACCCGCCTTCTTTTCCACCCGGCCATCGTTCAGCGCCGCGCCCTCGATCACGTCGGCCACCGACCGCACCCGCCCGTCGTCGGTGCCCCAGTTCAGCAGCACGCCCACCACCAGCCCGCCGCCCACAGGGATCAGCAGCACCCAGTACCAGGGGAGCGTCTCGGCGAAGCTGTGCAGCGTCAGGATGTCCTCGGTGCCGTAAAGCGTGGCTTGAAGCGTCTCGATCCCCTTGCGGAAGAAGAGCGCGGCAAAGCCCGCGGCGATCCCGATGGCCAGCGCGATGAACCAGAACGCCACTTGCCGGGGGCCGTCGCGGCAGGTGACCTCCCACGCCTCCGACAGGCCCTTTCGGGCCTCGGCCAGCGATTGGCCGAAGGGTGACGGCGATGGGTCGGCCATGCCTTCTCCGGCGCGGGCCCCCACCCCTTCGTCAGGCTTTCCCAGGCGGCCCGCTTGGCCTAGGGTCCTGTCGGCTGACACGGGGGGGACAGGATGACCATCGACGCCGCGCTTACCGAGATATTCAACCTGATAGGCAATCGGCTGACGCGTTCCAAGAGCGATCTGGACCTGCACGGGCGCAGCGAGAGCCATTTCCCCCCATCGCCGCCCGATGCCGTCGCCTACCCCGAAACAACCGCCGAAGTGGCCGGGATTGTTTCGATCTGCGCGCGGCACGGCTGCCCGGTGGTGCCCTGGGGCGTGGGCACCTCTCTGGAGGGACAGGCGCAGGCGTTCCAGGGCGGGGTGACCGTCGATTTCACGCGGATGGACAAGGTTCTGGCGGTCAATGCCGAGGACATGGACGTCGTCGTGCAGCCCGGCATCACGCGCGAGGCGCTGAACGAGGAGCTGCGGGCGACGGGCCTGTTCTTTTCCGTCGATCCGGGCGCGAACGCCACGATCGGCGGCATGGCGATGACGCGCGCCTCGGGCACGACCGCGGTGCGCTATGGCACGATGCGCGACAACGTCATGGGGATGGAGGTGGTGATGGCCGACGGTCAGGTGATCCGCACGGGCACGCGGGCGCGCAAGTCGTCGGCGGGCTATGACCTGACCGCGCTGATGGTCGGCAGCGAGGGCACGCTGGGGCTGGCCACGGAACTGACGCTGCGCCTGCACGGCCAGCCCGAGGCGGTGTCGTCGGCGGTCTGCGCCTTTGCCGCCTTCGACGAGGCGGTGGACGCGGTGATCGAGACGATCCAGATGGGAATCCCGATGGCCCGGATCGAGTTCGTCGATGCCGCCACGGCGCGGGCCTTCAACATCTATGCCGGCGCCAACCTGCCCGAGGTGCCGCACCTGATGGTGGAGTTCCACGGGTCCGACCGGGGCGCGGCCGAGGACGCCGAACGCTTTGGCGAGATCGCGAATGCCCATGGCGCCACCGGGTTCGACTGGGCCGTGAAGCCCGAGGACCGTACGCGCCTGTGGCGGATGCGGCACAACGCGGCATATGCCTGCGCAGCGCTGCGCCCCGGGGCCCGGTCGCTTGTCACCGACATCTGCGTGCCGATCTCGCGGCTGGCCGAGGCGGTGAACGCCACCCGCGCCGACATCGACGCCTCGCCGCTGGAGGGGCCGATCCTTGGTCATGTGGGCGATGGGAATTTCCATGCGGTCATCCTGTTCGACGAGGCCAGTGACGCCGAACGCACCGAGGCGCTGCGGCTGTCGGGGCGGATGGTGGACCGCGCGCTGGCGATGGGCGGCACCGCCACGGGCGAGCACGGGATCGGCGTGGGCAAGCTGGATTACATGGCCGCCGAGCATGGCGCAGCCTGGGGCACGATGGCGACGCTGAAACGCGCGCTGGACCCGCTGAACATCCTGAACCCGGGCAAGATGGTGCGGCTGAATTGACTCAGGCGCGGCGCGGCGACGCGCAGCCGGGTCGCAATGCGGCCCGGAAAATGATAGCTTTCCTGCAATTGGCAGGGAAGAAGGGCCGAAAATGGCTCACAGGATTGTCCACATCAGACAATGCATGGGCGTGTTGGCCCTCGTGGCCTGTTTTTCAGGGGCTCCGGCCGGGGCGCTGACCGACTGGCGGCGCGACGGCAGGCCGGGTTATCCAGAGCGCGACATGGCCGAAGCGCTGGCACGTGCGTTCACGGCGGCAGGCGCGCCGCGGGCGGGCCAGGCCTGGCGGATCGTGCGCGATCCCGACGGCGGCTTCACCCCGGTGTTCGAAGAGCTTTCGCCGGTGAACGGGCCGACGAGTTAGACCGCGCGGCGCAAGAGCGGGATCGCCGCGGCGGCCAGTTGACCGGCCAGCCCCAGCAGCCCCGGCGGCGTGACGAGCTGGGCAAGCGCGCCGGACAGCGGGATGTCGAAGACGAGGCGGGAAAAGACGACCTCGCACAGGATCACGACGGCCAGCGCGACGCCTCCCATGACGAGGCGCGGCAGGGTGCCCGGACCGACAGGCCAGCGCCGCAGCACCCAGCCCGACAGGACCCAGCCCAGCACCAGCATCACCGGAAGCTCCAGCGCGACGGCGGGCAGATCTCCGACGCGGGGCGCCAGAAAGATGGACCGGAGGATGCCGAGGATCAGGCCCGCCGCGAAAAGCGCCGCGCCAAAGATCTCGCCGGCCTTTATCGCGGCACGCATGGATCAGCCGGCCAGCAGCGCGCGGGCAGCGGCGCGCGCCTCGTCGGTCACGGTGTCGCCCGAGAGCATGCGGGCGATCTCGTCCACGCGGTCGGGATCGGCCAGCGCGGTGACCACCGAAGTGGTCATCTCGCCGTCCACGCGCTTTTCCACGCGCCAGTGATGGCGGCCACGCGCCGCGACCTGCGGGGAATGGGTGACCACCAGCACCTGCGCGCGGTCGGCCAGCCCGGCCAGGCGGCGGCCCACGGCATCGGCGGTGGCCCCGCCCACGCCGCGGTCGATCTCGTCGAAGATCATGGTCACGGCGGCATTTCCGCCGGTCAGGCAAACCTTGAGCGCGAGCAGGAACCGGCTGAGTTCGCCACCCGAGGCGATCTTGTTGAGCGGCCCGGCCGGGGCGCCGGGGTTCGTGGCCACGGTAAAGGCCACGGCGTCGCGGCCTTCGGGGCCGGGATCGGCGCGGGCGATGTCGGTGCGGAAACTGGCACGCTCCATCTTCAGGGGGGCCAGTTCGCCGGCCATGGCGGCATCGAGGCGTCCGGCGGCCTCGGACCGCAGGGACGACAGCGCCCCGGCGGCCGCGTCATAGGCGGCCTCGGCCTCTGTCACGGCGTGGGCCAGCGTGGTGATATGCCCCGCCCCGCTGTCGAGGCGCGAGAGCTTTTCGCGCAGGTCTTCCGCGAAGCTGCCCAAGTCATCGGGGGCGACGTCGTGCTTGCGGGCAAGGCCGCGGATGGCGAAGAGGCGTTCCTCGGTCGCTTCGAGGTCGCGCGGGTCGAAGTCGAGCGCGTCGAGCGTGTCGGCCACCTGCTGTTCGGCCTCGCCCAGTTCGTTCAGCGCGCGACCGAGCGCGGAGATTGCGGCGTCGAGCCGCCCCCCCGCGCCCTCTGCCGCGCCGTCGAGCCAGCGCATCGCGTCGGTCAGAAGGCCATCTGCGCCATCGGGGCCAAGCGCGGCATGGGCACGCGCGA
>JAUIIC010000162.1 GCA_030431935.1 Alphaproteobacteria bacterium | reverse complement strand
AGGCCCATGCGGCGGGCGTGCTGGACCCGGTGACCGCGGCCAAGGCCAAGCTCTGGACGACCGAACTGGCCGACCGGGTGCTGGACGACTGCCTGCAGCTGCACGGCGGCTATGGCTACATGTGGGACTATCCCATTGCGCGCTTCTGGGCCGATGCGCGGGTGCACCGGATCTACGCGGGAACGAACGAGATCATGAAATACATCATCGGGCGCGACCTGTAGGGCCGATGCGGCGCGCGGCCTCTCTCAGCCGGCTTTTCGAGACGGCCTGCCGCTGGGCGGGCGAGGCCGAACTGATCGTCGACCCGGCGCGGCGGTTGACGGGGACGGGTGCGGGCGCGGCGGCGCGCCGGTCGGCGGCGCGGCTGGCCGCGCGCGGGCTGGCGCCGGGCGGCACGGTGGCGTTCCTGTGCGGACCATCGGCCGATCACGCGGTGGCGGTCTTCGGCACGCTGGCGGCGGGCGGGGCGTTCTGTGCCCTGCACGTGCGAGAGACCGACGCGCGGCTTGTGCAGACGCTGGCGGGATTGCGGCCTTCGGTGCTGGTGGCCGATGACACCCAGATCGAGCGGGCGGCGCGGTTGGCCGCGCAGGTGGATCCCGGGCCGGTGGTGGTGGGACTGGACGAGGTGGCGGGGCATGGCGCGGGGCCAGAGATGGCGCCCGTCCCCTGCGAGGCCGACGCGCTGGCCTGCGTGCTTTTGTCCTCGGGCACGACGGGGATGCCCAAGCAGGTGATGCACAGCCACGCCACGCTGGGCGCCACGGCGATGATGGCGGGGCCGGTCTATGCGGCGACGTCGCCTGCCGACGGGATCGCGGTGCCGATGGCGCCCTCCTTTGCCGCATGGGTGCATACGGTGCTGCCGTTCCTTGCGATCCGGGGCAAGCTGGTGTTCCAGCCGCAGTTCGACATCGCGGCATACCTGGACCTGCTGGAGGCAGAGCGGCTGTCGGTGGCGGCGCTGGTCCCGACGCTGTGGCGCATGATCCTGCCGGACCTTGAGCGGCGGGACCTGCCCGACCTGCGGGTGGCGATGTTCTCGGGCGAGCCGGGAACGCCGGACCTCGTGGAGCGGCTCTGCGCGCGGGTCGCGCAGGTGCGCAGCGTGCATCTTGCGTCCGAGGGCGGCTGCGCGGCGGGGATCGTCGCGACAGAGGCCGACCTGTCGCGCCCCGGCATGGCGGCGGCGGCCGGGCGGCCGGTGCCTGGCGCGGACGTGCGCATCGTGGACCCGGACGCGGACACGCTGCTGGACCTGCCCGCCGGAGAGGTGGGCGAGATCGCGGTCACCGGCGCGTCCCTGTCGGTGGGATACGGCGGCGATCCCGGGCGGACGGCCGGGCGGTTCCCGCAGGGCTGGTGGCGCAGCGGCGACCTGGGGCGGATCGGGCCCGAGGGGCTGGTGCACGTGGCCGGGCGGCTGGACAACCGGATCAACACCGGCGGCATCAAGGTGCATGCCGAAGAGGTGGAGGCCGCGATCCTGCGGCTTGACGCGGTGCGGGCCGCCGCCGTGGTGGGCGTCGCGGATGCCCAATGGGGCGAGCGGATCGAGGCGCATGTGACGCTAACCGAACCGGGGATCAGCGCCGAGGCGCTGGCCGAGGCGTTCGCCGCGCAGTCGCTCTTGCCGCGCGCGCTGCACCCCAAGCGGTTTCACATCCACGAGGCGCTGCCGACCGGCCCGACGGGCAAGCTTTACCGCCGCGCCCTGCGCGGCACCGAGACAGGAGACGCCTGATGCTGAACGACCGGATCGAGGCCAAGTGGATCGACACGTTCGACAGGCTGTTCGAGCTGTGCCAGGTGCGGCAGGGCGAGGGGGCGGTGATCCTGTCCGAGACCCAGTCGCGCCCGCTGAACGTGCATCTGGCGGAACTGGCCTTGTTGCGGCGCACGCGGGACGTGTTCCACATCGTGATGCCGACGCCGGTGCAGTCGGCGCCCGTCCCGGTGCGATCCACCGGGGCGTCGGTGGCGCTGCAACGCAACGCGCGGGCGGTGGCGGCGCTGGCGGCCAGCGGGATCGTGGTGGACCTGACGGTCGAGGGGCTGATGCATGCGCCAGAGACGCCCGAGATCCTGAAGGGCGGCGCGCGGATCATCAACATCTCGAACGAGCACCCCGAGGCGCTGGAACGGCTTTTGCCGGACGAGGCCCTGAAAGAGCAGGTCAACGCCGCGCGCAAGCGGCTGAAGGCGGCGCGGCGGATGACGGTGACATCCGCCGCCGGCACCGACCTGGTGGCGGACCTGGAGGGTGCGGTGGTGGCGGGCGTCTACGGCTTTGCCGACCGGCCCGGAATGCTGTCGCACATGCCGGGCGGGATCGTGATCGCCTTTCCGGCGGCGGGCGCGGTCAATGGCCGGCTGGTGCTGGCGCCGGGCGACGTCAACCTGACCTTCAAGCGCTACCTGGAGCGTCCGGTGACGCTGACGATCGAGGCGGACTACGTGACCCGGGTCGAGGGCGACGGCACCGATGCCGAGTTGATGCGCCGCTCTTTCGCCGCCTGGGGCGACCGCGAGGCCTATGCCACCAGCCACGTGGGCTGGGGCCTGAACGAGGCGGCGCGCTACGAGGCGCTGGCGATGTACGACAAGCGCGACACCAACGGCACCGAGTTGCGCGCCTGGGCGGGGAACTTCCTTTATTCCACCGGCGCGAACGAGTTCGCCGGGCGCTATACCGAGGGGCATTTCGACATGCCGGTGGGCGGCTGCACCATCGCGCTCGACGGGGTCGAGGTGGTGCGGGACGGCGCGCTGGTCGACGCGTCATGAGCGAGGTGGCGTGGAAGGAGCGCGGGCGGGGCGCCGCCGTGGTGTTCCTGCACGGGATCGGCGGCGGCGCGGACAGCTGGGACGCGCAACTGGCCGAGATCGGGCGCACCCACCGCGCGCTGGCCTGGGACATGCCGGGCTACGGCGGGTCCGATCCGCTGGACGCGCCCGGCTTCGACGGCTGGGTCGCGGCGCTGGCGGGCTGGCTGGATCACGCGGGCGTGGACCGCTGCACCCTTGTCGGCCATTCCATCGGCGGGATGATCGCCCAGGTCTTTGCCGCGCGGCATCCCGACCGGCTTCGCCACCTGGTGCTGTCGGCGACCAGCGCGGCCTTCGGCAACCCCGACGGAGAGTTCCAGAAAGAGTTCCTGCGCACCCGGCTCGCACCGCTGGACGCCGGGCGCAGCATGGCCGACCTGGCGGCGGAATTCGTCCCCACCCTGGTCGGCCCCGACGCGCCCGAGGCGGCGCGCCGGGCGGCCATCGCGACGATGTCGCGTGTCGCGCCCGAGACCTACCGGGCCGCGATGTCGGCGCTGGTGCGCTTCGACGCGCGCGAGCTGCTGGCGCAGGTCACCACGCCCGCGCTGCTGATCGCGGGCGCGAACGATGCGGCGGCCCCGGTCAAGGCGATGCAGCGCCTGGCCGACCGGCTGCCCGCGGCGCGGATGGTGGTGGTGCCCGGCATGGGGCACCTCGGCAACATGGAACAACCAGAGCGATACGCGGCCCTCTTGCGAGAGGTTCTGTGACGGCCCCCGGTCAATTCAATACCAAATGGTATTGACTGAAAACGGGACCCGTGCTGCACTTTGACCATGCCGGGGCGCACCTTGAAGCCGATCCGCGCGACCGGCCAAACACCACATACCAACAGGGGTGACCGGCAATGACTTCACGACTCGACCGCCGCGTTCTGGGCGCGGCCATCATCGCACTGGCATCGCTGGGGGCGGCGTCGATGCCGGCCCTGGCACAGGACGATGACAAACTGATCGCCATCGCCAACTTCGGGCCGCACGTGACGCTGGACCAGGCGATCGAGGGCTTCAAGAAGGCACTTGCCGACAAGGGATTCGTCGAGGGCGAGAACGTCGAATACGAATATGCCCACGGCAACTTCGACCCGTCGCTGGTGCCGCAGATCCTGCGCAGCCTGGAGGCGCGGGACCCAGACCTGATGCTGACCATCACGACACCGATCACCCAGGCCGCGATGAACCTTGTCGAGGACAAGTCGATACCGATCGTCTTTACCGTCGTCACGGACCCGGTTGCGGCTGGCGTCGTCCCCAGCTGGGACAAGGGATCGGACCGCTTCGTCGGCGCGTCGAACATGCAATCGCTGGAGGCGGTGCTGGATTTCGCCGGCAATCTGCTGGGTGAGATGGGCAGCATGGGGATGCTCTACAACCCCGGCGACGTCGCCGACACGACCCAGCTTGCCCAGGCGCGCGAGGTGGCGGCCGCGGCCGGCATCGAGTTCAAGGCCGAGGGCGTGGAATCGGTCAACGACATCCAGCAGCGCACCATGGCGCTGAACGGGGTCGATTTCATCTATGTCCCGTCGTCCAGCCTCTTGCAGCCCGCGCTGCCCGCCGCCGCATCGGCGGCCGAACGGATGGGCGTGCCGATCATCAACGCCTCGCACCCCGCGGTGCGCGAGCATGTCGTGCTGGCCTCTGTCTCGATCTCGTGGGAGCAGGTGGGCTACAACAGCGGGCTTCTGGCGGCCGAGATCCTGAACGGCGCCAAGCCGTCCGAGCTTTCGAACAGCCGCCCCGCGATCAACGAGCATATCCCGCTCATCAGCGCGAAGCGGCTGGAGGCGGCGGGCATGACGCTGCCAGACGCACTGGCGAGTTGCGATTGCGTGGTCGAGTGAGGCCGGGCCCAGGCACGCCGGCATGATCGACGTCAGGACCCTGGACAAGACGTTCTATCGCGGAACGCCCAGCGCACGGCATGCGCTGAACGATGTCTCGCTGCGGCTGGACGAAGGCGATTTCGCGGTGGTGATCGGCGGGAACGGCGCCGGCAAGTCGACCCTGCTCAACGCGATCGCGGGCGAGGTGATGCCGGATGCGGGCAGCGTGTGGATCGACGAGACCGATGTCACGCGCCGCCCGCCCCACCGGAGGGCGGGGCTGATATCCCGCGTGTTCCAGGACCCGCTGGCGGGCAGCGCCGGCGGCATGACGATCGAGGAGAACCTTGCGCTCGCGCTTGCGCGCGGGCGCCGCAGGACGCTGGGCCTGGCCCTGACCGACACGCGGCGGCGCAGCTTCCGCGACGCCGTGGCGGTCTTCAACCTCGGGCTCGAGGAGCGGATGGACCAGAAGGTCGAGCTTTTGTCGGGGGGGCAGCGGCAGTCGCTGGCGCTGGCGATGGCGCTTGTCACCGCGCCGCGGGTCCTGCTTCTGGACGAGCATTGCGCGGCGCTGGACCCGCGCACCGCCGCGACGGTGATGGAGGCCACGGTCGACGCCGTCGAACGTGACGGGCTGACGACGCTGATGGTGACGCACAACATGCAGCACGCGATCGACCACGGGAACCGACTGGTCATGATGATGGACGGCAAGATCATCTTCGAGGCCGCGGGCGCCGAGAAACGGTCGCTGACCGTCGAGGCGCTGATCGAACGGTTCCACCTTGTCGACGACAAGATGCTTCTGGTCTGAAGGGAAGGTTTCGTGGGCGAGATCATCGGCAGTTTCCTGAACCTCGTGCCGATCACCCTCTTGCAGGGGGCGATCTACGGCTTCGTGGCCCTTGGCGTGATGCTGCCCTTCCGGATGCTGTCCTTTCCCGACCTGACCGCCGAGGGGTCGTTCCCGCTGGGTGGCGCCGTGGCGGCGGCCAGCATCGCGGCCGGGCTCGACCCGATCAGCGCGACGCTGCTGGCGCTGGCGGCGGGATGCGTGGCGGGCTGCGCGACGGCGCTGATCCACCTGGGATTGCGGCTGAACACGCTTTTGTGCGGGATCATCGTGCTGACGATGCTGTTCAGCGTGAACATTCGTATCATGGGCAAACCCAACACGGCGCTTTTCGCCTTCGATGACATGTTCGACGTGCTGCTGGGCGGGTCGTCGTCGGACCTGACGTTGCAGATCGCGCTGATCCTGGGGCTGGCGCTGGTCGCGGCGGGGTTGCTGTTATGGTTCCTCAAGACGGAAACCGGGCTGGCGCTGCGCGCGGTGGGGGCGAACCAGATGATGGCGCGGGCGCAGGGCATCTCGATCTGGCGGCAGACGATCCTGGGGCTTGGGCTGGCGGGCGGGCTGTGCGCCACGGGCGGCGCAATCATGGCCCAGAACCAGAGCTTCGCCGACGTGAACATGGGCTTCGGCGTGCTGCTGAACGGGCTGGCGGCGGTGATCGTCGGCGAAACGCTGATCGGGCGCAGCACACTCTGGCGGCAGCTGTTGGCGCCGATCGTGGGCGCCATCGCCTATTACCAGGTCATCAGCTTCGCGCTGGCGCTGGGGCTGGAGCCGTCGGACCTCAAGTTCCTGACGGGGGCCTTCGTGCTGCTGATGCTGGCGCTGCCAGGCCTGACCGGGCGGCGCGAGGTGCTGAGGATACGGGAATGACGGCACGTTCCGAGATGCGCGTGGGCATCCTGGGCGCCGGGTTCATCGGCATGGGGCTTTACCGCTACCTGTGCTCGGACGCGGCGGCCGCGCTGGGGATGGCCCCGGCCTTTGTCTGGGCGCGGCGGGCCGAGGCGCTGGACGAGGTCGCGCCGGACCACCGGCTGGGCGACCTTTCCTTTCCCCTGCCCGGCGCGCCGGCGCTGGTCGTCGAGGCCGCGCACCCGGACCTGACACGCCGCCACGGCGCAGGCATCCTCGCCGGGTCGGACTACATGCCGGTTTCGGTCTCGGCCCTGGTGGACGAGACGCTGGCCGGGGCGCTGACGGCCGCCGCCACGGCGGCGGGCACCCGCCTGCTCCTGCCCAAGGGTGCGCTTGTGGGGCTGCAATCGCTGCTCTCCACGCGCGAGATCTGGGAGGAGGTGACGATCACCTTCCGCAAGCACCCCGCCAGCATCGACTTTACCGACGCAGGCCCGCCGCCCGCCTTCGGGCCGGGCGAGACAGTGGTCTTCGACGGCCCGGTGCAGGAGATCGCCCGGCTCTTTCCCCGCAACGTCAACACGATGGTGACCTGTGCTCTTGCCACCGTGGGGATCGCACGGTGCCGGGGCGTGCTGATCGCCGATCCGTCGCTGGACCATGCCAGCGCCGAGGTGCGCGCGGTGGGTCGGGATGGATCGGTCGTGGAAACCGTCAAGCGGCAGCCGATGGTCGGTGTCTCGGGCACCGAGATGCTGGCCTCGACCCTGCGCTCGGTGCGCATCGCATTGGGCCGGCTGGACACGCTGGACATGGTCTGAGGCGGGCACGCGTCCGCAGGACAGGAAGGGGAACGGGAATGCCATTCGTCAGGATCGACATGCTGGGCGGGCGCACGCCCGAGGCCAAGGCCGCGCTGGTGCGCGAGGTGACAGAGGCCGTCGCCCGCAACACCGGGTCCGATCCCGGCCATATCCAGGTGCTGCTGACCGAGCACGAGGCGGGGCACTGGTCGCTTGGCGGCCGGATGCTGAGCGACGTGCTGAAGGCAAAGACATGAGGCCCGCGCGATGAGCGGCGGGGCGGACCGCGTCCTGCTGGTGGGCGCCTCGGGGGTGATCGGCAAGGCCGTTCACGCGGTTCTGGCCGAGACGTTCGAGGTCGTCACGGCGGGGATCGAGGAGGCGCAGGTGGCGCTCGACATCACCGATCCGGCGTCCATCGCGTCGGGGCTGGCGCAGGCGGGGCCGCTGGCCCATGTGGTCTGCACCGCCGGGCGCGCCGAGTTCGTGGCGCTGAAGGACGTGGCACCGGCGGCGACGGCGGCCTCGCGCTACTGGCTGGGGATCAACGACAAGCTGATGGGCCAGGTGAACCTGGCGCTGGCCACGCGCGAGGTGCTGCCGGTGGGCGGCTGCGTCGTGCTGACCAGCGGCACCACCAGCGACGAGCCGATCCTCGGGGGATCGTCGCTGAGCATGGTGAACGGGGCATTGGAGACATGGGTGCGCGCGGCGGCGACCGAGTTTCCGCCGGGCCTGCGGATCAACGTGGTGAGCCCCGGCTTCGTGCGCGAATCCCCCGCCCCGGCGCACGCCGCCTTTCCGGGCTTCGAGAAGCTGCCGGCAGAGGTGGTCGCGCGCGGCTACCTGCGCTGCCTGAAAAGCGGGCTGAGCGGTCAGATGATCCGGGTCGGCTGACGCCGCGGGCCGGTCAGCCCGCCGCGTCGAGCGCCGCCAGCACCCGTTCGGGCGACAGCGGCAGTTCGGTGATGCGCACGCCGGTCAGTTCATGCAGCGCATTGGCGATGGCGGGTGCTATGGGCAGCATCGCGCCCTCGCCCATGCCCTTGGCGCCGAATGGCCCCGGGCCGTGGCCCTGTTCCTGGGTGATGGCGGTGAAGGTTTCGGGCAGGTCCTCGGCCAGCGGGACGCGATACATCAGCGCCTCGCCGTTCACGAGGCGCCCGCCGTCATAGACCATCCGCTCGAACAGGGTCTGGCCAAGGCCCATCAGCGCCGCGCCCTCGTCCTGTCCGCGGCACACCAGCTTGTGGATGGCGCGGCCCGCGTCGCCCGAGACCACCAGCTTGTGCACCTTGATGAGCCCGGTGCCCCGGTCGACCGAGATCTCGGCCGCCGCCCAGCCGATTTCCCAGAACACGCACTGGGTCTCCAGCGGTGCGGCATGGTCGTTGGCGGCCTTGTGGAACCCGTCGCCGGTGAACTCGAACCCGGTGCCGCCGTAGTAGCCCATGACCATGGGCGCAAGCGCGTGTGCCTCGTTGCCGCGCCGGACCGTCCAGTTGTCGAGGACAAGCTGGTCGGCGGGGGTCGACAGAAGCTCGGACGCCAGGCCAAGCACCTGGTCGCGCACGGCGACGGCGGCCTTTTCCACCGCCTGCCCCATGACCGAGATGCCGGAACTGGCGTTTGTGCCCTGATCGAACGGGGTATAGCGGGTGTCGAGCGGCAGGAAGGCCACGCGCTCCAGAGGGCAACCCAGCACCTCGGCCACCACGGCGGACAACGCCGTGCGCGCGCCCTGCCCCATTTCCACGGTGCCGCAATGCAGGAACACGTCCCCCGAGGTGGAGACCTTGACGCGGGCCTGCGCGGGCTTGTTCACGCCGCCGCCATCCTTGAAGCCGACCGCAAGGCCGATCCCGCGGCCCGGCGCGCGCGGCGCGTGATAGCCGATCTCGCGCGCCACGAGGTCGAGCCCCTCGCGCAGGTCGCTGTCGACGCCGCTTTCGCCCGGCACGAAGGGCTGTTTCAGGTGCAGCAGGTTCTTCATGCGCATGTCGTAGGGGTCGATCCCCAGCCGCCGCGCGATCATGTCGGTCTGGCTTTCCGAGGCCCAGGCCGCCTGGGTCCCGCCGAAGCCGCGGAACGGGCCGGCGGGGGCGGTGTTCGTCATCACGCAGGAGCACACGGTATCGAGGTGGCGCAGAGCATAGGGCCCCGGAATCCGGTAGCCCGCCTTTTCGGCGACCAGCGGGCTGGCGTCGGAATAGGCGCCGGCATCCAGCCTGATGCGCGCCTTGCGCGCCACCAGCGTGCCGTCGGCCATCACGCCGGTCTTCACCCGCAGGATCGCGGCGTGCTGGGTGTTGGTCAGGAAGCCCTCTTCCATCGTCATGGCAAAGCGCACCGGACGGCGCGCCATGCGCGACAGCATCAGCGCAAGGGGCTCGGTCTTGCAGTTGTTCTTGGAGCCGAAGCCGCCGCCGAGATAGGGCACCCGAACGGTGATCCGGTTCTCCGGCACGCGGAAGATGCGGGCCAGTTCCTTGCGCAGGGGAAACGGGTTCTGGACGCTGGAGGTGACGTCGAGCGTGCCGTCCTCGCGCCAGTCGGCCACGCAGACGAAGGG
>JAUIIC010000161.1 GCA_030431935.1 Alphaproteobacteria bacterium | reverse complement strand
GAGGCCGCGGGCATCGCGCTGGGCGCGGCGGTGCCGGTGATCCTGACCAGCCGCTCGGACGGGGAAAAGGCGCGGCTGGCCTCTTGCGCCATCGCCGCGCTGTACCAGGACTGGCGGCAGAAGACCGGGCGGGCGGGGCATTGAGCGGGGCAAGGGGCGGCCTGATCCTGACCGTCAACGCCGGGTCGTCCTCTATCAAGTTCGCGCTGTTCGAGCCGGGCACGCCGCCGCGCGAGCACCTGCGCGGGCAGGTCGAGGGGCTGGGCGCCGCGCCGCGCCTCGTGGCCAGGGCGGGTGGCGCGGTGGTCGCCGACCGCGCCCTGACCGCCGAAGAGGCGCCCGACCACGCCGCCGCCCTGCGCCTGATCCTCGCCCTGCTGGACGAACGGGCCGAGGGGGCCGTTTCCGCCGTGGGGCATCGGGTGGTGCATGGCGGGCCGGACCATGCCGCGCCCGTGGCCGTGGATGACGCCGTCTTCGCCGCGCTGGATGCGTTGCGCCCGCTGGCGCCCTTGCACCAGCCGCACAACATGGCGGGCATCGCCGCCGCGCGCGCCGCCTTTCCCGGCGCCGCGCAGGTGGCCTGCTTCGACACCGCCTTTCACCGGGCCCACACATGGGTCGCCGACACCTATGCCCTGCCGCGGCATCTTTATGACGAGGGCATCCGCCGCTACGGCTTTCACGGGCTGTCCTATGCCTATGTCAGCGGCGAACTGGCCCGCATCGCCCCCGCCGAGGCCCGGGGCCGCGTCATCATCACCCACCTGGGCAACGGCGCCTCGATGTGCGCGGTGAAGGACGGGCAAAGCGTGGCCTCGACCATGGGCTTCACCGCGCTTGACGGGCTGCCGATGGGCACCCGCTGCGGCCAGCTTGACCCGGGCGTGGTGCTGTACCTGATGGGCGAAAAGGGGATGAGCGCGGCCGAGATCGAACAGCTGCTCTACCGGGACAGCGGGCTGAAGGGGCTGTCGGGGATCAGCCACGACATGCGCGCGCTGGAGGCGGCGGGCACGCCCGAGGCGCGGCAGGCGATCGCCTATTTCGTCCACCGCATAAGGCGCGAGATCGGTGGCATGGCGGCGGCGCTGGGCGGGCTCGACACGCTGGTGTTCTGCGGCGGCATCGGGGAGAACGCCGTGGCGGTGCGCGCGGCGGTCTGCGACGGCTTCGACTGGCTGGGCCTGCGACTGGACGCGGCACGGAACGACGGCGGCGCGCCGGTGATCTCGGAGGATGGCGCGCCGGTGACGATCCGGATCATTCCCACCGACGAAGAGGCGATGATCGCCGCCGACACGCTGGCGGTGCTGGCGGCGGCAGGCTAGCCTTTGCCCGAAAGGGAGGCGTCCATGCTGTCAGGCATCCGCATCGTCGAGATCGAGGGGCTGGGCCCCGCGCCCTTCGCCGCCATGATGCTGGCCGAACTGGGGGCAGAGGTGATCGTGGTGCACCGCAAGGGGGCGGCGGCGGCGCCGAACCTTCTGGACCGGGGCAAGCGGTCGATCGCGCTGAACCTGAAGGACGCGGGCGACGCCGCCGTGCTGCGCGCGCTGATCGGCACCGCGGACGGGCTGATCGAGGGGTTCCGCCCCGGCGTGATGGAACGGCTGGGCTTCTCGCCCGAGGCCTGCCACGCGATCCGGCCAAGGCTGGTCTACGGGCGGATGACGGGCTGGGGGCAGGACGGGCCGCGCGCGCATCAGGCGGGCCATGACCTGAACTACATCGGGCTGGCGGGCGCGCTCTGGCACGCCTCGCTTCCCGGAGAGCCGCCGCTGACCCCGCCGACGCTGGTGGGCGATATCGGCGGCGGGGCCCTCTACCTCGTGGCGGGGATGCTGGCGGGGCTCTTGCAGGCCGCGCGCACCGGACGGGGCACGGTGGTGGACGCGGCCATCGTCGACGGCGCGGCGCACATGCAGGCGCTGGTCCTGTCGCTGGTGGCCGAGGGCGCGGCGCTGCCCCAGCGCGGGCAGGGGATGCTGGACGGCCCGCACTGGTCGCGCAGCTATGCCTGCGCCTGCGGCGGCCATGTCGCCGTGCAATGCCTGGAGCCGCAATTCTATGCCATCTTCCTCGACCGGCTTGGCCTGACCGACGACCCGGCCTTCGCGCGGCAGCACGACCCCGCCACCTGGCCCGAAGCCACCGCGCGGCTGGCAGGGCTTTTCGCCCGACACCCGCGCGACCACTGGACCGCGCTTTTCGACGGCAGCGATGCCTGCGTGGCCCCGGTCCTGTCGCCCGAGGCCTCGCGCGCCGACCCGCACATGGCCGCGCGCGGCACCTGGGCCGCGACCCGGCGCCTGCAACCCCGCGCCGCGCCCCGCTTCGACGGGCAGGTGCCCGCCGATCCGCCGCCGCCCCCCGCCCGCGATGCCGATGGCGCCGCGATCCGGGCCGAACTGGGCCTCTGACCCCTTCTTCTGTTCACAAATACTCCGGGGGTGTGGGGGCAGAGCCCCCACATCGGTCGGATCGCGAAGCGATCCGAAACCGAAAGCTCAGTGATTCCCGCGCCGCTCGCGGAAGAGGCCGAGCTTTTCCTGCACCGGCCGGTCGGAGTAGGAGAACAGCACCGCGTCCTCGTCCGCCTCGTGCACCACCTCGTGCCAGGAGGGCACCACGAAGACGTCGCGGGGGCCCCATTCGAATGTCTCCGCGCCGATGCGCGCGCGCCCCGAGCCCTCGACGCCCACGAAGACCGTGGCGTCGGTGGCGCGGTAGGGCGCGGTGGTGAAGCCCTTGGGCAAGAGTTGCAGGCAGGTGCCGATGGTGGGCATCGCCCAGCCGCCGTCGACGGGGTTGACGTAGCGCATCTTCAGCCCGTGGCAGGGGTCCCATTCGGCGGCGGCCTTCATCCGTTCCAGCGCCTCGCGGGACCGCTCGTAGGGGTAGTTGAAGATCGGGCTGACGGGCACGGCGCGCTCGTAGCCCAGGGGCATCATGTTGGCGCCGTAGCGGGCGAAGCTGTCGCCCTCGGGCCGGGTGATGGGCTGCTGGTCATCGCCGTAGCCCTCGGCGAAGCTGGCGTCGAAGAACTGCACGATCGGGATGTCGAGCCCGTCGAGCCAGAGGATCGGCGCGTCGGACGTGTTGCCGTGGTCGTGCCATTCCCAGTTGGGCGTGATGACGAAATCGCCGAACTTCATCTCGGTCTTCTCGCCACCGACGGCGGTGAAGCCGCCTGCGCTTTCCAGCACGAAGCGCAGCGCCGATTGCGTGTGGCGATGGGCGGGCGCGACCTCTCCGGGCATCACCAGCTGGACGCCGCAGTAAAGCGAGGTCGTCACCTTGGACGTGCCCTTCAGCCCCGGGTTTTCCAGGATGAGCACGCGGCGCTCGGCCTCTTTCGCGGTGATGAGGCCGGCGGCCTCGATCAGGCGGGCGCGGACGCTGTCATAGCGCCAGAGCGCCGGACGGCAGTTCGATTTCGGTTCGGGCGTGATGATCGCGCCCATCACGGACCAGAGCGCGCGCATCGATTCCGGTTCGATGGCGGCATAGAAGGCGTCGCGTTCGGCGGTGTTGGCGGGGGCCTCGATCATGTTGCATCCTCCGGGGGCTGGACCAGGCGGCGCAGCGCCTGGCGGTCGATCTTGTCGGTGCCGGTCTTGGGCAGCGTGCCCAGGAACCGGATGTCGCGGGGGTACTTGTGGGGCAGAAGCTGCGCCTTGGCAAAGTCCTGCAGGCGGCGGGCAAGCTCTGGCCCCGGCGTGGTCCCGGCGGCGGGTGCGACGACGGCGGCGATGGTGGTGCGCTGGTCGTCCAGCGTGATCGCCAGAACGCAGCTTTCCTGCACCTCCGGGTGTTCGTTCAGCGCCAGTTCGATTTCCATCGGATAGACCCACTGGCCCGAGACCTTCACCAGATCGTCGGCGCGGCCCTTGAAGAAGTAATAGCCGTCTTCGTCCATGCTGAAGCGGTCGCCGGTGTGAAGCCAGCCGTCCTGCATCGTCTCGGCGGTCTTGTCGGGGCGGTTCCAGTAGTATTCGGCGCCAGACAGGCCCGCGACCTGCATCACGCCGTCCTCTCCCGCCGCGGCGGGGGTGCCTTCGGGGGTCACCAGCCGGATGGCATAGCCCGGCACCGCCTGCCCGGCAGAGCCCTGCCGCGTGGCGCCGGGGCGGTTCGACAGGTAGATGTGCAGCATCTCGGTCGAGCCCAGCCCCTCGACGATCTCAAGCCCGAAGCGGTCGCGCCAGGCGCCGGCGATGTCGGCGGACAGGATTTCCGCGGCGGACAGGCAGAGGCGGACCGACGACAGGTCGGCGGTGTCGGCGGCGGGGTGGCGGGCAAGCGCGGTGTAAAGCGTGGGCAGCCCGAAGAAATGCGATGGCCGGTGACGGGCGATGGCGTCGTAGACGCGCGCGGGGTCGGGCCGCCCGGTCAAGAGGACCGAGGCCGCGCCGGCGGCCATGGGGAAGGTGACGGAATTGCCGAAGCCGTAGGCGAAGTAGATCTTGGGCACCGAAAAGCAGATGCTGTCGGGCGTCAGCTTCAGCACGTCCGCCGACCACGTGGCGGCGGTGTAGGCGGGATCCTCGTGCTTGTGGACCACGCCCTTGGGCCGCCCGGTGGAGCCCGAGGAATACATCCAGAACGCCATGTCGCGGCGGGTGGTGGGATGTTCGGGCAGGTCGGGCGCGGGGCCCGTCAGGGGCAGGTCGGCGATGAGGGTTTCGCGGCAGGCGGTGTTTTCTGTCAACGCAGTGTCGAACTGCGCGGCGAAGGCGCGGCCGACGACGGCGGCGGTGGCGCCGCTGTCTTCGAGGAAGAAGCGCATCAGGTCGGGCGGCGACAGGGTGTTGATGAGCATGGGCACGAGGCCCGCGCGCATCGCCCCCATGATGGCGGCGGGATAGGCCGGTTCATCGTCCATCACCATCAGCACCCGGTCGCCCGGCGCGCAGGTCTGGCGCAGCCGGTCGCCGTAGCGGGCGGCGAGCGCCGTCAGGTCGGCATAGCTGAGCGTGCCGTCGTCGTGGATCACGGCGGGGCGGTCGGCGTTCCTTGCAAGGTTGTCCCACAGAAGCCGCGAGGCGTTGTAGGTGCCGGGGAGCGTAAATCCGACCGAGGCGGCGAGATCGGCAAGCGGGGCGGTCATGCGGCCTCCAGCGGGATGCCGCGCTGTTCCAGCGCGGCGGTGAAGCGGGGGGCGAGGCCGCGCAGGCGGTCGGGCGACAGGCGACCGGCGCGGCGGATGTAGGACAGGGCGAAGGGCCAGGGCGCAAGGTCCATGTGCCTGTCGTAGGCCTCGTACCAGTCCGACGAGCGGCGCGCGGCGGCGGTCAGTTTCTCAAGGATCGGCTGGCGGGCCTGCTGGTAGGCGGGCAGGGCGGCATCGACGGTCCAGTCGCTGTCCCGCAGCGCGCGGACAAGGGCGATCACGTCCTCCAGCGCCAGCCGGGTGCCGGAACCGATGGAGAAATGCGCGGTGTGCAGCGCATCGCCAACCAGAACGCGGTTTCCGGCGTGCCAGCGGGAGCAGGACAGGTTCGGGAACCGGCGCCAGACGGAGTTGTTGGGGATCAGCCGCGCGCCTTGCAGGGTGTCGGCGAAATACGCTTCGCAGGTGGCGCGGTAGTCGGGTTCGGCCATGTCGGCAAAGCCGGTGGCGGCGAAGACCTCTGCCGTCATCTCTATGATGAAGGTGCCGCGGCCCTTGGCGTAGCTGTAGTGATGCGCGTTCATCCGGCCCGCGGGGGTGTCGATGAAGCTTTGCGTCAGGGCGTCGAAGTTGCGGTCGCAGCCATACCAGACGAAGCGGTTGTTCTGGTGGGTGAGCGTTTCGCCGAAGGCTGCGGGGTCGGCGCCGCGGATGACCGAGTTGAGCCCGTCGGCGGCGATGATAAGGTCGGCGTCGAGTGTCGCGGGATCGTCGAGGCGGGTTTCGTAGCGAGGGTGCAGACCCAGCGCGGCGGCGCGGTTCTGGAGAAGTTGCAGAAGTTCCAGCCGCCCGATGCCGGCGAAGCCGACGCCGTCGATGACGATACGCTCGCCCCGGTGGACGACGTGGATGTCGGACCAGCGCATCATGTGCGGTTCGATCAGGTCCGCCGTCTCGGGATCGTCGGCGCGCAGAAAGCCCAGCGCCTCGT
The DNA here is from genome assembly GCA_030431935.1 of Alphaproteobacteria bacterium. Classification (GTDB taxonomy): domain Bacteria; phylum Pseudomonadota; class Alphaproteobacteria; order Rhodobacterales; family Rhodobacteraceae; genus ASV31. The sequence continues at coordinate 3,704 of JAUIIC010000161.1, read as the reverse complement.
CCGAGAACACCACGCCGAAGCCGAAGGTGGCGTCGCGGGGGTTCTGTTCGAGGATGTCGATCTCGATGTCGGGGCGGGCACGGCGGCTCAGGATTCCGGCATAAAGCCCCGCCGGCCCGGCGCCTGCGATCGCGATGCGCATATGTGATCCTCCCCGAGTCGTCTTGACGTAATTAGTTACGTTATGCGTAATTCAAGTCAATCCCAAGGGGTGACGGCAATGGCAGAGAACGGCGCGCGCGGGCGTGTGCAATCGGTGGAGGTGGCGGTGCGCATCCTGTCGGCTCTGGCAGATGGCGGCGGGCCGATGGCCCTGTCCGAGATCGCGGCGCGGGTGGGGATGCCGGCGGCCAAGGTGCATCGCTACATGGCCAGCTTCGTGGAAACCGGCATGGTCGATCACCGGCGTTCCGGCCTTTACGACCTGGGGCCGATGGCAGCGCGGGTGGGGCTGGCGGCGGTGGCGCGGATCGACCCGGTGAACCGGGCGGCGGACGGGCTGGCGGCGCTGGTGGACGAGACGGGCGCCACGGCGATGCTGTCGGTCTGGGGCGTCGCGGGGCCGGTGGTGGTGCGCTGGGAACGGGCGCGGCGCCCGCTGGTGACGGCGCTGGGCGTGGGATCGGTGCTGCCGGTTCTGGGATCGGCCACGGGGCGGGCCTTTGCCGGCTGGCTGCCCCAACGCGTGGTGGCCGAGGCCATGGCGCAGGGGGGCGAGGCGCTGCCTGCGGGCGGGATCGCGGCCTTCCAGGCGGGGGTGCGCGCGGCGGGGCTGGCACTGGCGGACCGGGATTTCATACCGGGGTTGCGGGCGCTGGCCGCGCCGGTACTGGACCTGCAGGGACAGGCGGCGGCGGTGGTGACGCTGGTGTCGACCGACGCGGCGGCGCTGGACCCGGCGGGGTCCGAAGCGGTAGCGCTGCGGCGCTTCGTTTCGGGCGCGGGGGGTTGACCGGGGCGCGGGGGCGGCGCAATCAGCGGGTGTCATCGGCAAGGAGACGGTCATGAGTGCGCCCGACCACGTTATCGAGATTCCCGTCACCTTCGGCGACTGCGATCCGGCGGCCATCGTGTTCTATCCGAACTTCTTTCGCTGGTTCGACCGCTGTTTTCACGATTTCATGCATGTGCGCGCGGGTGGGCACCGGGCGCTGTGCGAACGGCTGGATGCGCAGGGGCTTGGCCTGATGGACGCCGGCGCGCAGTTCCGTGCGCCGGTGTTGGAGAACACCGTTCTGCGGCTGGAAATGCGTGTGGACGCATGGACGACGCGCAGCCTGCGGCTGGCCTATGCCGGGTATCAGGAAGACCGGCTTTGCGTGCAGGGTCACGAGTTGCGCGGCGTGTTCGTGCGCCGCGACGGGCGCATGGCGGCGGGCAGCACCGCCGAGCTGCGCACGGCGTTGGGATTCGCCGAGGACTGATTTGCAATATAGTGCAGACATGGGCGCTGATGGCGCCTTTTTCGGCTTTCGTGATGCGGAATAATTCGCGTCCAACGGCGGTTCGGCGTGTTCATTCGGGGCGCTGTTTCTCTTTAATCACCTGAAAATAAAAGACTAAAACTCATGCGCTCCACGCCGACCGGCGGAGGTGTGCTGGAAACTTGCATGTTTCATCCGCATATGCATTATATGACACAAGGCGACTCGGGCGGCAGCCCTTGATCGCGCGGGCGACCGAGGCGCCCCAAGGGTTTGGGAGGACCGATGACGACCGATAACCAGAACGCGGCGCTGTATTTCGTGGACCGTCATGCGACAGGGCCGGCGTCGGCGCGCGCCGCCTTTGTCGAGGGCTTCGGCGCGGGGCGCGAGATCACCTATGGCGCGCTGGCCGAGGAGACGGGGCGCGTCGCGGGGATGCTGGCCCGCCACGGGCTGCGGCAGGAGGACCGCGCGGCGGTTCTGGTGCTGGACCAGATCGAGTTTCCGCTGATCTTCTGGGGCTGCCTGAAGGCGGGCGTGGTGCCGGTGGCGCTCAACACGCTGCTGGGCACGGACGTCTATGACCTGATCCTGACCGATTGCCGCGCGCGGGCGCTCTTCGTGTCGCACGAGTTGCTGCCTGTGGTGCAGCCGCTGCTGGCCGGGCATCCGCATATCGAGAAGATCTTTGTCATCGGCGGCGAGACGCCCGACGGGATGCTGGACTTCGCCTCGGAACTGGCGGGCAGCGACCGGCGCGAGGCGATCCCGGTCAGCGCCGACGAATGCGCCTTCTGGCTTTATTCCTCGGGGTCCACGGGCCAGCCCAAGGGGGTGCGCCACCTGCACGGCAACCTCAAGGCCACGTCGGATACCTATGGCGCGCAGGTGCTGGGGATCGAGCCGGGCGACCGGATCTTCTCGGCGGCCAAGCTGTTCTTTGCCTACGGGCTGGGCAACGGCATGACCTTTCCGATGGCGGTGGGCGCCACGACGATCCTGTTCAACGGGCGGCCCACGCCCGACAGCATGGCCGAGGTGATGGAGCGCACGAAGCCCACGATCTTCTGCGGGGTTCCGACGCTTTACGCCGCGATGGTCCACAAGATGCAGGCCGAGGGCCGGGTGCCCGACGCGCCGCTGCGCCGCTGCATTTCCGCCGGAGAGGCGCTGCCCGAAGAGGTGGGCAAGGGCTGGGCGATCCTGTGGGGGGTGGATATCATTGACGGGGTCGGCTCGACCGAACTGTTGCACATCTTCCTGTCGAACACGCCCGACGACGTGGTCTATGGCACGAGCGGGCGGGCGGTGCCGGGATACGAGGTGCGGCTGGTCGACGAGGCCGGGCAGGACGTGGCGCCGGGCGAGGTGGGCGAGCTGATCGTGCGCGGCGCCTCGGCGGCGGAAAGCTACTGGAACCAGCGCCAGAAAAGCCGCGCCACCTTCGAGGGCCACTGGACGCGTACCGGCGACAAGTACGTTCAGCGCGAGGACGGGCGGTTCGTCTACTGCGGGCGCACGGACGACATGTTCAAGGTCTCTGGCATCTGGGTGTCGCCCTTCGAGGTGGAGCAGGCGCTTATCAGCCATTCCGCCGTGCTGGAAGCCGCCGTGGTGCCGCGCCGCGACGACGAGGGGCTGGAAAAGCCCGCGGCCTATGTCGTGCTGAAGGACGGCGTGGGCGCGGAGGGCGTGGCCGAGGCGCTGAAGGCGCATGTCCAGCGCCATATCGGCAAGTGGAAATATCCCCGCTGGATCGAGTTCGTGGACGACCTGCCCAAGACGGCGACGGGCAAGATCCAGCGTTTCAAGCTGCGTGAGGGCGCGTGATGGCGTTCGAGTGGACCCCCGGCGCGGCGCAGCGGATCGAGGCGGGCGGCACGTCACTGGAATGCGCCTGCTGGGGCCCCGCGCCGGATGCGGCGCCGACGATCGTGCTGTTGCACGAGGGGTTGGGCTGCCTGGCGCTGTGGCGGGATTTCCCGCAGCGGCTGGCCGAGGCGACGGGGTTCGGCGTCTTCGCCTACTCGCGCGCGGGCTATGGCCGGTCGGGGGCGGCGGTGGTGCCGCGCCCGCTGGACTACATGACGCGCGAGGCGGTCGAGGTGCTGCCGCAGGTGCTGAATGCCGTGGGCGTGGAAAAGGCCGTACTGATGGGCCATTCGGACGGCGCGACGATCGCCGCGATCCACGCGGGCAGCGTCGAGGATTTCCGGGTGCGCGGCATCGTGCTGATGGCGCCGCATTTCTTCACCGAGGAGATGGGGCTGGATTCCA
>JAUIIC010000160.1 GCA_030431935.1 Alphaproteobacteria bacterium | reverse complement strand
GGGCCTGTCAACACTCCCGTTGCCCAGAATCGTCATCAATCGGTGCCGTCCGTGCTCCCGGCCGGGGGCACACCCCACTGCGCCAGCCCCGCCGCGCCGGCGGGTGTCAGTGCATAGACCCCGCGCGCGACGCGCTCGAACCAGCCATAGTGATCGTCGGCCATGATCCGCGTGGCCCGCGTCACGCCGGTCGCAGCCGCCACCTCGGCCCCGCGCGCCGGGCCCGCCGACAGTTGCGCGGCGCAGCGCAGGGCATCCTGCCGGTAGGCGGTCACGATCTTGGCGCGATGCGCGCCGCCGGTGTTCGGGTCGCCTTCGCGCCGCGCGAACTCCCGCAAGAGGCGCCCGCGCCGCACGGCGGACTTGCGCGGCGCATAGGGGCCAGGGTCCACCAGCGGCTCCACATGCCCGTCTTGCAGCCGCACCGTCAACAGCCCCAGCCCCAGCCGCCGGCACAGCGCCACGTTCGCCTGCATGCCCTTGCGCGCGCCTGCCCCCGCAGGGCGCGGCACCGCAAGGTAAACCCAGTCCGTCACCGTCTGCCGCGCGATGCCCTGGTGCACCAGCGCCAGCGAGAAGCCCGTCTTCAGCTCCACGATCACCGGGTCCTCGTCGCCCCGGCAGGCCACCACGTCGGCACCGCCGACCTCGGCCTTCACGACATAGCCCTGCCCTTCCAGAAACGCCTTCACGGGCGGGTAAAGCTCTGTCTCGCGGGGGCCTGCCATGCCGCGTCCTAGCATCGCCCCACGCCCCTGTCAGCGCCCGGAATGGCGATAAACCTTCGGCCTAGGCTGCCCCGACCGACCGAAAGTCCAATTCATCCGGCCCGTCCCCCGGCCCCAGATGCCGGCAGGTCGCAGCGATGCGACGCCAACACGCGAAACCAACCCTCGAAAGGACATACCATGACCGGACTGACCAAACCCGCCCTTCTCGCCGCCCTGATGATCCCCGGCGCCGCCATCGCGGCCATCAATGTCGGAGACACCGCGGGCACCAGCCCCGAGGCGATCTCGGCCGCGCTGGCCGCGCAGGGCTACGAGGTCCTGAAGATCGAGACCGACCACGACGAATACGAGATCGACGCCCGCATGGACGGCACCCTTTTCGAAATTGAGGTCGCGCGGTCGTCCGGTATGGTGACCGGGATCGAGTTGGACGATGACGGCGACGACGACCACGACGACGACAGCGATCGCGATGACGACGATCGCGACGACGACGACGGCAAGGACAGCGACGACCGCTGATCCAACGCAGCACCGGGGGCGGCCCGCGCGCCGCCCCCGCACCGGAACGGAGACGCGGACATGACACGCGCGCACATGCTTTGGGGGCTTTTCGCGATCCAGGCGCTTTGCACCGGCTATTTCGCCCTCGACGTGCTTCTTGACGTCTTCGGCACCGGCACCGCGCTGGACGACATCGACACCGGCACGGGCCTGACCGATCATGACGTGGTCGAGGCGCTGGTCACCCTGGCGCTGGTCCTAGGCCTTGCCTTCACCGGCAGCGAGCTTCTGCGGCTCCTGCGCCGCCAGACCCGCATGGCGGATCAGCTCAAGGTCGCCTCGGGCGCCTTCGCCGACCTGCTGGATACCCGCTTTTCCGAATGGGGCCTGACCGATGCCGAACGCGATATCGCGATCCTCGCCATCAAGGGCTATGCCATCGCCGACATGGCCGAACTGCGCGCCACGAAACTGGGCACCGTCAAGGCGCAATGCGCCGCGCTCTACCGCAAGGCCGGGGTGTCGGGACGCCTCGAACTGCTCAGCCTCTTTCTAGACGACCTGATCGCCGAGGAACTCATCCCGGCCCGCGCCGAACCAACCTGACCCGGACCGAAGGACCACACGATGAAACTCACCGGCCTCGCCGTCCTGATCCTGACGGCCGTCGTGATCCCCGGCGCGCTGTTCGCCAGCCTGCCGCAGGTGCGCGATTCCGTGGCGCTCTTCAGCCAGTACATCGGCGCGGTCGCGCTGATCCTGATGGCCTGGGCCCAGGTCTGGGCCACGCGCGCGCCCGGCGTGGAAAGCGTGTTCGGCGGGCTCGACCGCGTCTATGTCCTGCACAAGTGGTCGGGCGTCGCCGCCATGGCCGCGATCCTCCTGCACGACACGATCGACGCCGAGATGGACGCGCTCGGCCGCCAGAGCGCACTCAACGAACTGGGCGAAACCCTGGGAGAGCTGAGCCTTTACGGCCTTCTGATCCTTGCGGTGATCTCGGTCGCCACCTTCATTCCGTATCACCTGTGGAAATGGACGCATAAGGCGATGGGCGCCTTCTTTGCCGCCGGCGCGATCCATTTCCTGCTGATCCAGAAGCCCTTTGCCGTGGGCGATCCGCTGGGCCTCTACATCGCGGCGGCCTGCATCGCGGGGCTTCTGGCCTATGCCGTCACCCTGCTGCCGCCGCGGCGCCGCGCCTATTCCGTGCGCGATGTGCGGGACACCGGTGGCGCCACGGCCATCACGCTGGTCCCCAAGGGCAAGACACGCTTCGCCGCACGGCCCGGCCAGTTCGCGGTCGTCTCCTTCGACGCGCCCGGCCTGTCGGAACCGCACCCCTTCACCCTGTCCGCACCCGTGGCGGTGGACGGCAGCCTTCAGATCACCGCCAAGGCCCTTGGCGACTGGACAGCCCGCCTGCCCCGAGCCGTCGTGCCCGGCACGACCGCACAGGTGCAGGGGCCCTTCGGCCGCTTCACCCGGCGCGACGGCACGCGGCCCGAGATCTGGATCGCGGGCGGCATCGGCATCACCCCGTTCCTGGCCTGGGCCGAGGCGCTTGGCCCCGAACAGACGGGCCCCATCCACCTGTTCTGGGCCGTCCGGTCCGAGGCCGGGGCCCCTCACCTCGACCGCATGCGCGCCGCCGCCGCACATCCCGCGCTGACCCTGACCCTGGTGGCCTCGGAGCAGGGCCACAGGCTGACGGCAGAGCGCATCGCCGAAACCACGGATCCCGCCGGCGCGCGCGTGGCCTTCTGCGGCCCCGCCACCCTGCGCCGCGCCCTGCAACAGGGCCTCGCCCGGCATAGCGTCACCCCCCGCGCCTTCCACTACGAGGAATTCGAGTTCCGCACCGGCATCGGCCTGCGCCGCCTTGCCGCCTGGATCGGGGCGCGCCTTGCCGACCGCACCCCGCCCGCGCGGCAGAACGGCTAGGGCAAGCCATGCGCCGACCGCATGACCCCTTGCCGCGCTGCGGCAATTCCGGGGCCTGACAATCCCGCGCCGCTTCGCTAAGAGGCGCGGGAAACGCCACACCAATCCGGACGCATGCACATGACCACCAAGGTTTTCGGCCACAAGGCCCCCGACACCGATTCCACCGGCTCGCCCATCATCTGGGCCTGGTACCTCAACGAGGTACGTGGCACCCCGGCCGAGGCCGTCCTTCTGGGCGAACCCAACACCGAGGCCGCCTTTGTCCTGACCCGCTGGGACCTGCCCAAGCCCGCCATCGTGGACGCCATCGACGACGGCACGCCCGTGGTGATCGTCGACACCAACAACCCCGCCGAACTCCCCGCCAACGTCAACGCGCTGGATATCCAGGCGATCATCGACCACCACAAGCTGGTCGGCGGACTGGAAACCAAGGGGCCCATCGACATCACCGTGCGCCCGCTGGCCTGCACCGCCACCATCATGCACGACCTGATGGGCGCAGATGCCGCGAAGATGCCCGACTGGGTCAAGGGCACGATGCTGTCCTGCATCCTGTCGGACACGCTGGAGTTCCGCAGCCCCACCACCACGCCCACCGACAAGGCGCTGGCCGAGACGCTGGCGGGCGAGCTGGGCCTCTCGATCCCCGACTACGCGGCCGAGATGTTCGCCGCCAAGTCCGACGTGTCCGCCTTCTCGGATGCCGAGCTTCTGCGCATGGACAGCAAGGAATACGAGGTCGCGGGCACCAGGTTCCGCGTCAGCGTGCTGGAAACCACAGCGCCCAAGGTCGTGCTCGACCGCAAGGACAGCCTGATGACCAGCATGGCCGATGTCGCCGCCGAGGATGGCGTCGACCAGGTGCTTCTGTTCGTCGTGGACATCCTGAACGAGGAAGCCACGCTTCTGGTTCCGAACGACCTTGTCCGCACCCTGGCCGAAAAGAGCTTTGGCGCCACCGCCACCGGCGACACCGTCGTCCTGCCCGGCGTGATGAGCCGCAAGAAGCAGATCATCCCGGTCCTCGCCCTCTGACGGGCAAGAGTTTTGGAAAACTCTTGGCAAGACCCCGTGCGGGGTCTTGCCCCACCTTCCCCCGAAAGGCGCGCCATGACCACGATCCTGACCTCGCTCGACGAGATCGCCGAACGCTATGACGTGGTGCTCTGCGACCTATGGGGGTGCCTCCACAACGGCGTCGCCGCCTATCCCGCCGCGGTCGACGCCCTGCGCCGCTTCAAGGCGCGCGGCGGCACCGTGGTGCTTCTGACCAATGCCCCCCGCCCGCGCGCCAGCGTCGCCCGGCAACTCGCCCGCATGGACGTGCCCGAGGATTGCTGGGACGTGATCGTCACCTCGGGCGACAGCGCCCGCGCCGCCATGTTCGAGGGCGCGGTCGGCACCCGCGTCTATTTCATCGGCGAACCCCACGATCTGACCTTCTTCGAGCCGATGGAAATCCTGCCCGACGCCCCCACGATCGAGCGCGTTCCCCTGCAGGAGGCCGAAGGCATCGTCTGCACCGGCCCCTTCGACGCCCTTGCCGATCCCTCCGTGAACCGCCCCGATTTCCTTTATGCCAAGCAGAAGGGCCTGAAGCTGCTGTGCGCCAACCCCGACCTCGTGGTGGACCGGGGCGAAAGCCGCGAATGGTGCGCCGGGGCGCTCGCCGCGCTCTATACCGAGATGGGGGGCGAAAGCCTGTACTTCGGCAAGCCGCATCCGCCGATCTACGACCTTGCCCGCCGCCGTCTGGCGGCGATGGACCGCAGCACGCCCGACGAACGCATCCTGTGCATCGGCGACGGCGTGCACACCGACGTGCGCGGCGCCATGGGCGAGGACATGGACGCGCTCTTCATCACCGGCGGGCTGGCGGCGGCGGAAACCCGCACCGCGCCGCGCCCCGACGCCAACCCGGACGCGGACGCGCTGGCGACCTATCTCGATGCCGCAGGCGAGGCCCCGGATTTCGCCATCGGCTTCCTGCGCTGAGGCGGTGGGCGAAACGCAAAAGCAACATAGTTGCGCCCTGCGCCACCCATACGTCAAAAAATTACCCAACGGGATTGCCCTGCCCCGCCACTCCGTTTATGTTGCAGCGCAGCATGAACCCGGGAGAGTCGGATGCTCGACAACCTGCCACGCGGCACGATCTGCATCGAGGACATCGAGATCGGCATGCGCCGCCACCTTCTCAAGGAGGTGACCGACCGCGACATCGAGCTCTTCGCCGAGGTCTCGACCGACCGAAATCCCGTGCATCTCGACGACGACTATGCCCATGACACCATCTTCGAGGGCCGCATCGCCCACGGGATGCTGACCGCCGCGCTCATCAGCGCGGTGATCGGCGAGCAGCTTCCGGGTCACGGCACGGTCTACATGGGGCAATCTCTCAAGTTCATCGCACCTGTCCGCCCCGGCGACGTGGTCCGCGCCGAGGTTCAGGTGACCGCGATCAACCACGCCAAGCGGCGTGTCACCCTTGAATGTCACTGCGCCGTGGGCGATAGGATCGTCCTGAAGGGCGAGGCGCTGGTTATGGCGCCCAGCCGGAAATTCGACTGACGGGCAGCGGGCACCCCCGCGCGCGGACCGGGGAACGATGCAGACCTTCACCGACTGGACAGGGCTTGCGCCGCAGGACCGGGGCGCCGTGGCCGCCATCGGCAACTTCGATGGCGTGCACATCGGGCACCAGGCCGTGATCGCGCAGGCGCGCGACCTCGCCCGCGCCCGCAACGTGCCTCTTGGCGTGATGACCTTCGAACCCCACCCGCGCGAGGTCTTCGCCCCCGACGCCCCGCCGTTCCGCCTGATGAACGCCGAGGCGCGCGCCCACCGGCTCAAGAAGCTTGGGGTCGATCACCTTTACGAACTGCCCTTCGGCCCGGCGCTCGCGACCCTCTCGCCCGACGCCTTCGCGGCCCGTGTCATCGCCGATGGCCTCGGCCTGTCGCATGTCGTCGTGGGCAGCGACTTTCACTTCGGCAAGGGCCGCGCCGGCAGCCCCGCCGACCTGCGCGACCTTGGCGCGCAACTGGGCTTCGGCGTCACCATCGCCGATCTCGTCCACACCGACGGGGTCGAGGTGTCGTCCACCTCGATCCGCCACGCGCTGGCCGAAGGCCGCCCCCGCGATGCCGCCGCCATGCTGGGCCACTGGCACCGCATCGAGGGCCCGGTGCTGCACGGCGAAAAGCGCGGCCGCGACCTTGGCTATCCCACGGCCAACATGTCGATCGCCGGCCTGCACCCGCCCCGCTTCGGGGTCTATGCCGTGCTGGCCGACGTCCTGTCCGGCCCGCACGCGGGCACGTTTCACGGCGCCGCCTCGGTCGGCGTCAGGCCGATGTTCGGCGACAACCTGCCCAATATCGAAACCTTTCTCTTCGACTTCGCGGGCGATCTCTACGGCACGCACCTGTCCGTCGCCCTGGTGGATTTCCTGCGGCCCGAGGAACGCTTCGACAGCCTGCAAGGGCTGATCGACCAGATGGACCTCGACTGCCGGCGCGCCCGCGACATCCTTGCGTCGCTTTAGCCCTTTCGGTCCCCCGCAACCCCGCTACGGTAGCCCGATGAACGACCCGATCCGCCGCGATGGCCTGCGAGACCGCTACTGGGACCGTGTGCCCCTGAAGAACATGTCGCCGCGCGAGTGGGAGGCGCTCTGCGACGGCTGCGGCAAGTGCTGCCTGAACAAGCTCGAAGACCCCGACACGCAGGAAATCGCCTTTACCCGTGTCGCCTGCCGCCTGCTGGACGGCGACACCTGCCGCTGCGCCCAGTACGAGATCCGCCGCCAGTTCGTGCCCGATTGCGTCATGCTGACCCCGGACACCATCGGCAAGGTCGCCTACTGGATGCCGACCACCTGCGCCTACCGCCTGCTTTTTGAAGGCAAGCCGCTCTACGACTGGCACCCGCTGATCTCTGGCACGCCCGACAGCGTGCATGACGCTGGCGTGTCCGTGCGCGGCTGGACCGTGCCCGAGTTCGAAGTGCCCGAGGAAGACTGGGAAGACCACATCATCGAGGAGCCGCTCTGATGTATTTCGCCTCCGACAACACCGCCCCCGCGCATCCCGCCGTGATGCAGGCTCTTGCCGACGCCAACACGGGCTATGCCATGCCCTACGGCAACGACCCGATCATGGACCGCGTGCGCAGCGCCATCCGCGACACGTTCGAGGCGCCAGAGGCAGCGGTCTACCTCGTTGCCACCGGCACGGCGGCCAACGTGCTGTCGCTCGCGTGCTACTGCCCGCCATGGGCCTCGGTCTTCTGCCACCGGATCTCGCATATCGAGCAGGACGAATGCGGCGCACCCGAGTTCTACACCGGCGGCGCCAAGCTGATCCTCGTCGAGGGCGAGAACGGCCGCATCGACCCCGGCGAACTGGAGCGCACCATCCGCTTTACCGGGCGCGGCGGCGTCCACAACGTCCAGCGCGGCATGGTGTCCATCACCAATTCGACAGAGGCCGGCGGCGTCTACACCCCCGCTCAGGTGGCCGAGATCGCGGCCATCGCCCATGGTCACGACCTGCCGCTGCACATGGACGGCGCGCGCTTCGCCAATGCGCTCACCGCCACCAACGCCAGCCCCGCCGACATGACCTGGCGCGCGGGCGTCGACGTGCTCAGCTTCGGCGGCACCAAGAACGGCGCCATGGGGGTCGAGGCGGTCGTGCTCTTCGACCCCGAAAAGGCATGGGAGTTCGAGCTGCGGCGCAAGCGCGGCGGGCACCTCTTTTCCAAGCACCGCTATCTCTCGGCCCAGATGGAGGCGTACCTCGCCGATGGCCTCTGGCTCGACCTCGCCCGCGCCGCCAACGCATCGGCGCGGCGCCTGTCGCAGGGCATCGTCAAGGCCGGCGGCACCCTTCTGCACCCGACAGAGGCCAACGCCGTCTTCGCCGCATGGCCCCGCGACGGGCACCGCCGCGCGCAAAACGCAGGGGCGGCCTATTACCTCTGGCCCTTCGGCCAGTCGATGGAAGGACCCGGCGACGAACACCTCTCGGCCCGTCTGGTGTGCAGCTGGTGCACCACCGACGACGACATCGACAGCTTCCTCGGCCTCATCTCCGGCTGAGCGCGCCCCCGCGTCGGCGGCTCAGGACGCGGCGATTCCGAGGACCCGTGCTTGCGCGTCCGGCAAGGAGCGAACCACCTCGGCGCCAGCCTCGCCCCAGGTCCGCCAGTGGCTGCCAACGCTCATCCGCGCGCTGCAAGATGCGCGTCGAGATCGTCCAGACGGTCCTGGCCCCAGAAAAGCTCGTCCCCCACGACATAGAACGGAGAACCGAACACGCCGCGGTCCACCGCCTCTTCGAGGTTGCGGGCATAGGTCTCGGCCCCGGCCAGCAGACCCCTGTCGGCCAGCGCCGGGTCGAATCCCGCGCCGGCAAGGCAGTCGCGGATCACCGCGTCCTCGGCGATGTCGCGCTCCTCGGCCCAGCAGGCCCGCAGGACACCGTGGACCAGCGCGCCGATGTCGCCGCCGCCAGCGGCCTGCGCGGCGATGATCGCATAGGACGACGGGGCCGGGTTCGTCGGAAAATGCGCCGGCGCCTCGTTCAGCGGCAGCCCCGCCTTGGCGGACTGCCGCCGCAGCTCCTGCAGGCGGTAGGCGCGCCGCGCGGGCGGGCGTTCGGCCAGCGGCGTGCCCCCGGTCCGTGCGAAAAGCGCTCCGACATCCACGGGCTTGTAGACGATATCCGCAGCGTGCCGCGCCGCGATCTCTTCAAGCCGCGTCCCCGCCAGGTAGGCGAACGGCGATACCGTGAAGAAGAAATAATCTATGGTCGCCATCGTGCCGCCCTCCTCCCGTCCCTGAACCGGCTGGACCCTACAGGGGTGGCAAGGCGTGTCAACGCCACAGGCCCCCGTCCAGGCGTCAGCGGGTGCAGGTTGCCCAGGCCCCGGCTTTGGATCAGTCTTGCGGAGTGTCGCACCGTCGCGACGCCATTCGCGAAAGGGTCGATCGCGCCCATGCCGGACAGGCTCCAGATATCGCTCGACGGGACCTTCGCGGTGCTGCACCCCGACGGCACGGCGGTGACGGTCCTCTCGCGCCGCTCCCAGGGTCTGCTCGCCTATCTCGCCTGCCAGCCCCGGATGCGGGCCGAACGCGCCTTTCTCGCCGATCTGCTCTGGTCGGACCGGGGCGAAGAGCAGGCGCGCGCCTCGCTCCGGCAAGAGCTTTCGGTGCTGCGCCGCGCCCTGCCAGAGGGCACCCTGACCGCCGACCGCCAGTGCGTCTCGCTCGATCCCGCGCGGATCGCCGTCACCGGCGCCCGGGGCGGCCCAGACTTCCTGCAAGGCTTCGACCTGCCGTCCGAGGGGTTCGAGGACTGGCTGCGCCACCAGCGCCAGGCCACCGCGTCACCCGCCGCGTCACCCACCACCCCGGACGATCCGCCCCCGGCGCGGCGCGCGCCCCAGCCTCGCCGTGCTCCCCTTCACCGAACTGGGCGCGCCCGAGGCTGACATGGGTGGATTCAGCCGCGAAGCGCAACGGGTGCATTGAAGCGGATCGTCAGGCTCTTTCCAAGAGCGTCGAGGAACGCCTCTGCCGGGGTCTTGAAGCCGAGGCATTTGCGGGGTGTCAGGTTGAGGC
>JAUIIC010000159.1 GCA_030431935.1 Alphaproteobacteria bacterium | reverse complement strand
CTGCCCGCAGGACATCGAGGGGGCCAAGGCGCTTCTGGCCGAGGCGGGCTTTGCCGACGGGATCTCGATCGACGTGCATGTCGCGACGCTGGAGCCGACCTGGCCCACCATGGCCGTGGCCTACCAGCAGCAGGCGGCAGAGGCCGGCATCAACGTGAACGTGGTGCAGGCGCCCACCGATGGCTACTGGTCCGAGGTCTGGATGAAGAAGGACGTCAGCGCCACCCGCTGGAACGAGCGTCCCGCCGACCAGGTCCTGCACGAGGTCTACCTGTCCACCGCCAAGTGGAACGAGAGCTACTACAAGGACGAGGCGTTCGACGCGCTTCTGGCCGCCGCCCGGCGCGAGCTCGACTTCGACGCGCGCCGCGCGCTCTACGTCCAGGCGCAAGAGCATCTTTGGGAGACCGCGGGCACGCTGATCCCCTACCACGTCACCCGGCTTGTCGGCGTCAGCTCTCGCGTCAAGAACCTCGACGCTGTCGAGAACATGTCGGTGCGCTGGCACCTGATCACGGTCGATTGACCGGACGGGCCGGGCGCCGCACCATGGCGCCCGGCCCCCTGACGGAATGACCTGACCCCCCATGCTGAGAATGCTCCTGAGACGGCTCTTCCTGGGCGCGGTGACCGTGGTCATCGTCTCGGTCATCATCTTCGCGGGGGTCGAGATCCTGCCGGGCGACGCCTGCACGGCCTTCCTCGAACGCGAGGCGCAGGGCAAGCTTCTGGAAAACTGCCGCGAGGCGCAGGGCCTGAACCGTCCGCCGTTCGAACGCTACCTCGACTGGGCCGCGGGTGCTATCCAGGGCGATTTCGGCGTTTCGGCCAATGGCGCGAAAAGCATCGCGGAACTGGTCGGCAACCGGCTCAAGAACTCGCTGCTGCTGGCCGCCTGCGCGCTGGGCGTGGGCGTGCCGCTGGCGATCGTGCTGGGGGTCGTCACCGGGCTCTGGCGCGACAAGGGCATCGACCTGGTGCTGTCCACGGGCGCGATCTTCGCCATGACGATCCCGGAATTCGTGTCGGCCACGGTGCTGATCCTCGTCTTCTCGGTCTGGCTGGGCTGGCTGCCCGGCATCGTGCTGACATCGGCCAGCGCGCCCGCGGCCGAGTTCTTCCCGGAAATCCTTCTTCCCGTGATCGTCCTGTCCATGGTGATGACCGCGCATATCCTGCGCATGGTGCGCTCGTCCGTGATCGAGGTGATGGCGGGCGACTACGTGCAGATGGCGACGCTCAAGGGCGTGCCCTACTGGCGCATCGTCTTCGTCCACGCGCTGCCCAACGCTCTGCTGCCCGCGATCAACGTGGTGGCGCTGACGGTGGCCTGGCTTCTGGGGGGCGTCGTGGTGGTGGAGGTGGTGTTCAATTACCCGGGCCTGGGGCGCATGATGATCGACGCCATTTCCGACCGCGACCTGCCCGTGGTGCAGGCCATCGCGCTGATCGTGGCCACGGTCTACGTCGGCGTGAACCTGACGGCGGACCTCTTGACGATGGTCCTGAACCCGCGCCTGCGCACCCATTACATGAGGCAGCGATGACCGACGCGCCCGCCACCCCGGCCCCGGCAAGGGCCCGCGCCCTGTCGCGCTGGGGCGGCGTGCTGCGCGACGTGATGTCGAGACCGTCCGGCGCCATCGGCCTGACGCTTGTCGTCTTCCACGTGGTGCTGGCCATCGTCAGCCCCTGGATCGTGCCCTACGACTACCGCGCGATGGACGCCACGCTGATGCTCAAGGGGCCAAGCGCCCTGCACTGGCTGGGCACCGACCACCTGGGCCGCGACGTGCTGACCCGCACGCTGATGGGCGGGCGCGAGGCGCTGCTTATCACCGGCATCGCAACGCCCATCGCCGTGGCCTGGGGCGGGCTGCTGGGCATCTGGTTCGGGCTGGTGGGCGGGCGCGCCGACGAGGTGCTGATGCGCGTCGTCGACGCCTTCCTGTCGCTGCCGTGGATCCTGAAGATGCTGGTGCTGATCGTGACCTTCGGCACCGGGATCGAGGTGCTGATCCCCACGCTCGCCTTCTTCTACGGCATCCCCGTGATCCGTATCGCCCGCGCGGCCACCCATGACGTGGTGGCGCGCGATTTCGTCTCGGCGGCGCGGGCGCGCGGGCACGGGCGCATCACCATCATCCGCAAGGAACTACTGCCCAACGTGCTGGACGCGCTGATGGTCGAGGGCGCGATGCGCTGGTCCTGGATGCTGCTGGCCTTCTCCTCGCTCAGCTTCCTGGGCTTCGGCGTCTCGCCGCCCACGCCCGACTGGGGTCTGATGATCGCCGACGCGCGCGGCTTCATGTCCTTTGCGCCCTGGGGCGTTCTGGGCCCTGTGATCGCGCTGTCCTCTCTCATCATCGGGATCAACCTGACGGCGGATGCGCTGGCAAAGGCGCTGGGGCTCGACCGCGCGCAGAAGGCCCCGGTATGAGCGCGCCGATGATAGAGGTGCGGGGCCTCTCGGTGGGCTTTACCGGGCGCTCGGGCGCCACGCTGCCTGTCCTGCGCGACATCGACCTTACGGTCGCACCGGGTGAAAGCCTTGGCCTCGTGGGCGAATCCGGGTCGGGCAAGTCGACGCTGGCGCTGGCCGCGATGGGCTACCTGAAACGCGGGCTCCGGCGGCTGGAGGGATCGGCGCTGTACCGGGGCGAGGACATGTTCGCCAAGTCCCGCAGCGAGCTTGAGGCGGTGCGCGGCGGCAAGCTGGCGCTGATCCCGCAGAACTCGGGCCAGTCGCTGACGCCGACCCTGCGCATCGGCGCGCAGCTGGGCGAGGCGCTGCGGCTGCACGCGGGCCTCCCCGCCGACCGGCACCGCGCCCGCGTGCTGGAGCTTCTGGGGCAGGTGCGCCTGCCCGATCCCGAGGCGATCTTCGACCGCTTCCCCCATGAATTGAGCGGCGGCCAGCAGCAGCGGGCGGCCATTGCCATGGCGCTGGCGGGAACGCCCGACGCGCTGTTGCTGGACGAGCCCACGACCGGCCTCGACGTCACCACGCAGGCGCATATCCTCGAACTTCTGCGCGAGATCGCGGCAGAGCGCGGCATGGCGATGGTCTATGTCAGCCACGACCTCGGCGCCATCGTGCGGGTCTGCGACCGCGTCGCGGTGATGTATGCGGGCGAGATCGTGCTGCAAGGCTCCGTCCGGCAGGTGCTGAAGGCGCCGGCGCATCCCTATGCACGCGGGCTTCTCGCCTCGATCCCGCGCCTGTCCGATCCCGCCTTGCCCGTCGCGCTTGGCGGCCGGCCGCCCGCGCCCGGGCAGGCCGGGGCAGGCTGCGCCTTTGTCGACCGCTGCGCCATCGCCCAGCCGCGCTGCCGCACCGAGCACCCGGCGCTGACGCCGCTCGCCTCGGGCGACGCGGTGCGCTGCCATTTCCCCGCCGAGGCCCAGACGCTGCCCATCGCGGGGCAGGGCACCGCCAGCGACGACGCGCGCGGCGAGGCGCCCGTCCTGACGCTGGACGACCTGTCGATCAGCTATTCCCGCCCCGGCCTTCTGGACCGGCTGATGGGCCGCGCGGCCGCCGTGCCCACGGTGGACGACGTCGCGCTGACCGTGCGGCGGGGCGAGACGCTGGGCCTCGTGGGCGAATCCGGGTCCGGCAAGTCGACGATCCTGAAGACCGTCGCGGGCCTTCTGGGCGCGGCGGGCGGCGAGATCAGGTTCGAGGACACGCCCCTGCCGGGCGTCGTGGAACAGCGCCGCCCCGACCAGTTGCGCCGCATCCAGCTGGTGTTCCAGAACCCCGACGACAGCCTCAACCCGCGCCAGACCGTGGCCGAGATCCTGGAACAGCCGCTCAAGCTCTACTTCGGGCTGTCCGGGCAGGCATTGCTGGACCGCAGCACCGAGATCCTCGAACGCGTCCGGCTGGGGGCGCACTACCTCGACCGGCTGCCGGGGCAACTGTCGGGCGGCGAGAAGCAGCGCGTGGCCATCGCCCGCGCCTTTGCTGCGCAACCCGATCTCGTGCTGTGCGACGAGGTCACCTCGGCGCTGGATGTCTCGGTGCAGGCCGCCGTTCTGGACCTGCTGGACGAGTTGCAGCGCACGCAGGGCACAACCTATGTCTTCGTCAGCCACGATCTGGCCGTGGTGCGCGCGCTGTCTGACCGCGTGGCGGTGCTCTACCAAGGCCGCTTGTGCGAGGTCGGGCCGTCCGACAAGGTCTACGGCCTGCCGTCGCATCCCTACACCGAAGTCCTGCTGGGCGCCGTGCTGGAGCCCGACCCGGACGTGGCCCCGCGCCTGACCGCCGACGACGTGGTGGAACTGTCGCCCCCCGCGCGCGGCTGCGCCTTCCAGCGGCGTTGTCCGCGCAAGCTGGGCGCGGTCTGCGAAACCGACACGCCGCCTTGGCACATGGGGGCAGGCGGCCATGCCGTGCGCTGCCATATCGACCTGGCCGACCTGGCTGCCGCGCAGGCCCCCGCGCAGGATGCCGTGAAGAAAGCCTAGCCGCCCGCGTCCGCCGCAACTGCCTCCAGCAGCGCCGTGGCCGTCCCGTGCGAGACCAGCGCGCGGGCCTCGTCGTCGAGGCCTGCCGGGTCCAGCGCCGTGTCTCCCGGCGCCTCGCGAAAGATCGGCCAGTCGGTGCCCAGCATGATCCGGTCCGCGCCGTAGAGCGCCACGCCCGCCTCCAGCGCGCGCGGGCCGAGCGAGGCGCAGTCGTACCAGATCCGCCGCAGCCGGTCGGTCGGGAAAGGCGCATCGGGCGAGCGGTGGCGGGCGATCGCCTCCATCCGCTCGAAGATGAAGGGCAGGGTGCCGCCCAGGTTCACCACCTGCCAGCGGATGCGCGGGAAGGCGTCCATGAGGTCCGACAGCACCAGCGTCAGCGTCACCTGCGACAGTTGCGATTGCAGCGCCACGGCAGAGGTCCGGTATTGCGCGAACTCCTCTGCCGGGGGGGCGGGCGGCACGCCCACGCGCGGCCCCGGATGCAGCATCACAAGCGCCCCGGTCTCGTTCGCGGCCTCGAACACCGGGGTCAGCAGCCGCGCCTCGGCCACGGTGTTGAAGTAGTCGGCGGGAAGGATCGCGCCGGGCAGGCGCAGGTCGCGCCGCACGCGCCGCATCTCGTCCGCCGCCGCGTCCATGTCCGCCAGGGGCAGGCCCGCCAGCCCGAAGAGGCGCCCGCCCGTGTCCCGCTCCAGCCCTGCCATGTGGTCGTTGAAACCGCGGATCGCCGCCGCGGCCTCTGCCACGGGCAGCACGTCGACGCAGAGCGCACCGGGAAAGGTCAGCATCCGCCGTTCGATCCCCGCCGCGTCCATCTGGGCCAGCCCCACGTCCGGGTCCCAATGCGCGGGCAGGAACGGAAAGGCCCCGTTCATCGCCAGCATCTCGCGCCCGCCGCCGGGGGCGGGGCGCAGACAGGGACGCTCGGCCCGGGCGGACAGGAAATCGACCAGTCCCCCGCCGTAGAAATGGGCGTGCATGTCGATATGTCCCGGCATCCTGCCCCCCAAGACCACCACCAGAAACGGCTTTAGGAAAACTAAGACATGGCCTAATGTCCAAGGCAAGACGCATCCCTGCCGGAGCCTGCGATGGAAAGCGACGGTTTCATCCGTAACACCTGGTATGTCTGCGCCCGGTCCGAGGATATCGGCCGGGCCCTGTCCCCCTTCACGGTGCTGGGCGATGCGATCGTCGTCTTTCGCCGCGGCGACGGCACGGTGGCCGCGCTCGAAGATGCCTGCCCGCACCGCAAGCTGCCCCTGTCCCGGGGCACGCTGGAGGGCGACCGGGTGGTCTGCGGCTATCACGGGCTGACCTTCGACGGCAGCGGCACCTGCGTCGCCGCGCCGACCCAGCCCGACGCGATCCCCCGGCGGGCACGCGTGGCCTCCTATCCGGTGATCGAGCGCTACGGCTTCGTCTGGCTCTGGATGGGCGACCCGGCGCTGGCCGACCCGGCCGCGATGCTCGACATCCCGCACTACGACGACCCGACATGGGGGCGCACGGCCTGCGGCGCGCTCGATATCGACTGCCACTATCTCTGGATCACCGACAACCTGCTCGACCCGTCGCACGTGGCCTGGGTGCACCTGACCTCCTTCGCGGGCGGCGGCACCGACAACCTGCCGCTCGAGATGTCTGACGCCGAGGACCGGGTGATCGTGTCGCGCTGGATCCCGAACCGTGCCGCGCCGCCCTACTACGCGCCCTTCCTGCCCTATGCCGAGGCCTGCGACCGGCTCCAGCATTACGAGATGCGGCTGCCCGCCGTGGCGATCAACATGTCGGTCTACACCCGCGCGGGCACCGGCGGGGCGGGGGCGGACTTGCCCGACGATGCCTTCATCAACATCTCGTACAACTTCATGACGCCGGTGGATGCCGACCGCTCGCGCTATTTCTGGTTCCAGCACCGCAACGCCCGGCCCGACGACACGGCCATGTCCGAGACCATGTTCGCCGGGGCCACGATGGCCTTCAACGAGGACAAGGTGGTTCTCGAAGAGGTGCATCGCGGCATGAAGGCCCCGCGCACGCCTTACCTGAACCTCGGCCTCGACGCGGCGGCGATGCGGTTCCGCAAGATGGTCGACCGGCGCATCGCGGCAGAGGCCGCCGCTCAGCCGTGACCCTTGACCTGCGCGGCATGCTGCGCCGCCTCTGACAGGACCCAGTCGCGGAAGGCGGCGATGCGCGGCGATTTCAGCGCGTCGGGCGGGCAGACCAGCCAGTAGGCGAACCGCGAGGCGACCGAAGGGCCGAAGGGCCGGACGAGATCGCCTGCGGCGATCGCGTCCATCACCAGCGGCGAGCGTCCCAGCGCCACGCCCAGCCCCCGCACCGCCGCCTGCACCACCATGTTGGATTGCCCGAAGCGGCGCAGGCGCGCGGGTTTCGGCAGCGCCACGTTGGCTTGCCTCGCCCAGAACTGCCAGGTGGGCGCCTGCCCGTCGATGTCGGTCACGTCATCGACCAGCAGCGTGTGGCCCGCCAGGTCGGCGACCGTGCGCAGCGGCGGTCCGTCCGCGAGAATCGACGGCGCGCAGACCGGGAACACCCGTTCCTCCAGAAGCTTCTCGACATGCAGGCCGGGGTATCTGCCCATGCCATAGCGGATCGCGATATCGGCGTCGTCGCTGGTGAAATCCGCAAGCCGCGCCGAGGTGGCGATCGAGACCGGATGCTCCGGGTGGCGCTGATCGAAGCCGATCAGCCGGGGGATCAGCCACACATAGGCAAATCCCGGCAGGCAGGTCAGCCCGATGGACATCGGCTCGGCGCGGGCTTCGCGCAGCTCGCGGCAGATCTCGGCCACGCCGCCAAAGCCCTGCGTGACCGCCGCCGCCAGCCGCGCGCCCTCGTCTGTGACGCTGACCCGGCCGCCGCCCCGGTTCAAAAGCCGCATCCCCAGCCAGTCCTCCAGCGCGCGGATCTGCTGGCTGACGGCGCTTTGGGTGACGCCCAGTTCCTCGGCGGCCCGGCCAAAGCCGCGCAGGCGTGCCACGGCCTCGAAGGTGCGCAGGGCGGTGAAGGGCAGGTTTGCGATCATAAGTTGAACTAACCCATCGCATTATTTCTTTTCAATGGCCCGCTTGGGGTCGCCTTCGTATTCTCCATGCGGTGGTCGCGCGGGGGACAGGGTGCAGCACGATCTTCGGACCGGGATAGAGAACATGCTGTTGCGCTGCGGCGGGCTGTCGCCCGGGCAGTCCGTCCTCATCCTGACCGAGCCCGCCGGGGGTGCCCATTACGACGCGGGCCTTGCGGACGAGGTGGCCCGGGTCGCCTTGGCACTGGGTCTTGCAGCGACGGTGCGCGAGGAACCCGTCGGTCCCCGTGCTCGCCCCTCGGCGCAGGTCCTCGCAGAGATCGGCCGCGCGGACCGCACCGTGTTCCTGTCGCGCCTCGGCGACCAGTTGCGATTCGATCCGGCGCTGGCGGACGCGGCGCCCGTGATGTGCTACGCGCTCGACCGCGCGATGATGGCGTCGGGGTTCGGGCAGACCGACCACGCGGCCTTTCTGGCGCTTCTCGACTGCCTGAACGCGGCACTTGCGGCGGCAGGAGAGATCCGGGTGACCTGTCCTCTCGGGACCGACTTTGCGGGCCCGGGCGCGCGCTTTCCGGCCACGGCGGCCGAGGTGTCCGTGCGGCGCTTTCCGCTTTCGGTGTTCACGCCCGTGCCGGCGGGCGACTATGCCGGGACGATCGCGCAGGCGGGGTTCCTGACCGGCACCGGCAGGACCTTTTATGACCCCTACACGCTGCCGCTTGACGATGTCCTGCGGGTCCGGTTCGACGGCACCCGGATCACCGGCTTCGACGGCCCCGACGCCGCGCGGGCCGAGGCGCATTACCGCCACGTGGGCGGCGTGACCGCGAACGATGCCTTCCACGTCCATTCCTGGCACGCGGGGATGCATCCGGGCTGCGCCTGGTCCGTGCCGGCGGGCGACGATCTGGTCCGCTGGGGTGGCGGCGCCTTCGGCAATCCGCGAATCCTGCATTTCCACACCTGCGGCAAGACGGCGCCCGGCGAGATCTCGATCAACGTGGTCGATCCCACGATCCGGCTCGATGGCGTGGCGCTGTGGGAGGACGGGCGGCTTCACCCCGACCGCGTGCCCGGCGGCGCCGAGATCCTTGCGCGGTATCCCGATGCGGCGGCGCTGTTCGCCGATCCCGCGCGCGAAGTCGGGCTGGCGCCCTCGGGGCGGCTGGCCGCGCCCCCTCAGGCGCTGGCGAACCCGGCGTAGTCCTCTGCCACCGCCCGCGCGGCGGCGTCGAGCAGCGCGCGCCCCTGCTCCGGCGTCGCCAGCGCGGAATGCGACCCGACGCGCCCATCGGGAAAGTCGCGGCGGTGCGCCTCGGGCGGGCCGTGGCGGTCGCCCGAATGGGCCCGGATGTAGTCCCCCGACAGCGGGCGCGGCGGGATCCGCGCGGCCTCGGGCGGGTCCACCTGCCGGTGGGTGGCCATGGTGATGGCGACCTCGGACGGCGTGGCGTGCATCCCTTCCCAGTCGCCGTACCAGTCGCGGCGCAGGGCGTTGACCGGCTCGAAATCCCACCAGCTTTTCAGCCGGATGCGCGCGCCGGGCAAGGCGTCGATGGCGGCGCGCAGGGGCGCGAGGTTCGCGCCATGCCCGTTCAGCACGTAGATCGGGCCGAAGCCCTGCGCGGCCAGCCCCGCCAGCACTTCGCCCGCAAGCGCGCGAAAGACCGGCTCGGACACCGACAGCGTGCCGGGAAAGGCGGTGTTGAAAGGCGCGGGCGTCAGCGCCAGCGTCGGCGCCACCAGCGCGCCGCAGCGGTCGGCGGCGGCCTCGGCGACGGCGGTGGCGCAGAACGCGTCGGTGCCGATCAGGCCCATCGGCCCGTGCTGCTCGGTGGATCCCGTGGGCAGGATGACACCGCCGCCCTGCGCAAGATGCGCCTCGACCTCGGGCCATGTCATCAGGTCGAGCCTCATGCGGTGGCCTTCGCCAGCCAGGCATCGAGCACCGGGCGGTAGCTGGCCAGTTCCGCCGCGACCGGCGCCTCCGCCTCGACGCGGGCGCGCCATGCCTGCACCGGCACAGGCAGCGCCAGCGACAACCCCAGCACCGGACCCAGCGCGTCCAGCCAGGCCAACGTCACCGGCAGGCCGCAGTCGCCCAGGCCGAAGGGCAGGTCGTCCCGCTCCAGCAGGCGGCCCTGCTGAACGAGCCGCGCCTGCAGCGCCGCGGCCTGGGCGGCGACGACGCCCGCGTCACGGGCTGCGGGGGCGATATGGGGAAAGAGCCTGCGCAACTCCGGCTCCAGCCGGGTGTCGTGGAACCGGCCACGCTCGCGCATCCGCGCGCGCTCTGAAATGCCCG
>JAUIIC010000158.1 GCA_030431935.1 Alphaproteobacteria bacterium | reverse complement strand
GGTGGCCGCGGTCAAGAAGGGCAAGAGCGTCTACCGGGCAACCCTGGCCGAACTGGTCGAGGCGATGTCAAAGGCCGAACGCGAAGGCCGTCTGGTCGAGAAAATCCGGTTCTACGCGCGCGCCTCTCTGCTGATCGTCGATGAGATCGGTTACCTGCCCATCACCCAGGGCGGCGCCAACCTGTTCTTCCAGCTCGTGAACGCGCGCTACGAAAAAGGCGCAATGATCCTCACGTCCAACCGCGGCTTCGCTGAATGGGGCGAAGTCTTCGGCGATCCCGTCGTCGCCACTGCTCTCTTGGATCGGCTGCTGCACCACGCCGTTGTCGTCCAGATCGAAGGCGCCAGCTACCGCTTGCGCGCGCACGCCGATCTCATTCCCGAGCACATCCGCGCCAACGCTCCGATCACGCCACCGCCCGCTCCGAAACGGCGCGGCCGGCCACCGAAAAAGGAGAAGCAGATCGCAAGCGCCGGCTGATCACCGAGACCGAAAGGTGGGGAATTTTACTTCGGCACTTTTGGGGATTTTTGAAACGGCATTTACACGGATCAAGGTTCTGGTCTGGGACGGATCGGGGATCGTTCTGACCTACAAGCGTCTGGAACAGGGCAAGTTCGCCTGGCCCGCCGTTCGCGACGGCGTGATGCGTCTGAGCCGGGCGCAGTTCGAGGCCCTGTTCGAAGGTCTCGACTGGCGCCGGGTGCATGCGCGGCGGGTCCGCCGACCGGCTGCGGCAGAGTGACTCGGGGGCGGAAAAAGCGCAGGCGGGAGAAAGGCTTGGAGGTATACTCCGGGCCGTGGTCGCCGATCCTGCATCCCTTGATCTCAGCGTGCTGCCGCCGGAGTATCGGGCAGCGTTCGAAGGACTGATCGCGCGGAAATCGGAACTCGAAGAGCTGGCCCATCGCCAGGAAGCGCTGATCGCGGAGCTGCACAATGCGCTCTACGGCAAGAAGTCCGAGAAGCTGACCGAAGACGAGCGCCAGTTGGCCTTTGAGGACCTGGAAGTCGCTGTCTCTGAAGTGGCTCGCACGAGGCGTTCCCCGATGGTCTCGGACTGGCCGCGCAGAACATCCGCCTGACGTTTGCGACACTGCTCCTCCAGATAGGCGTTGAACGAAGCCCAACTCACAAACCGCGGGACCGGGACCATGAAGTTGCGGCGGGAATAGCCGACCAATCCTTCCGCGTTGCCCTTGTCGTTCCCCTTGCCGGGGCGGCCATAGCGGTCTCGGAACAGGTAGTGGGACAGAAACCCGCTGAAGAGCGTGGCCCGCTGACGTGTGCCTTCCGCCAGGATCTTCGCAACAAGACAGCGATCGTTGTCGTAGAGGACCGATACCGGCACCCTGCCGAAGAAGGCGAAGGCGTGGACGTGGCCGTCTACCCAGGCTTCCGCTGTCGCCGCGGGATAGGCGCGCACGAAGCAGGCATCACTGTGCGGCAAGTCCATAACGAAGAAGTGCGCCTTCTGCTCGACGCCGCCGATGACGACCACAGCCTCGCCGAAGTCGGCCTGGGCATGTCCTGGCGGATGGGCCAGCGGCACGAACATCTCTCGGCCGCGCCGCTCGTGCTCCCGCATGTAGTCCTTGATGATCGTATAGCCGCCGGTGAAACCATGCTCATCGCGAAGCCGCTCGAATACCCGCTTCGCCGTGTGCCGTTGCTTTCGATGGACCTCGCGATCCCCTTCCAGCCAGCCATCGATGATCTCGGTGAACCCATCCAGCTTCGGCCGCTTCACCGGCGCCGTCCGCCGGTATCCAGGCGGAGCCGAGAACGCCAACATCTTCCGAACGCTGTCGCGGGAAACCCCAAACTGACGCGCAGCCTCGCGCTGGCTCATGCCTTCTGAACAAGCCAAGCGAACCTTCCGATACAAATCCACGGTGAAAATCCTCCCGCCCTCCCTGTCGCCAGAAAGGGTAAAGGTGGACGACTTTTACGCCGCCCGCAGCGGGCTCATCCCGCCGCTACCGTGGTCGACTTTCTCACCGCCGTTCTCATTGAAAGGTCGTGGTCTGAAAATGTGCTGCGGCGACAGCCAGAATTCGAACATCTCCAGCGGCAAACCCGCAATTCCACCCAGACAACTCTCCCATGAGCAGGGAAATCTTGTATCCTCCGACGCCTCCACCCATGGCGCCGGCGTGAACGGGACCCACAGTCCGGGCAGATGCCCTTTGGTGCCAGGGCGCCCGACACAACCCACGAACCTGACTCACTTCGGCTAGCGCATTCGACCTGCACTTCGCTGCACGGTGCCCAGTTTTTCTTGAAATTCACGACTATCCCTCCGGGTCTTTCGGGTATCAGGATAGTTGCGCCACACAGATTGAGGCAGAGCCTCATTCCGCGCATCGAGGAGATGCTGGAGGCCGGCGACCTGCCGCGCCCCGATCCGCCACCCGAGGCTCTGGGCCCGGCATTTGACGAAGACAAGGGGCAGGGCGATGATGGTCATCGTGGTTGAGAACGCGCCGCACCGCCTGCGCGGGCGGCTGGCGGTCTGGCTGCTGGAGATCCGCGCCGGCGTCTATGTCGGCCGCTACGGCCGCCGGGTGCGCGAGATGATCTGACGGCAGGTCGAGGCCGCCATCGGCGACGGCGACGCGGTCATGGCCTAGGCCACCCCGACCGATCAGGGCTACAGCTTCGCGACCTGCGGGCGCAACCGCCGCATGCCGGTGGATTTCGACGGCCTGACCCTGGTGCGCTTCGGCCCGAAACCGCCGCGCTGAGCGCGCATCCTCACCGGGTTTTGTCCGGTACGTTCTTTGACAATCGAATATGTTCGGTGCTTCAATGGCTTGCAGCAAGAGCGTTCCCCGCCCCCGCGGGGATGACCCGGCTTGCGGTGCATGGTGCTTTGGCTGCTCCTTGCGTTCCCCGCTCCCCCGCGGGGATGATCCGCGCTCCAGGTTGCTGTCCAATGTGTACCATCGCCGATGTCGCGCAGTGACGAAGATGAACTGGGTCAAACTCCCCGGCCGGAACCTCATGGCCCGAGACTTTGACCGACAGATCGCTCAGTTCCAAATCCGGATCGCGGTGCTGCACCGCTCTTGGCATACCCGTCATAGGGTCCGCAGGATAGGTCCGTCCGGGGGGAAGGGGCAAGGCGGGCAAACCCCGATTTGTGCGACAAGGCCGACCGGTAGAACCGCATCCTGACGCGGATCGGAAACCGGCTTGACGCCGGGGAAACACGGTTTTAACACGAGCGCATTCCGTTGGGGTGCCGTTCAGGCTGAGAGACGCAAGTCGACCCATCGAACCTGATCCGGGTCGTGCCGGCGTAGGGAACGGAATCTGCGCAAGAGGTGCGCGGCGACCGTCTTTGTGCCCACCGATCCATGACTTGAATGGGGGTGGCGTTGAGCGTCCAGGCATTGACAATCGCGGGATCGGACAGCGGCGGCGGGGCCGGGATACAGGCCGATCTCAAGACGTTTTCCGCGCTCGGCGTGTATGGCGCCAGCGTCGTCACGGCGATCACCGCGCAGAACACCATGGCGGTCAACGCGGTCGCGCCGGTGGCGCCCGGTATCATCGCGGCGCAGATCGCGGCGGTGCTGGAGGATTTGTCCATCGGCGCGATCAAGGTCGGCATGATCGGTGGCGGCGCGGCCATCGACGCGGTGGCCGATGTGCTGGCCGATCTGCGGCTGCCGGTGGTTGTGGACCCCGTGATGATCGCGAAATCGGGCGATGCGCTGCTGGCGCCGGACGCGGTCCAGACGCTGAGCGCGCGCATGCTGCCGCTGGCCACGGTCCTGACGCCGAACCTGCCCGAGGCCGCGCGCCTGCTGGACACCGCTGTCGCCGAGAACGAGGCGGCGATGCGCGCGCAGGGGCGGGCGCTGTTGGAGATGGGTCCGGAGGCGGTTCTGATGAAGGGCGGGCACGGGCGTGGCGAGACCTGCGTCGATCTGCTGGTCAGCCGCGCGGGCGAGATCCGCCTGAGCGCGCCGCGCAAGGCGACGGGCAACACCCATGGCACGGGCTGCACCCTGTCCAGCGCCATTGCCGCCGGGCTGGCCCGGGGCGCGGCGCTGACGGATGCGGTGCGCGCCGCGCATGGCTATGTGCAGGGCGCCATCGCCGCCGCCGACCGGTTGGGCATCGGGCGGGGGCATGGCCCCGTGCATCATTTTCACGCGGTGTGGCCGGATGCCTGATGTCACGATCCTCGGGGCCGGCGTGGCGGGCCTCTGGGCGGCGCGGACCTGCCTGGCGCACGGGATGGACGTGCGGCTGATCGACCGCGCCGGGGGCCCGGGCGCGCAGGGATGTTCGTGGTGGGCAGGCGGGATGCTGGCCCCCGACTGTGAGGGGGCCGTTGCCGATCCGCGGGTCGTGGCGCATGGGCGCGCGGCGGCGGATCGCTGGCGCGATGTTACGCCGGTCACGACGGAGGGCACGCTTGTGCTGGCGCCCGCGCGCGACCGTGGCGAACTCGCCCGCTTTGCCCGCCGCACCGGGCGGCACCGCTGGCTGTCGCGCGCCGGGCTGGCGGCGCTGGAACCCGATCTGGCCGTGACTCATGGGCAGGCCCTGTTCTTTGCCGGCGAAGCGCATCTGGATCCGCGTGCGGCTCTGGCCGACCTGGCGGCCGATCTGCGGGCCAGGGGGGTCGTTGTCGAATGCGCGGCGGCGGTTCCGGAGATGTTTCGCGGCCCGGTGCTGGACTGTCGCGGACTGGCCGCCAACGGCGAGGTGAGCGGCTTGCGCGGCGTGCGGGGCGAGATGGTGGTCCTGCAAACCGAGGACATTCGGCTGGCGCGGCCGGTGCGGTTGCTGCATCCACGCCACCCGCTCTACATCGTGCCGCGGGCGGGCGGGGTGTTCATGCTGGGTGCCACGCAGATCGAAACCGAAGCGCGCGGCATGATCACGGCGCGCGCGGTGCTGGAGCTGCTGTCGGTGGCCTATGCGCTGGATCCGCGCTTTGCCGAGGCGCGGGTGATCGAGACCGGCGCGGACCTGCGGCCCGCCTTTGAAGACAACGTGCCCCGCGTGGTGGCGCGGGACGGCGTGCTGCATTTGAACGGGCTGTTCCGCCACGGATACCTGATGGCGCCGGTCCTGGCCGAGCAGGCGGTCGCTTACCTCACCACTGGACAGAAAGGAGACCTGGTTCATGCGAATTGAACTGAACGGCACGCCGCGCGAGATCGACGCCGGCAACGTGGCCGAGGCGTTGCGGGCCTGTGGCTATGGTTCGGACAGGGTGGCGACGGCGCTGAACGGGGTCTTCGTGCCGTTCGCGGCGCGCGCTGACACGGCGCTGTCGCCGGGCGACCGGCTGGAAGTCCTGGTCGCGATGCAGGGGGGCTGAGATGCGTGATTTCTATGGCGTGTCCCTGGCCAACCCGATGATGCTGGGCACAGCGCGGTTTCCGTCACCGGCTGTGATGGAGGCGGCGTTTCGCGCCAGCGGCGCCAGCGTGGCGACGGTCTCGCTGCGGCGCGAAGGGCAGGGCGGTGGTGCCTTCCGGGCGCTGGTGCAGCGGCTGGGCGTGCCTCTTCTGCCCAACACTGCGGGCTGTCACAGCGCCGCCGAGGCGATCACCACAGCGCGGATGGCGCGGGAATACTTCGAGACGGACTGGATCAAGCTGGAGGTGATCGGCGACGCGGACACGCTGCAACCGGACCCGTTCGGCTTGCTTGAGGCGGCCGAGACTCTGTGTGCGGACGGGTTCAAGGTATTCCCCTATACCACCGAGGACCAGGTTCTGGCGGCGCGGCTTGTGGACGCCGGTTGCGGGGTGCTGATGCCCTGGGGCGCGCCGATCGGGTCGGGCCTGGGGTTGAACAACATCCACGGGCTGCGGATGCTGCGGGCGGCTTTTCCCGACGTGCCGATGGTGATCGATGCCGGGCTGGGCCTGCCCAGCCACGCCGCGCGGGCGATGGAGCTGGGCTTTGACGCGATCCTGCTGAATACCGCCGTTGCCGAGGCCGACGACCCCGCCGCCATGGCCCGTGCCTTTGCGTTGGCGGCGCAGGCGGGGGCGGCTGGCGCGGCGGCGGGTCCGATGACGGCGCGGGACATGGCGGTGCCCTCGACCCCGGTGATCGGAAAGGCGTGGTTGTGAGACTGCCGCGCTTCTACCCGGTTCTCGACAGCGCCGACTGGGTGGCGCGGGCGGCGCCGCTGGGGGTCCGGCTGATCCAGTTGCGGATCAAGGCTCTGCGCGGCGATGCGCTGCGTGTCGAACTGGCGGCCGGGCTGCGCGTGGCGCGCGCCCACGGCGCAAGCCTCGTGATCAACGATCACTGGCGTCTCGCGATCGACCTGGGCGCCGAGTGGGTGCATCTGGGGCAGGAGGATCTGGACAGCGCCGATCTGGGCGCGCTGCGCCGCGCCGGCCTGCGGCTGGGCCTGTCGACCCATGACCGTGCCGAACTGGACCGCGCGCTGTCCTGCGCGCCGGATTACATCGCCCTCGGTCCGGTCTATCCGACCATCCTGAAGAAGATGAAATGGCATCAACAGGGGCTGGAGCGGCTGACCGAGTGGAAAGCCCTGATCGGAGACATCCCGCTCTGCGCCATCGGCGGCCTGTCGGTCGCGCGCGCCCCCGGGGCGCTGGCGGCGGGGGCCGACCTGGTGGCCGCCGTCACCGACATCACCTTGAACCCGGCGCCCGAGGACCGGATGCGCGCCTGGCTGGAGGCCACCGCATGAGCCGTTACGCGCGACAGGAAGCGGTGCCCGAGATCGGCGCCGGAGGGCAGGCGCGGCTGCGCGCGTCGCATGTGCTGGTGGTTGGCGCGGGCGGGCTGGGCGTGCCGGTGTTGCAGTATCTGACCGGGGCCGGGATCGGGCGGATCACGCTGGTCGATGGCGACCGGGTCGAGGCCGGCAACCTGCACCGCCAGCCGCTCTATCGCATGTGCGATCTGGAGGCGCCCAAGGTCGAGGCCGCCACTCGCGCCCTGAGCGAGATCAACCCCGAGGTCGCGCTGCGGCCCTGCCACGCCTGGCTCACGCCGCAGACCGCGCCGGACCTGGTTGCACAGGCCGACCTTGTGCTGGACTGCGCCGATACCTTCGCCGCCAGCCTGACCCTGTCGGATTGCGCGCTGGCGGCCGGGACACCGCTGGTGTCCGCCTCGGCGCTCGGACTGCGCGGCTATGTCGGCGGATTCTGCGGCCCGGCCCCGTCGCTGCGCGCGGTGTTTCCCGACCTGCCCACGGATGCGGCGCGGTGCGGCGAGGCGGGCGTGATGGGCCCGGTGGTCGCAACGATCGGCGCGCTGCAGGCGCAGATGGCGCTGGCGGTGCTGCTGCGGCTGACCCCGTCACCGCTGGGACAGATGATGGTGCTGGAGGCGGCGACCTGGCGCATGTCGGGCTTTCGCTTTGACGGCGCGCCCGAGCCGGACCGCCCGGCGCGGTTCATTGCCGAGCGCGCGCTTCGCGATGGCGATGTGATCGTCGATCTGCGGAGCGAGATGGCGGCGCCGTTCCGCCCTGATGCCCGCCACATGCCGGTGGAGGCGGTGGCCGCGATGTCCGTGCCGCCGGGTGCCGCCCGTGTCGTGTTTGCCTGCCGCACTGGGCTGCGGGCGCATCGCGCGGGCGAGGTGCTGCGCGCGCGCTGGCCGGGCGAGATCGCCCTGCTCGCCATTCCCGATCCGATCCTTTGAAACCGTGTTTGACCTGGAGATGCCGATGAAACCCTTTCTGCTGCTTGCCGCCCTTCTGGGCCTGGCCCCTGTATCCGCCGTCGCGCAGGAGCGCATGACGGTGATGCTCGACTGGTTCGTGAACCCCGATCACGGGCCGATCGTGCTAGCCGAGGAGCTGGGGTATTTCGAGGACGCCGGCCTGGAGGTCGAGTTGGTAACCCCCGCCGACCCCAACGACCCGCCGCGCATGGTCGCCGCAGGGCGCGTCGATCTGGCGGTCAGCTATCAGCCGGAACTGCATCTGAACCGGCGCGAGGGGCTGGAGCTTTTGCGGGTCGGGACGCTGATCGAGACGCCGCTGACCTGCCTCGTGGTGCGCGCCGACGGCCCCGTGCAGGCGATGAGCGACCTGGCGGGGCGCAGGATCGGGTTCGCCGTCGCAGGGGTGCAGGAGATGCTCTTGACCGCGATGCTGGACCATCACGGGATCGGCGCGGAAGAGGTCGAGAAGATCAATATCGGCTGGTCGATCTCGCCGGCGCTGATGGCCGGGCAGGTCGATGCGGTGATCGGGGCGTTCCGGAATTTCGAACTCAACCAGATGGCCATCGAAGGCCATGAGGGGCGGTGTTTCTACCCCGAGGCGGAGGGTGTGCCAAGCTATGACGAACTGATCTATGTCGCCGCCGAAAAAACGCTGGACCGCGCGCGGATCGCGCGGTTCCTGGGCGCGACCGAGCGCGCGGCGACCTTTATCCTGAATGATCCCGAGGCCGCGTGGGAGGTCTTTGCCGCCAGTGGCGCCGAATTGCGCAGCGCGTTGAACGCGCGTGCCTGGCCCGACACCTGGCCGCGTTTCGCGACCCGCCCGGCGGCGGTGGATCACGGCCGCTATGACCGGTTCGAGGCTTTCCTGGTGGCGCAGGGCGCGGTCGAGGCGGCGCTTCCCGCCGGCGCGCTCGTGGTCGACGTGACCCGCAAGGAGGCGCCATGACGGCGGCGCCCCGGTCGTCGGCCTTTGCCCCGGGGGCGCGGCGGATGAGGCCTGCGCCGGCGATCGGCGTGCAGGGCACGCTGCGGATGGGCGAGACATGCCTGATGGGCGGGCTCGATCTTTGTTTCGCGCCGGGACGGTGCACGGCGCTTCTGGGGGCGTCGGGGATCGGCAAGAGCACATTGCTGCGCCTGATCGCCGGATTGCCGGTGCGGGCGCGCCTGGACGGGCGTATGCGGGCCGGAGACGGGATCGCGCTGGCGGGCCGGGTGGCGATGATGGCGCAGGACGATCAGCTTTTGCCCTGGGCCAGCTTGCTGGACAATGTGACCATCGGGGCGCGGTTGCGCGGCGCGGTGCCCGATCCGGGGCGGGCGCGGGACCTGCTGGCGCGGGTCGGGCTGAGCGGTCTGGAGGGCCGCCGCCCGCCGCAGCTTTCGGCCGGTCAGCGCCAGCGCGTGGCGCTGGCCCGGACGCTTCATGAAAACCGCCCTGTGGTATTGCTGGACGAACCGTTTTCGGCGCTTGACGCGATGACGCGGGACCGGATGCAGAACCTGGCGGTGCGGACGCTGGCCGGTTGCACGGTTCTCCTGGTCACCCATGACCCTGCGGAAGCGGTGCGGATGGCGGACGCCGCCTGGATCCTGTCGCGCGACGGTGCCGCGCCGGTGCCGCTGCCCGAACCGTCCTGTCCGCCCCGCGCCGCAGACGCCCCGGCGACGCTGCGGGCCCAGGCCGACCTGCTGCGGCTGTTGCGCGGCGCGAGCGCGCCATGAGTGCCACCGCGCGCGGCCTGTCGCGGATCCTGCGCGGCTGCGTCCTGCTGGGGCTGCTGCTGGGGGCGTGGCAGGCCCTGGTCAGCCTGAGCGGCGTGCCGCCCTTCATCCTGCCGGGTCCGGTGGCGGTGATCGCGACGCTGGTCGGCAATGCCGGGCTGATCTGGCAGAACGCGCTCTGGTCGACGGGCAACATGGCGCTGGGGCTGACGATCGGGGTCGTGCTGGGCGTGGAGACCGCTCTGGTGCTGGCCTTGTCGCGGCGCGCGCGCTGGCTGTTGCGCCCGACGCTGGTGATCGCGCAGGCGGTGCCGGTCTTCGCGCTGGCCCCGGTGATCACGCTGTGGCTGGGCTATGGCACGCCCTCCAAGATCGTGATGGTGGCGCTGGTCACCTATTTCCCCATCGCCTCGACACTGTTTGACCGGCTGATGGACCCGCCCGGGGGGCTGCGCGACCTGG
>JAUIIC010000157.1 GCA_030431935.1 Alphaproteobacteria bacterium | reverse complement strand
AAGGCGGCGGGCATGATTGCCAACGCCTTCGGGGGCGCGGTCACGATACAGGGTGAAGCGCTTGATGCGCTTGTGGCTGCCGACTTCGAAGCCGCCGGCGCCTTGATGGAAGCCGCGCAGTAAGCCCCGACGCGCGCGAAGGGTCAGCCGATGAAACCCAGATACTCTGCGGACACATGGCTGGCCCTTGTTGGTCTTGGCTTCGCGCTGCTTGTCATCTTCGTCTGGGTGCCGCTGGATACTGGCACCGGCTTTGTCGAGAAAGTGCGCCGCAGATACACCATCGGCGACGCGCTTGGCCCGACTGTCGCGGCGATCGTGATTGCAGTCGGGGCGGTGCTGGCCTGGCTGCGGCCGGCGCAAAGCGGCACCCTGACCCGCAAGAACCTTGTCTGGATGGCCCGCCTTCTGGCCCTCTTTGCGCTTTGTTTGCTCATCATGCGGTATGCCGGGCCGCTTGCCGCGATGGGGATGGAGGGCGGCTACCGCCCGCTTCGGTCCACGGCGCCGTGGAACTACATCGGCTACCTGCTGGGCGGAACGATCATGGTGGGCGGGTTGACGGGGTTGGCGGCCGGACGCTTCTCCAGCCGTGATTTCGTGATCGGGTTTGCATGCGCGCTGGTGATCGCGCTGCTCTACGATCTGCCCTTTGACGGTCTGGTCCTGCCCCCCAACGGAGATGTCTGATGGGGCTTTGGGATCACGTCATCGCCGGAATGCTGGCCGTTTTCCAATCGGATCCGGTTCTTGGTGTCCCGATCACGCTGTTGATGGTGCTGGGCGGGTTCCTGCTCGGGATCGCCGTTGGCGCGACACCGGGGCTGGCAGGACCGATGGCCATGGCGATCTCGCTGCCGATCCTGATCTCCATCTTCGGCTATTCGAGTGACGCGCTGCTGCCGGTTCTGGGCTTTCTGATCGGCATCATGAAGGGCGCGACCGTCGGCGGGGCCGTCCCGGCGATCCTGTTCAACACGCCCGGCACACCGGACGCCTTCATGACGACCCTGGATGGCTACCCGATGGCGCAACGCGGCGAAGCCCGTCAGGCGCTGCGCGTCGCGCATTTCTCGTCGGCTGCGGGTGACACGTTTTCGGATGTGGTTCTGATCCTGTGCGCGCCATTCCTTGCCATTATGGTGGAAAGCTACCTGGACCTTCCAGAAAAGGCGGCGCTGCTGATCCTGTCGCTTGCCTTTATCGCCACGGTCATCGGGAAGTCCGTCGGCAAGGGCATCATATCCATGGGGCTGGGCCTGTTCGCCGCGATGATCGCCACCGGAGAAGACTTCTATCCCCGCCTGACGCTGGATCAACCGGCCCTGGCCGAGGGCATCCCGGTTGCCGCGGCGATCCTGGGCGTCCTGATCCTGGGCGAGGTCTTCAAGGCGCTGGAAGACATCCACCGAGGCGCTCAAGGCCCCAGGGCTGTGCCAAGATCCGATGAAACGCATCACGAAAAACGGCGCCTGGGCCTTCGCAGGCTGCTTCCCTATATCGGGCGCTCGGCGGTGATCGGCACCTGCATCGGTGCCTTGCCCGGCGTCGGCTCCACCCTTGCCGCGACGCTGGGCTACACATCGGCAAAGCGGCACTACGACCGCAAGAAGGCCAGCGGCGACCGGGAATTCGGAGAGGGTGCGCCAGAAGGCGTCGCCGCGACCGAGGCGGCCAACAGCTCTGTTTCAGGCGCCAATCTGATACCCGTCCTGTCACTGGGCATACCCGGAAACGCCGCGGCGGTCTTCCTGATCCTTGCCATGGACTCCATCGGAGGGTTCAACCCCGGCCCGTCGGTGTTTCAACTGGGCGGCGGCATCGGCGACGATGCCATGAACCCGGAAATGGTCCTGGCTTTCGGCCTGTTCACGACGATGTTCGTGGCGAATGCCCTGAACTGGACGATCGGAGGCGTCTTCATGCGCTGGGTCGGGGTGATGGCCCGCGTCCCGAAGGCCCGGCTGCTGCCCATCGTCCTGCTGCTGACGCTGACCGCGATCTACGTTCAGGAAACCTCGATGATCGCGGTCTGGATCACGCTCTTCTTCGGGTTTCTCGGCTACATCATGCGCCGGATCGACATGTCGCCCCTGCCCTTCGTCATCGCCTTCATTCTCGGAGGCAACCTGGAAGCGACGGCGCGCCGGGCCTTTGCCGCCACGGGCGCCGATCCGTTCTTCCTGTTCAACAGCCCCATCGCGCTGACCTTCATCGTGATGGCGGTCGGCGTCGTGGCCTGGGGCATCAGAAAGCCTGCTTCATGACGCGACCGAACATCCTGCTGATCTCCGGCGACCAGCACCGGGCAGATTGCTTCGGCTTCGAGGGGCGCAAGATCAAGACGCCGCATCTGGATCAGCTGGCGGCGGATGGCACGCATTTCTCGAACTGCATCACGCCCACGGTCGTCTGCCAACCGGCCCGCGCCTCGATCCTCACCGGTCAGCTGTGCCGAACGCATGGCGTGCATGACAACGGCATCGATCTGGACCCGGAGGTGGGCGAAAAGGGCTTTGCCGGCGCCATGGCCGCGGCGGGCTACGAGACCGCGTTCTTTGGCAAGGCACATTTTTCGACCTACCACACCTTCGAGGCGACCGGCACGCCCGAGTGCGTGAAATCCTCGGCCGACTACCCCGACACCTGGTACGGCCCCTACATGGGCTTCAACCATGTCGAGATGATGCTGATCGGTCACAACTGGTTTCTCCCCGAAAAGCCGCCGCACGGCCAACACTACGAAAGATGGTTCTACGCGGACGGGCGCGGCGACGAGAAGAATGCGCTGTACCGCGAGAATGCGGGCGAAACGAAGGACGCGGCCCAGACCTGGCATTCCAGGCTGCCGGTGGCCTGGCACAACTCCACCTGGACCGCGGATCGCGCGATAGAGTGGCTGAAACACGGGCGCGGCGACGCTCCGTTCTGCACATGGATCAGCTTTCCCGATCCCCACCACCCCTTCGACGCGCCCGAGCCCTGGTCACGCCTTCATGACCCCGCGGATGTGGACTTGCCCAGGCACCGGACCAGGACCTTCGAGGGCCGCCCGTGGTGGCACGAGGCCGTGCTGACGTCAGAGCCCACGGGCGACAGGAAAGGTGCCGAGATCCGCAAGTCCTACAGCCGGATCCCCGAACAGACCGACGAGCAACTGCGCGAGATCATCGCCAACACCTACGGCCAGATTGCGCTGATCGACCACAATGTCGGCCGTATCCTGATCGCCCTTCAGGACGCGGGCCTCGCCGAGAACACCATCGTCATCTACATCTCGGACCATGGGGACTGGCTGGGGGACCACGGGCTGATCCTGAAGGGTCCGATGCATTACGACGGGCTGTTGCGCGTGCCGATGATCCTGCGCGGCCCCGGTATTCCCAGGGGCAAGAAGGTCGATGAACCGGTGTCGACCCTCGACCTCGGCCCGACGTTTCTGGACTACGGCGAAGCGAAACCGCTGCAGACGCAACATGGCACGACGCTGCGTCCCCTGATCGAGACCGACGACGCCTGCCGCCTGTTCGCGCTGAACGAATGGGAACTGCTGCCGACCCGCGCCGGTGTCGGCCTGAGCCTGCGGACCGTGCGCACCAGGACCCACAAGATGACCGTGGACATGCAATCCGGCGCGGGCGAGCTTTACGACATGGTCGGCGATCCGGACGAGTTGACCAATCTCTTCGACGATCCGGGCTCGGCGGAACTCAGGCGTCAACTGCTGGAATACATCGACCAGCGTCCCGACGATGCGGGTCCGGTCAGGGTTCAAGTGGGAATGGCATAGCGTCGGGCATCGCTGTCGATGGGGTCCGGACCGGCCCCCATGCCAGCGACCTCATCTCCGAAGACGGGGGCCATGCCCGCCTCACCGCTGCCGCGGGTATGGGACCGATTGACCGCGGCGCGCTCTATCCGCCGAAGGGCGCCATCCACCAGACCGACATCGGGCGCATGTTCAGGACCGCGCGACACGTCGGACTCCCGGCATCGAAGGCCGCCGGGGTCTGGAAGACCAGGTTGCGGGCGACGTGCAATTCGTGGTGGAGGACGCGGCGCAGGTGGTCGGCCTCGGCGTCCATCCCCCAAGCCTCGAACTGCGCCGCCAGGCTGAAGTTGAACCCGGGCTGGATCTCGGCGGTCTGGAACGTGGTGTCGTCCTGATGGGGCAGGTGGGCGCGCGCGCTGTCGGGCACGCGCGCCAGCGACACCGCCCCCTCGCCCCGCCCGGCCTCCAGAAAGCTGATCCGGTAGAGGCTGGTCAGCGCGCGACGCGCCATGTCTTCCGGCACGATGTCGCCCAGCCCCAGCCGCCGCGCGAGGAACGGACCCAGCAATTGCTCGATGAAGAGCGCGTCCGAAAACACGCCCTCGGTATCGACGCGGAACCAGTCCCCGTTCCAGAGCTTGTCCACGAACGCCGCCCGCGCCCGGCCCGCCTGTGCCCTCCAGGATCTGGCCCGCCCGGCCTCGCCCGCCTCTTCGGCCAGCGCCGCACCTGCCAACAGGGCGGCGATCCATAGTCCGCCGCAATAGCTCGACGGGCCCTTCATCGGCAGATTGTCGAAGGTCTGGTCCGGCGTCCCGTCGTTCTCGATCAGCCCGTCGCCATCCCGGTCGTGGACCTGCAGATGGTCCAGCGCCGCCGCAACGGCCGGGAACTGCGCCCGCCGCCAGTCCGCGCCCATGACGCGGCCTTCGCGGTAAAGACACAGAACCAGATCGCAGTTCAGGTCCTTCCACAGCGTCGCATCCCGGTAGGTATAGGAGTTCGGTCGCACAAAGGGGTCCTCGTCCGGACCGCCAAGGTCGTGCGGGCAGGCCCCGCCGGGGTTCAGGGGCATGATCGTGCCGTCCCAGCGATGCCGCCTGGGCCGGCAATCATCCGCCAGCGTATGCCGTGCGAACTCTGCCGCGACCCCGGCGGCGAGGTCCGGGAACCAGCGCGCGACCGCTTCCGCCGCGTAAACCCAGAGATCCATGGTGTTGTAGAGCGCGTAGTCATGGCACTCGATCAGCCCGAACTGCGCCCGCCCCTCCGCATCGGGACGCGTCAGAACCGTCAGGCCTTCGGTGAGGAAATAGGACTCGTTGATGGCCATGCCGGCCCGGTGCGGGGCATCGCCGAGCAGCGCCGCCTGGGAGGCCTGCCATGTCTCGATCCTGCGGAGCCAGTCGTCCGCCGATGCCAGCGCATGATCGGCCAGCGCCCCGGCAGACTGTCCGGAACTGCCCCAATGCTCGGTATAGGCACGATGCCAGGTGCGGCCCTGACCGAAGCGGATGGTGGGCAGGTCCCAGACCAGGACCGCCGTCAGATCGCGCGTCTCGCCCGCCGCAAGGGTGCAGCGCGCCGCGATGAACCCTGCGGGATGCGCGGGGGCGGTCTCACGGAACCCCGCCTCGCTGTGCCAGCCCGCGCCCAGATCGGGGGCATCGCCAGTGGCGACGAACGGGTCCCAGATCTCGGCCCCGCTGCCCTGGCCGTCAAAGGCGAGACTGCGCGTGACGCAAAGCCCCTCGTCGTGCCCGAACCCGATGGCCCATTGCCCGGTGCCCTCCGGCGGCGGATCGGACACGGCGCTGCGGTTCAGTGCCACGCCCCGAACATGGGTGCCGTCGAGCGCCGCGTTGAAACAGCCCGCAGCCACCCGGTGCGGGCGCCCCTCGCCCACATCGCCGAACCAGCCGTTCAGGTTCGCAAAGCTGAACCCCAGCGACACCTCTGCCGCGTCCGACCCGGAATTGGTCAGCCGCCACCGAAACAGCGCGACCGGAAGGCCTGACGCCTCGATGTCGCCCGCGATCACCGGAGAGAACGACAGCGCCTCGGCCTCCACACCGTCCAGCGGCGCGTGACGATGCCACGCCAGCGGGAACAGGCCATGCCATGCAGGCGCGTCCTCTTCGAACGCGAAGGCGGACATCTCGGGACCGCCCGGGCGAGGTTGCAGCGCGCGCGCCTCTGGCGCATGTCCCTCACGCGCCACCCGCAGCATGAACCCGTTGGCGGGCATGTCGAACTGGCGCACACCGCCCGCCTTGATCGTCCAGCGCGAGAACCGTCCATCCGAAGCCCGCGTGATCGTGCCCGTGCCCAGCCCCCCCAAGGGCACGCCCGTGGGCCCCAACGGCTTGAACAACCACGGTTGCTTGGGCCGGGCCGGAACGCTCGCATGACCTCTGTCACGGCCAAGTGCCGATCGTGGGGGATGGAAGGGATCGTTGCGCACGGTACGGGTCCAGAAGGGCTTGACCTGACATTCCCCAATGGCCTGCCGTCCGGCAAAGAATTCGCCCGAGAGGTCGTGCGGGTCAACTGTTCTCTTCCACTTGCGGCAGCGGCTGGCGGGCCAACCTGCAGACCGTCCCCGGGGCGGTGACGGATGCCGCCTGACACGTCCCGCCCTGGCAAGGGCACCACCCGGGGCCTCACCGCCGCCGACGGGGCCTGCGGACCGGACCGGGTTCGTTCCGGCACTGACACCGCGAGCCCCGGGCAATGGGGTGAGGGCACCGATGCCGGGCGCGTTCATGATCCAGGGGGGGCGTGCCGGGACCACAGCCTGTCACGCAGAACCCGTGGCTCTTCTGGGCCTCGCCGCCAGGTTCCGGGTTCCCAATCTGATGCCTCCGGTCCTCGACGTTCCGCCGATCGCGTTGACCTGCGGCATCGACGCTTCGCTCCTGGCAGGACTGGCGCAGGCAAAGGCCCGTGAGGCACCGCTCCCGATCCGGCCTCCCAAACCGTCCCGGGACCGCTCCAGGATCCCGCGCCAGGCGGACGGCAGGATGCCGCAATACACGGGCGATTTCAGGGAAAGTCCTTGATATTCCTGGTGCCCCCAGAGAGACTCGAACTCCCGACCCTCTGATTACAAATCAGATGCTCTACCAGCTGAGCTATAGGGGCGCCGGTGTTCAAATACGCGGGCGCGGGGCGGGCCGCAAGTCCGGCGGTGCGGCGGCGATGGGGTGCGGTCGCAGAAATTCGTTTGCCCGGCGCGGAAAGCGGCGTATAACCGGCGCGGTCGTAACGGGTTTTTCCATGAAAAGCAGTCTCTTCACGGGCGCCATACGCGCCCTCATCGCTACCTGTGCGGCTCTGGTCGCGGTGCCCGCCACCGCGCTGACGCTCACCGTGGGCGGCACCAGCTATGACATCACGCTGAACCTCGGCTCGTTCAACGACGTCACGGCCGGACCCAACGGGCCGCTGACCGCCACGCCCTGGTATAGCGACGCGACGCTGGCCAACGATCTTGCGGCCGCGCTCTTTGCCGCCGATGCCGGGGCCGGCGGTACGCTGGTGCCCGACAATACCGCCGCCTATCTCTTTGCAGACGACTCCGGTCCGGCCTGGAACTACCAGCCCGCCAGTGTCGGGACCGAGGTCTTCGAAACGTTCTACGGCGCCACCGAGACCAACCTCGGCGGCACCGGCCCCACGATCTACTTCGCCACCGGCAGCGCCATCCCCGCCGTCCCCGAGATCGACGGCAACGCGCTGGCCAAGGCGCTCTTCATCCTCTTCGCGCTGGGGGCATGGCTGCACACGCGGCGGCGCCGGACGGTTTGAGCGCGGCCGCCCGCCCCGGCACCCGCCCCTTTGCCGGCCCGGGCAGGGTTGGCACCCCCGCCTGAACGTGCAACCATCGCGCGGATTCGGGTCCGCGTCTTTCTTTCCGGGATTGATCTGCGCAGCGGCGACCGGCGTTCGGCAAGGGGGACACGGCAATGTGGAAGGACATCGGGCGCCACGCGGCGCGGACGGGACAAGCTGCGGCTTTCGCGCTGGGCCTTCTGGCCAGCCCCGCCCTAGCCTACCAGATCACCGTCGGTACCACGACCTACGACAT
Source organism: Alphaproteobacteria bacterium (assembly GCA_030431935.1). Taxonomy (GTDB): domain Bacteria; phylum Pseudomonadota; class Alphaproteobacteria; order Rhodobacterales; family Rhodobacteraceae; genus ASV31. The sequence goes on along the minus strand of JAUIIC010000157.1, from coordinate 2,115 downwards.
CGGTTTCGTCAACACCAGCTACGATGCGAATCCGGGCCTGGTGACGTCGCAGCCCTGGTGGGGCAACCCGACGCTTGCAGAGGACATCGTCGATGCTCTGGTCCTGGACGGTGTAAATGTGGGCACGGAATTCGGCATCGCCTCCCTAGGGTTTGCGCACACCCTTGCCGGGGACGTGTTCATGGAACAGATTTTCATTAACGTGGATACTGGCACGATTAACCGAGCGACATTTGTGGTTTTGGACTTCGCCACGGGCACGATCGTTGGTCCCGCCGCCGTGCCGGAGATCGACGGCAACGCGCTGGCCAAGGCGCTGTTCATCCTCTTCGCGCTGGGGGCATGGCTGGACGCGCGGCGGCGCCGGGCCCAGGGCGTTTCGCCCGGGATCGCCCTCGCCGATTGAGCGAGATACGTCCTACCCGCCGAAAAAGAACCGCTGGTGTGAACAGGGGCAGTCGCCCAGCCCCGGCGGGCCGGTCCGCACCCCGGCGCCAAGGGCGCGCATCGTGGCGGCGGCCTCGTCCAGCGTGACCGCATCGGCACCAAACACCATCGCGGCCAGCCGGGCGCGCAGGTCGTCCGCGCCGGCGGGCGTGTCCACCACCAGCCCCGCGCCGGTCGGGCAATGCTCGACTACCTGCCGCACCGGGCCGCCCGGGGCGATCCGGTAGAACACGATCCCGCTGGCGAAGGTTTCCGGCAGCACCTCGACCTGGCCCGGGCGGTCGGCCTCGTCCCCGGTCAGGAAACGTCCCGCGTCCGGGTCGTACCGGCAGGGCGCGGGCGGCGTCAGCGCGCCTGCCGCACCCGCCGCCAGGATCAGCGCGAGGGCCGCCGCGCGTCTCACATCCCCAGCGCCTGCTTGTACATCTCCAGCACCGCCTCTTCCTCGGCGATGTCGTCGCGGTCGCGCTTGCGCAGCGCGATCACCTTGCGCATCACCTTGGTGTCATAGCCACGCCCCTTGGCCTCGGCCATCACCTCCTTCTGCTGGTCGGCGATGTCCTTCTTCTCGGCCTCCAGCCGTTCGTAGCGCTCGATGAACTGGCGCAGCTCGTCGGCGGCGATGCGGTAGGTGGCGTTGGTGTCGGGGGTGGCGGTGTCGCTCATCTGGTCTCTCCTGCTCGGGTCCGGCCCGTGGTAGCGCCCCGCCCCGCGCGCCGCAAGCGGGCCTTGCGCCCGCGCCCGCCCCGCGCTAGCCCGGAGCCGCACAACCGGGAGACTGCGGCATGGAATGGCTTGTCTGGATCGGCGCGGCGGTCTCTGTCCTGGGGCTCGGCGGCATCGTCTGGTGCATCGTCCGCGTGGCGCGGGCGAAACGGCAGAACCTGCCCGACGACCGGATGCGCGCGATCCTGCAACAGGTCGTGCCCCTCAACGTCGGCGCGCTGATGCTCTCGGGCTTCGGCCTCGCGATGGTCGTGGCGGGGGTTCTGCTGGGCTGACTGGCCGCCACCATCCCGCTTGCCCCTTCGCATCCCCTGCCCCATGCTCGCCGCATGATCCTGCGCTTTGCCGATGTCTCCCTGGATGACGAAAGCCGAGAACTCGTCCGCGACGGCGCGCCCGTGCATGTCGAGCCGCAGGTCTTCGACCTGATCCTCCTTCTGGCCCGGAACGCCGAGCGGATCGTGACCACCGACGAGATCCTGGCCGCCGTCTGGGACGGGCGCGCGGTGTCGGATGCCGCCGTCGCCAGCCGGATCAACGCGGCGCGCAAGGCGCTGGGCGACAACGGCACCGACCAGCGCGTGATCCGCACCGTGCGCGGGCGCGGCTTCCGCTTCTGCCTTGTGCCAGAGACCGCCGCCGCCCCCGCGCCGCCGCGCACTCCGCTCTCGGACACCCCGTCCATTGCCGTCCTGCCCTTCGCCGTGCTGCCCGCCGACGCCGAGGTCGGCTTTTTCGCCGATGGCATCGTCGAGGACCTGATCGGCGCCCTGTCGCGGTTCCGCGACCTCTCGGTGATCGGGCGCAACACCGCTTTCGCGCTGCGCGACGATCCCGGCGGGGCGCAGGCCATCGGCGCGGCGCTGGGGGTCAAGTACGTCCTGTCCGGCAGCGTGCGCCACGCCGGCGGGCGCGTCCGCGTCTCGGTCGAACTGATGGACA
>JAUIIC010000156.1 GCA_030431935.1 Alphaproteobacteria bacterium | reverse complement strand
CGCGCGCGTGTCACTCCGCCACCTCCGCCGCCGGGATGAACCGGCGTCCCGTCTCAAGGTCGTCCATCGTATCGGCCTCGGACCGGACCCAGTCAAGGAACGCCGCCACCTGCGGGCGCGTCTCGGTCCCCTGCGGGCACAGGAACCGGAAATGCGCGTCGGTGGTCAGCGCCACCTCGAACGGGGCCACCAGCCGCCCCTCGCGCAGGGCCTTTTCCACCAGCGAACTGCGCGCCAGCAGCGCCCCTGCCCCGGTCAGCGCCGCGTCGATGGCATGGTCCGCCTGGTTGAACTGCGCCCCGTGTGGCGCTGGTGCTCCGTCGATTCCGTTGGCGCGGAACCACGCCGGCCAGTCGCAGGGCGGCGACACGAAATCGAGCGACCTGTCGACCAGAAGCGGCGCCCGCGTCAGCGCCTCGGGCGTGGGATGGGCCGCCGCCATCTCGGGCGTCATCACCGGCGTCAGCCAGTCCGACAGGATGCGCGTCGAATAAAGCCCCGGATCGGGCCCATAGCCAAAGCGGATCGCCACGTCGATGCCGTCGCGGTCGAAATCCAGAAGCCGCAGCGTGGCCGAGAACCGCAGCTCGATATCGGGATGCGCCTGGGCAAAGCCGAACATGCGCGGCGCCAGCCACTTGGCGGTGAACGCCGGACCGGCCGTCACGGTCAATGTTACAGTATCACCCACACGCTGCGCCGCGCGCCAGGCCGCGGCCAGTTCCGCGAACCCCTCATGCGCGCCGGGATACAGCGCGCGCCCGGCGTCCGTAAGTTCGACCGCCCGGTTGAGCCGCCGGAACAGGGCGTTTCCCAGGTGCTCTTCCAGCGACTTGATCTGAAAGCTCAGCGCGGCGGGCGTGACGTTCAACTCGTCCGCCGCGCGCGCAAAGCTCATGTGCCGGGCGGCGGCCTCGAACGCGCGCAGGGCGGTCAGCGGAGGGAGGCGGTTGCTCATGTCAGACAAGATTTTCTTTACTGAATGGCGAAAACGTCTCGTTTGTCAGCCTTTCTTGAAGGCCGCATATTCCGATCAGTTCAGAAATGCAAATCCGAAAGGCTCACCCCGATGATCGAAGCACCCACAACCACCCGCACCCGCACTGCCCTGGAAAGCGCCCACGCCCTGCGCGGCCGGGCCCTGGCCGACCTGCTGGCCGCCGTTTTCGGCCGCAGCGGCACCCGACGCCGGACATGAAACGGGCGGGCCCCATGGCCCGCCCGCTGTTTCCGCGCCGACGCGATGCCGACGTTGTGCCGACGTGATGCCGACGTGCCTCAGGCGAAGAACTGCGCCCCGTTGGCCGAGATCGTGGACCCGTTGATGAACCCCGAATCGTCCGAAGCCAGGAAGGTCACGCAGCGCGCGATTTCCTCGGGCTCACCCAGCCGACCCACTGGAATCATTCCGATAATCGCCTCGCGCACCTTTTCCGGCACCGCCATCACCATCTCTGTGGCGATGTAACCCGGGCAGATCGCGTTCGCGGTGATCCCCTTGGCCGCGCCTTCCTGCGCCAGGCTCTTCACGATCCCCAGATCCCCCGCCTTGGTCGCGGCATAATTGACCTGCCCGAACTGGCCCTTCTGGCCGTTGATCGAGGAAATCACGATGACACGGCCGAACCCGCGCTCGCGCATGCCGGGCCAGACGGGGTGTACGGTGTTGAAAACGCCGGTCAAATTGGTGTCGATCACGTCCTGCCACTGCTGCGGCGACATCTTGTGGAACGGGGCGTCGCGGGTGATGCCAGCGTTGGCGACGACCACTTCGACCGGGCCAAGATCGGCCTCGACCTGCGCGATGCCGGCCTTGGACGCCTCGTAGTCGGCGACGTTCCACTTGTAGGTCTTGATGCCGGTTTCGGCGGTGAACGCCGCCGCGGCCTCGTCGTTTCCGGCGTAACTGGCGGCGACCTCGTAGCCCGCGGCCTTCAGCGCCTTCGAAATTGCCGCGCCAATGCCCCGGCTGCCGCCGGTGACCAATGCAACACGTCCCATGGGATCTCCTTCGCTACCTTTCGGTAATTGTGTTAATCACAAGGAGACAGTTGCGCAACATTATTGCGCAACTGTCTCGCCTTGCGGGGTTCAGGGGCGTTCGAGGCACATGGCGACGCCCATGCCGCCACCGATGCACAGCGTCGCAAGGCCCTTCTTGGCGTCGCGGCGCTTCATCTCGAACAGAAGCGTGTTCAGGATCCGCGCGCCCGACGCGCCGATCGGGTGGCCGATGGCGATGGCGCCGCCGTTCACGTTCACGATCGCCGGATCCCAGCCCATGTCCTTGTTCACGGCGCAGGCCTGGGCGGCGAAGGCCTCGTTCGCCTCGACGAGGTCGAGATCGCCGACGGACCAGCCCGCACGCTCCAGCGCCTTGCGGCTGGCGTGGATCGGACCGACACCCATGATCGACGGGTCAAGACCGGCGGTCGCGTAGCTGGCGATGCGCGCCAGCGGCTCGATCCCGCGCTTTTCCGCGTCATCGGCGGACATCAGCAGGACCGCGGCGGCGCCGTCGTTGATCCCGCTGGCGTTGGCGGCGGTGACGCTGCCATCCCTGGTGAAGGCCGGGCGCAGTTTCTGCATGGCGTCGATAGTGGCGCCGTGGCGGATGTATTCGTCGGCGTCCACCACGATGTCGCCCTTGCGGGTCTTGACGGTGTAGGCAACGATTTCTTCGGCGAACTTGCCGGCCTTCTGCGCGGCCTCGGCCTTGTTCTGGCTGGCCACGGCGAACTCGTCCTGCTGGTCGCGGCTGATCTGCCACTTCTCGGCGACGTTCTCTGCCGTCTGGCCCATGTGGTAGCCGTTGAAGGCGTCCCACAGCCCATCGCGGATCATCGAGTCGATGAAGGACATGTCGCCCATCTTGTGGCCCTGCCGCAGGTTGGCGACATGGGGGCTCATCGACATGTTTTCCTGCCCGCCGGCTGCGACGATCGAGGCGTCGCCAAGCTGGATGTGCTGGGCGCCCAGCGCCACGGCGCGCAGGCCCGAGCCGCAGACCTGGTTGATGCCCCAGGCGGCGGCCTCGATCGGCAGGCCGGCGTTCACATGCGCCTGGCGCGCGGGGTTCTGGCCCTGGCCGGCGGTCAGCACCTGGCCCAGGATCGTTTCCGCAACCTCGGCCTTGTCGATGCCGGCACGCTCGACGATGGCCTCCAGCACGGTGCGGCCCAGCTCATGCGCGGGGGTGTTGGCGAAACTGCCGCCGAAGCTGCCCACGGGGGTCCGGGCTGCGGATGCGATAACGACGTTGGTCATGGTGGCTCTCTCTCCCAAGCGAATCTGATCGCGCCGAGCCTCACGTCATCCGCCGCAATTTACAACTGGAGGTCCGGCCCGGACGGGCTGGCTATACATGCTGCAGTGCAGCAAATCAACGGCATACCATTGTAGGCAAAAGCAGACCCGCCATGCACCCGGCGGGACGCGTCATCCTGCCGCGCGTTCCTCGGCCAGCGTCCAGGGCGGGTGAAGCGTGGGCGCGCCAAAGAAATAGCCCTGCATGCAGTCGATCCCGATGCCAGCAAGGAACTCGGCATCCGCCGCCAGTTCGACACTTTCGGCGACCGTGAACATCTCGAAGTGGCGGGCGATCGAGATCAGCGCCTCCGTCAGGACCTGGTTGTCGGGGCTTGCCGCGACCCCGCGGATGAACTGGCCGTCGATCTTGATGACGTCGAAGAGAAAGTCGCGCAGATAGCGGAAACTGGTATAGCCCGAACCGAAATCGTCCAGAGCAAAGGCGATGCCGCGGTTCTGCATGTCGGACATGAAGACCTGCACCAGGTCCGGCACCAGCATGGCAGAGCCTTCGGTGATCTCCAGGATCAGCCGTTCCCCGATGCTCGGGTCGTCGGCAAGCCCGCGTTTCAGAGTGGTCAGCCAGTGCGGATAGCCGATGGACCGGGCCGACATGTTGATGGACAGGCGCAGCTGCGGTTGGGCCGCCAGCGTCTCCAGCCCCAGGCGAAGCGACAGGCAGTCAAGCTGCCGGCCCAGTTCGGTCTGTTCCACGGCGCCGATGAACTCTGCCGCGGGAATCACCCGGCCGGTGCCGTCCAGGACCCTTAGTAGTCCCTCGTAGAAGGCGACCGCCCCGGGGGTATCTGCGCGCATCACCGGCTGGTAGGCCAGCACCACGTTCCGCGACGCGACGGCGTTGCGGACCATGGCGATGACATTGCGGTCACGCCCGGCGATCGCGGCGCTGAGCGGATCGCGAAGCCAGCCCGGAACCTCGGTCGTGGGGGATTTGGGCGCGGTGGTCATGCCGACTCCATCCATGTTTGCCGCAGACTGGCGCAGAGAGGTTCACCAAGGGTAAAGTTGGCCACTGCAAACGCGCGAACAGGAGGCCTCATGCAGGACCGTTGCGACTGGTGCGGCACCGATCCCTTGTATGTCGACTATCACGACACTGAATGGGGCGTGCCCGAACGGGATGCCCGGGCGCTTTGGGAAAAGCTGATCCTTGACGGGTTCCAGGCGGGGCTGGCCTGGATCACGATCCTGCGGAAACGCGACAACTTCCGCGCCGCCTTTGAAGGCTTCGATCCAGAGGTGATCGCCCGGTGGTCCGAGGCCGACGTGGCCCGCCTGCTTGGTGACCCCGGCATCGTGCGGCATCGCGGCAAGATAGAGGCCACCATTGGCAACGCCCGCGCCTTTCTGGCGCTGGAAGAGGCGGGCGGTTTCGCGCCCTTCGTCTGGGACAGGGTCGACGGACGCCCACTGCAGAACGCATTCGCCGGCATGTCCGACGTTCCGGCGGAAACGCCCCTGTCGCGGCAGTTGTCAAAGGACCTGAAGGCGGCGGGCTTCCGGTTCTGCGGGCCCACCATCGTCTATGCCTGGCTACAGGCCTGCGGCGTGGTGAACGACCACCTTGTCACCTGCCCGCGCCATGCAGAGGTGGCGGCGCTGGGCTGATCCGGCGCGGCAGACCGCCTGCCGCGACCCCTATCAGTCGGCGGCGATCAGCGCACGGATGATCGCCTTGGCGCTGTCGCTGTCCCATTCCGCATCGCCTCGCAGGCGGGCGATCTCTTCACCCTCGGGGTTCAGGATCACGGTGATCGGCAGGCCCAGCACCGCCATGTCGCGGGCCAGCGCCTGTTTCGGGTCGCGGTGCTTGGGCAGGTTGGTGACACCCACCTCGTCGAAGAAGCGCGTGATCCCGGCGGGCGCGTTGCGGCCCGTGGCGATGGTGACGACCTCGAACGCATCGCCCCCCAGTTCCGCCTGCAGCCGGTCGAGCGACGGCATCTCCTTGCGGCAGGGCGCGCACCATGTCGCCCAGAAGTTCACCAGCGTGTACTTGCCCTCGTAGGCCGCCAGCGTCATCGGCGCCCCGCCGGCATCCTCGAACGCGGCGTCAGAGGCGGCAACGGGCGTCTCGTGGAACACCAGCTTCTTCATGTGGCCCTCGCGCAGCGCCTCCAGCGCCGCGATGTCAACGTCAGCGGCGTTTGCGCCCAGTGTCAGGGCGGTGTAGAGCACGGCGGCGAAGGTCCAGCGCATCTTTCCTCCGGGGTTACTTCATGACCGACCAAAGCTCGAATGCCATGTGGGGCGGGCGTTTCGCCGCCGGTCCGGACGCGATCATGGAGGCGATCAACGCCTCGATCGGGTTCGACAAGCGGCTTGCCCCGCAGGACATCGCAGGCTCTCGCGCGCACGCTGCCATGCTGGCGGCGACGGGCATCCTAAGGGATAGCGACGCGGCGGCCATCCGGGAAGGTCTGCTCACGGTGTTGTCAGAGATCGAGGCGGGTTCTTTCCCCTTCCGCACCGATCTGGAAGACATCCACATGAACGTCGAGGCCCGCCTGAAGGAACTGATCGGCGATCCGGCGGGGCGGCTGCACACGGCGCGGTCCAGAAACGACCAGGTGTCGACCGACTTTCGCCTCTGGGTTCGCGACCAGTGCGACGCGGCGGTGGACGGCCTGCGCGCCCTGATCGGCGCGCTCCTGGTCCAGGCAGAGGCCGGGGCGGACTGGGTCATGCCGGGGTTCACCCACCTGCAGACGGCGCAGCCCGTGACCTGGGGCCATCACATGATGGCCTATGTCGAGATGTTCGGCCGCGACATGGGCCGGTTCCGGGACGCCCGCGCGCGGATGAACGAAAGCCCCCTCGGCGCCGCCGCGCTGGCCGGCACGTCCTTTCCCATCGACCGGCACATGACGGCCACAGCGCTGGGCTTCGACCGGCCCGCCGCCAACTCGCTCGATGCCGTCAGCGACCGCGACTTCGCGCTGGAGTTCCTGTCGGCCGCCTCCATTTGCGCCGTTCACCTGTCGCGCTTCGCCGAAGAGCTGGTGATCTGGTCCTCGGCGCAGTTCCGGTTCGTCACCCTGTCGGACCGGTTCTCCACCGGCTCGTCCATCATGCCGCAGAAAAAGAACCCCGACGCGGCGGAGCTGATCCGCGCCAAGATCGGGCGAATCCTGGGCGCGACGGTCGCGCTGTTCACGGTGATGAAGGGGCTGCCGCTGGCCTATTCCAAGGACATGCAGGAAGACAAGGAACAGGTCTTCGACGCCGCCGATTCGCTGATGCTGTCGCTGGCCGCCATGGACGGGATGGTGCGCGACATGACGGCCAACCGTGGCGCGCTGGAAACCGCGGCGGCCAGCGGGTTTTCCACGGCCACCGACCTCGCCGACTGGCTGGTCAGGGTACTGGACCTGCCGTTCCGGGAGGCGCATCATGTGACCGGCACGCTGGTCGCCATGGCAGAGCGCAAGGGCTGCGACCTGCCGGAACTGACGCTGGCCGAGATGCAGGGCATCCATGCCGGCATCACGGCGGACGTGTTCGAGGTGCTGGGCGTGCAGAACTCGGTCGCCAGCCGCACGAGTTACGGCGGCACCGCGCCGGATCAGGTGCGCGCGCAGGTCGCGCGCTGGAAGGAGAAGCTGGGATGACACGCACCCTTGCCCTGACCGCCACGCTGGCCCTGCTGGCCGCCTGCGGCGTGGATGGCCCGCCGGTTCCGCCACCCGCCAAGTCGGCAGAGCCCGCGCCCGTCGCGCTGACCGTGACGGCGACCGTCGAGACCGGCATCGCCGGCAGCTTCTAGGGGCGCGCGCATGTCCCCCTTGCGGATGATCTACCTTGCGCTGGCCGTCTGGGGCGCGATCCACCCGATGTACTGGTTCCTGTCCTACATGCAGGAGACCGGCACCGGCCTGTCCGGCCTGATGGACGCGTGGTACGTCAATGCCTCGACCACCGGGCTGACCTGGGACCTGACGATCGCGGCCATCGCGCTGACGGTCTGGACCGTTGCGGAAACCCGCGTCCGGCGGAACTGGCTGGCGCTGATCGCGATCCCGGCGACGTTCTGCATCGGCGTCAGCTGCGGCCTGCCGCTTTACCTGTTCCTGCGCACCCGCGAGGTGCGGTAGCCAGCGCGCGATTGCACCGCGCGCTCCGTCTGCTATGTCCCGCTGCAACGCGCAGGACAAAGACCCATGGATCATTTTCTTTATCGCGACGGCATGCTGCATGCCGAGGATGTCCCGGTGGCCGAAATCGCGGCCGCGGTCGGAACGCCGTTCTACGTCTATTCCACGGCCACGCTGACCCGGCATTTCCGCCTCTTCGACGAGGGGCTGGGCGACATGCCGCACCTCGTCTGCTACGCGATGAAGGCCAATTCCAACCAGGCGATCCTGCGCACGCTGGCCAAACTCGGGGCGGGGATGGACGTGGTGTCGGGCGGCGAATACCGCCGCGCCCGCGCCGCCGGCGTCCCGGGCGAGCGCATCGTGTTCTCGGGCGTCGGCAAGACGCGCGAAGAGATGCGGCTGGCGCTGGAAGGCGGGATTCGCCAGTTCAACGTGGAAAGCGAGCCGGAAATGGCCGCCCTGTCGGACGTGGCGCAATCCATGGGCATGGTCGCGCCGGTCACCGTGCGGGTGAACCCCGACGTCGACGCCAAGACCCACGAAAAGATCGCCACTGGCAAGAAAGAGAACAAGTTCGGCATCCCGATCTCGCGCGCGAAAGAGGTCTACGCCCATGCCGCCGCCCTGCCGGGGGTGCGCGTGGTGGGAATCGACGTGCATATCGGCAGCCAGCTGACCGACCTTGCCCCGTTCCGAGAGGCCTACGGGCTGGTGGCGGACCTTGTGCGGGTGCTCCGCGCCGAGGGCCACCAGATAGACCGGCTGGACCTGGGCGGCGGGCTGGGCATTCCCTATGAACGCTCGAACGCCGCGCCGCCCCTGCCCACGGAATATTGCGACGTCATCCGCGAGACCGTCGGCGACCTTGGCTGCGAGATCGAGATCGAGCCCGGACGCCTGATCGCGGGAAATGCCGGGCTCCTGGTCAGCCGCGTGATCTTCGTCAAGTCCGGCGAAGGCCGGGATTTCCTGATCCTCGATGCCGCCATGAACGACCTGATCCGCCCCGCGATGTATGGCGCATGGCACGATATCGTCCCCGTGGTGGAGCCCGCGGCGGGCGCCGAAACCCATCCCTTCGACGTGGTCGGGCCGGTCTGCGAAAGCGGCGACACCTTTGCCAAGGCCCGCGCCTTGCCGCCAGTGTCCGCCGGTGATCTCGTGGCGTTCCGCTCGGCGGGCGCCTATGGCGCGGTGATGGCCTCGGAATACAACACGCGCCCCCTGATCCCCGAGGTTCTGGTGCACGGCGATCAATTCGCTGTCATTCGTGCCCGCCCGACCTTTGACGAGATCATCAATCGAGATACCATACCGGAATGGCTATAGGTGCAGTCCCGCGCCGGGCCAGTCCGGCACGGGGTGCATGACCGACACGCAGCAGATCAGATCCGCGGCCGACCGCCACCTGGCATGGCCGCTGCGCCTGACCCGCGCGGGCATGGTCGCCGAACGCGTGACGCGCGCGTTCTGGCCGGTGTGGAGCATCCTTTTCGTCGGCCTCGGCGCGCTGATGCTGGGCCTTCACACCCTGCTTCCGATCGAGGTCGTTTGGGGCGGTGCCGTGCTGTGCGCGCTTGGCACCCTCGGCTTCGCGCTGCGCGGCGCGTTCAGGTTCCGCTGGCCCTCGCGGGCAGAGGCGCTGGACAGGCTGGACCGGACGTTGCCCGGCCGCCCGATCGCGGCGCTTTCGGACACCCAGGTGATCGGCGCGGGCGATGCCGCGTCCGCCGCCGTGTGGCAGGCCCATGTTGCGCGCATGGCCGCCCGCGTGGAACAGGCCCGCGCCGTGTCGCCGGACCTGCGGATGGCCGCGCGCGACCCCTTCGCGCTGCGCTACGTCGCCCTTCTGGTGCTTGTGATGGCGCTTGGCTTCGGGTCGATCTGGCGCGTGTCCTCGGTGACAGAGCTTGCGCCGGGCAACGCCGCGCTTGCGGCGGGCCCAAGCTGGGAAGGCTGGGTGGAGCCGCCGGCCTACACCGGCAAGCCCAGCCTCTACCTCAACGACATCACGGCGGGCGAACTGGCGGTGCCAGAGGCCAGCCGCGTCACGCTTCGCTTCTACGGCGAGGTCGGCGCCCTGACGCTGTCCGAAACCGTGTCGGCGCGGATCGGAGAGCTGCCGCCCGCCTCTGACCCCGAACAGTCCTTCGAGATCCGGCAGCCCGGCGAGATCGTCATCGACGGGGCCGGCGGCCGCAGCTGGACGGTCGCCGTGACGCCCGACGCCACGCCGCAAGTCCGCCTTGACGGCCCGGCAGAGCGAAGCCCGACGGGCGAGATGCGCCTGCCTTTCGCCGCGTCGGATGACTATGGCGTGGTCTCGGGGCAGGTGGAATTCGTGCTGGACCTCGACGCCGTCGACCGGCGCCACGGCCTTGCCGTCCTGCCAGAGGAACGCGAGACGCTGGTGCTGGACCTGCCCATGCCCATTGCCGGGGACCGCAGGGAGTTTGCCGAAACGCTGGTCGATGACCTGTCGCAGCATCCCTGGGTCGGCCTGCCCGTGCGGGTCACCTTCACTGTCGCCGACGACCTCGGGCAGCAAGGGCGCTCCACGCCCGAAACCATGGACCTTCCCG
>JAUIIC010000155.1 GCA_030431935.1 Alphaproteobacteria bacterium | reverse complement strand
AGGAATTCCGCGCGCTGGAGCAGGGCAAGACCGGGCGGCTGCACATCGCCATCGAATGCCACGCCTGTTTCGAGTGGCTGTTCCCGGTGCTGGAGGCCTTCCGCAAGGCCTGGCCCGAGGTGGACGTGGACATCCGCCCCGGCCTGGCCTTCGACGCGCTGCCCGCGCTGCAGCGCGAGGACGTGGACCTCGTGGTGTCGTCGGACCCCGAGACGCTGGAGGGCGTCGATTTCACGCCGCTCTTCGACTACGAGCCGGTGTTCGTCGCGGCGGCCCAGCATCCGCTGGCGGACAGGCCCTTCGTGGTGGCCGAGGATTTCCGCGACGTGCAACTCATCACCTACCCGATGGAGCGGTCGCGGCTGGACATCTTCAGCCAGCTTCTGACGCCCGCCAAGGTCGAGCCGCGCAGCGTGCGGCAGGTGGAGCTGACGGCGGTGATCCTGCTTCTGGTCGCGTCGAACCGGGGGGTGGCCGTGCTGCCCGACTGGGTGGTTCGCGAGGTGCGCTATCATTCGGATTACGTCACCCGGCCGATCACTGAAGGCGGGCTGACCCGGCGGCTTTATGCGGCGACGCGCGACGACGAGACGACCAAGCCGTTCATGGCCCACCTGCTGAAGCTGGCACGGACGATTCCCGTCACGCTGCAGCGCGGCTGAGCGCGTAGGTGGCGCCGGCCCGTTTGCTTGACCTTTCCGTACATGAAGACGTGCATTGGAAAACTGTCTCCAGAGTTGTCCACAGGGGGTGTAACCCTGTCATGGTTGTGCTGGCAGGGACTTAGCCCCGCCAGCTGACACCATACCGAAACTTTCCCCCAACGCGTGGCGATCGGGCCGACTTGTCCGGACCTGTCTTTCGCAGATGCGGCAAGAGGCGGCGTTTGGGTGCCCTTGGCAATCGGGCGGTGCTGGCCTACACACGCGCCGACCCCTTAGGAGCCGCGACATGCAGGGCAGTGCCAATCTGAACGTGATGATAAAGGCCGCGCGCAAGGCGGGGCGGTCGCTGGTCAAGGATTTCCGCGAGGTCGAGAACCTGCAGGTCTCGATGAAGGGGGCGGGGGATTTCGTCAGCCGCGCCGACCTGGCGGCCGAGAAGATCATCCGCGAGGAATTGATGGAAGCGCGGCCGAACTATGGCTGGGTGGGCGAGGAAAGCGACGCCGCCGAGGGCAAGGACCCGACGCGCCGCTGGATCGTCGACCCGCTGGACGGCACGACGAACTTCCTGCACGGCCTGCCGCACTGGGCGGTGTCGATCGCGCTGGAACACAAGGGCGAGGTCGTGGCCGGCGTGATCTTCGACCCGGCCAAGGGCGAGATGTTCGTGGCCGAGAAGGGCGCGGGCGCCTGGATGAACGAAACCCGTCTGCGGGTGTCGGGGCGCAACCGGATGATCGAGAGCCTGTTCGCCACCGGCCTGCCGTTCGGCGGGCGGCGCGACCTGCCGGAAACGCTGCGGGACGTGGGGCGGCTGCTTCCGGCTTGCGCCGGCGTGCGGCGCTGGGGCGCGGCGGCGCTGGACATGGCCTACGTGGCGGCGGGCCGCTACGATGGCTACTGGGAGCGCGGCCTGAACGCCTGGGATCTTGCGGCGGGCATCGTCATCGTGCGCGAGGCCGGCGGTATCGTGCAGCCGATCCGCCCCGGCGGCGACATGCTGGGCGATGGCGAGGTGATCTGCGCCAATGCCCAGATCTTCGACCAGTTCGCGGGCGTGATCCGGGGCGCCTAGGCGACGCCGGGCGCAGTCGTCAGGCGGCGACGGTCCGTCGAAGGTCGCTGACCTTGCTTGCGATCCGGGCGATGTGGCGCGAGTCGGTGCCACAGCAGCCGCCGAAGACGTTGGCGTGCGGATAGCGCCGGGCAAGTGCCGCCATCTGGTCGCCCAGTTCCTCGGGGTCGCCGTCTTCGAGATGGCCGAGGCTGCACAGCGTCAACAGCTCCATCGCCACGGCATTGGGCATGAAGCCGCCAAGCCGACGCGTCCAGTCGCCGTCGGTCAGGCCCGGCTCGAACTCTGTCGGGTGGGCGCAGTTGACCGCGTAATAGAGGGGCGCGGCGCCGGTGGCCGCATCGACGCGGGTCACGGCGTCCTCCAGCGTCGTGCCATCGTGCAGCGTTCCGCCCTTGGCGATGAACGATATCACGCAGGGGATTTCTGCCGCCTTTGCCGCGCGGGCGAAGCCTGTTGCCTCTTCGACATTCGAAAACGTCCAGGCTGAAACCAAGTCGGCGCCGGCATCGCGCAGGGTGAGTATCTGCTCGGAATGATAGTCCTCGGCCTCGGCGGCCGTTTCGGTGCGCCCGGTGTCGTAGGCGTCGCCCCGCGGGCCGACGCATCCGCCGATGACCATCGGTGTCGCGTCGGAGTGGTACTCGCGCGACAGGTCCTTGTAGAACGCGATCCCGCGGGCGTTGATGTCGGCCAGAGCCTCTGGCGAATAGCCGATCAGCGTGCCCCAGTCGCGGCTTGCGCGATAGTGCAGCCCCTCGTTGATGACGCCGAAGCCGTTTTCGACGGCTGCCTCGATGAGCTTGCGGTAGTAGTCGGCAAGACAGGCGCGCCCGCGTGGATCGTCGAGCACCTCGAAGGCGCAGAAATGTCGAAGCTCGATCCCGTCGATGTACTGGAGCCAGGTCTCGAACCCGCCGCCGCAGGTCATGAGTTGACCGTTCATTTGCGGAAGACGTGCCGGGTCATGCATCACGAACCCTCCATGCCGATTCTCTTTCAGCATAGAGGCGCAGGGAGGTTCTGTCGCCCCGAGAGGATACTGGCAGGGTTTGGACGGCGTTGGCGGGCGCCCTTAGCGCCGGCGCCGGACCTTCGGGATGTGGCTGGGCGAGAGACTGTACTTCGCCTCTGGGTGGTCGGGGTGGCCGTGGGTTCGTGACCAGAAGGCGGTGCCGCCGCGCCGCGCCCAGACGGGGATCATCAGAACAAGGCCGATCACGAAGCCGCCGGCGTGGGCCCAGTAGGCCACGCCGCCGCCCGACATGTCCGCCGACACCCCGTTGAAGAGCTGCAGGCCGAACCAGACGCCCAGCATCAGCCACGCCGGCACCGGGACGATGCGGAAAAAGACGACGATGATGAACAGGATGTCGACCTTGGCGCGCGGATACATCAGGAGGTAGCCGCCCATCACGCCCGCGATCGCCCCAGAGGCGCCGACCGTGGGCACCGTCGACCAGGGGGCGGCGGCGATATGGGCCACCGAGGCGCCCACGCCGCAGGCGAGGTAGAACAGCAGAAAGCCGAAATGGCCGAGGTCCTCTTCCAGGTTGTCGCCGAAGATCCAGAGAAACAGCATGTTCCCGGCAAGATGCATGATCCCGCCATGCAGGAAGAGCGAGGTGAAGAGGCCGTGCAGCCCCTCGCCCGAGGACACGGCGGCGGGGATCAGCGCCCATTCCATGAAGAAGCCGTTGATCGCGCGCGGGTCGCTCATCAGGCCGTAGTAGGACAGGAAGACCACCACGTTCGCCGCAATGAGGGCGTAGGTGACGAAGGGCGTCTTTTCCGACGGGTTGTGATCGCGCAGCGGGAACATGGCCTAGAAGTCGGGCCATGTTCCCAAAAGGTCAAGCGGAACCCGCCGCCGCGAGCAATTCGGCGTTCCCCCCCGAGGCGGTGGTGTCGATGCACAGGTGCCGTTCGACAAGCGCGTCGGCAGGGGTCGGCTGGCCGGTGACGAGCGGCAGGATGGGACCCGGACGCGCGGCAAGGGCGGTGAGGTGCGCGCGTGCGGTGTCCGCATCGCCCCACCAGAGCGCGCCGCCGAAACCGATCAGCGTTTCGAGCGCTTGCGGGGCGAGGTTCGGTGCTGCGATGGCGCGGCCGCCAAGCGCCTCGACGGCGGCCTTCTGGCGGGCGGCGGTATCGGCGCCGGGCCCGAGGCAGAGAAGCGGCGCGCGGGCAAAGCGCGACAGGCGGTTCGATTCGCCCGTGGGGCCGGGCAGGTCGCGGGTATCGACGCGCGGCGCGGGGGCGGTGGCGGCCAGCGCCGAGATGACGGTTTCAGGCC
Organism: Alphaproteobacteria bacterium; assembly: GCA_030431935.1. Classification (GTDB taxonomy): domain Bacteria; phylum Pseudomonadota; class Alphaproteobacteria; order Rhodobacterales; family Rhodobacteraceae; genus ASV31. Next base: position 6,044 of record JAUIIC010000155.1, on the reverse strand, counting down.
CGGGGGCCTCGCCGCGGGCTTCCGGGTCCGTCCCGGCCGGTGCGGGTTGCGTGAAACGGTCGAGGTAGTCGGGGCCGCCCGCCTTTGGCCCGGTGCCGGACAGGCCCTCGCCCCCGAAGGGCTGGCTGCCGACGATGGCGCCGATCTGGTTGCGGTTGACATAGAGGTTGCCCACCGCCAGCCGGTCGGTGACGTGCTGCACGCGGTCGTCGATGCGGGTGTGCAGGCCAAAGGTCAGCCCGTAGCCTGTGGCGTTGATGTCGTCGATCACCCGGTCGAGGTCTTCGGCCCGGAAGGTGGCGAGGTGGAGCACGGGGCCGAAGACCTCACGCTCCAGCGCGGCGATGCTGGTGACGCCGATCACGGTGGGCGGGATGAAATGGCCGGTCCCGGGCACCGGCAGGGTTTTCAGCACGCGCCCCTCGTGGCGGGCGGCGTCGATATAGGCGGCGATGGCGTCGCGGGCCTCGGCGTCGATCACCGGGCCGATGTCGGTCGACAGGTGCCACGGATCGCCGGCGGCCAGCGCATCCATCGCGCCGAAGAGCATTTCCTTGAAGGGGTCGGCGATGTCTTCCTGCACATAGAGGCAGCGGAGCGCCGAGCAGCGCTGGCCCGCCGACTGGAAGGACGATTGCACCACGTCGCGCACCGCCTGTTCGGCCAACGCGGTGGAATCGACGATCATGGCGTTCAGCCCGCCGGTCTCGGCGATCAGCGGCGCGGCGGGAGACAGGTGCCGGGCCATGGCGCGGCGGATCGCCTGCGCGGTCTCGGTTGAGCCGGTGAAGGCCACGCCCGCCACGCGCGGGTCGGACGTCAGTGCGGCGCCGACTGTCGCCCCGTCGCCGGGCAGGAGTTGCAGGGCATGGGGCGGGATGCCGGCCTTCAGAAGCAGCCCGGTGGCCGCATGGGCGATCAGCGGGGTCTGTTCCGCCGGTTTCGCCAGCACGCCGTTGCCCGCGGCCAGCGCGCCCGCGATCTGCCCCGTGAAGATCGCCAAGGGGAAGTTCCACGGGCTGATGCAGGTGAAGACGCCCCGGGCGGGCCGGGTGAGATCGCCCGCGCGGGCGGCGTAGTAGCGCAGGAAATCCACCGCTTCGCGCAGCTCTCCGACGGCATCCGGCAGGGTCTTGCCGGCCTCGCGGGTGGCAAGGGCGAAGAGGCGGCCGAACTCTGCCTCGTAGAGGTCGGCGGCGCGGTCGAGGATGGCGGCCCGTTCGGATGCCGGGGCGTCCCATGGGGCGGCGGCGGCCAGCGCGGTGGCCACGTCGGCGGGGGTCGCGTCGCGCGCGGTGCCGAGGCGGTCCGCCGGATCGGCGGGGTTCACGCGCGGGGCGGGGGCGGTGCCCTCAACCGGCCCGGCCAGCAGCGGGGCGGCGTCGAAGGTGGCGGCGCGGAACGGGTCGCGCGCGGCGTCGATGGCGGCCAGTGTCGGGCGGTGGGCGATGTCCCAGCCGCACGCATTGGCGCGCTCGGGCCGGAAGATGTCCGGCCCGGGGCGGACGATGGGGCGCGCGGTGGCCAGCGCGTCGAAGGGATCGGCGGCGACGGTTTCGGGGGGCACGTCCTCGTCCACGATCTGGTTGACGAAAGAGCTGTTGGCGCCGTTCTCCAGCAGGCGGCGGACGAGGTAGGCCAGAAGGTCCTTGTGCGCGCCCACGGGGGCATAGATGCGGCAGCGCGTGCCCGCGTCGGCCTTGACGATGGCGTGCATGCGTTCGCCCATGCCGTGCAGGCGCTGGAACTCGAAGCTGTCGCGATCCCCGCCGGCCATGTGCAGGATCGCGGCGGCGGTATGGGCGTTGTGGGTGGCGAACTGGGGGTAGATCCGGCCGGTCATGCCCAGAAGCTTGCGGGCATTGGCGATGTAGCTGACATCGGTGGCGGGCTTCGTCGTGAAGACGGGAAAGCCGTCAAGCCCCGCGACCTGCGCGCGCTTGATCTCGGTGTCCCAGTAGGCGCCCTTGACCAGCCGCACCATGAAGCGCCGGTCAAGCCGGTGGGCCAGCGCGTCGATCCAGTCGAGCACCAGCCCCGCGCGCTGGCCATAGGCCTGCACCACGATGCCGAAGCCGTCCCAGCCGGCAAGCTCGGGGTCGGAGGCCACCGCCTCGATCACGTCGAGCGACAGCGACAGGCGGTCCGATTCCTCGGCGTCGACGTTGAAGCCGAGGTTGGCGGCGGCGGCCTGCCGCGCCAGCCCGCGCACGCGCGGCACGAGGTCTTCCATGATGCGGGCGCGCTGGGCCTCCTCGTAGCGGGGGTGGAGCGCCGAGAACTTGACGGAAATCCCGGGATTGAGGCGGGGATCGGCGGCATGGGCGTTGCGCGCGATGGCGTCGATGGCGCTGGCATAGGCGGCGCGGTAGCGTTCGGCGTCGGCCTCTGTCCGCGCGGCCTCTCCCAGCATGTCGTAGGAATAGCCGTAGCCCTGGCGCTCCATGTCGGCCGCGCGGCGCATGGCGGCGCCGATGTCCTGGCCCAGCACGAACTGGCGGCCCATCTCGCGCATGGCGCGGGCGACGGCGGTGCGAATCACCGGCTCTCCCAGCCGCTTGACGGCGCCGCGCAGGGTGCCCGCGAGGCCGGGGCGCGGATCGTCGAGCACGCGGCCCGTCAGCATCAGCGCCCAGGTCGAGGCGTTCACCAGCGGCGACGAGGAATGACCCAGGTGGCGGCCCCAGTCGGATGGCGCGATCTTGTCCTCGATCAGGGCGTCGATGGTGTCGGCGTCGGGCACGCGCAGAAGCGCCTCGGCCAGGCACATGAGCGCGATGCCCTCGTCGGTGGAGAGCCCGTATTCGGCAAGGAACACCTCCATCAATCCTGGGCGGGCCGAGGTGCGGATGCGGCGCACGAGGTCGGCGCCGGAGGCGGCGATGGCGCTGCGGTCCGCCGGTGACAGGGCGGCGGCGGCGGTCAAGTCGGCCAGCACCTGCGCCTCGGGCGCATAGGTGGCGGCGTCGATGGCGTGGCGAAGCGCGTCGGGATCATGTGGCATGGCGGTCTCCATCTGGATGACCTAGAATACGCGCTGATTTTCAGTCAATCTGGCTGTAGATTGCCAAACGACAGGTGATTATCCCGAAGATGGAGGGTTTTTCATGCCGATGTCCGCCGCTGACCTGGACCGTTTCGACGCGGCGATTCTTCGCATCCTGTCAACCGAGGGACGGATCAGCGTGACCGACCTGGCGGGGCGGATCGGATTGACGAAATCACCGACGCAGGCGCGGCTGAAACGGCTGGAGGACAACGGTGTCATCACCGGCTACCGGGCCACGACGGACCCGATCCGCGTGGGACTGGCGCATGTCGCATTTGTCGAAGTCCGCCTTACGGATACCAGGGAGAAGGCGCTGTCCGCGTTCAATGCCGCCGTGCGCGCGGTGCCCGAGATAGAACAGTGCCACATGATCGCGGGGGCGTTCGATTACCTGCTGAAGGTCCGCACCGGAGACATGACCGATTACCGCCGGGTGCTGGCCGAGGCGATCTCGACCCTGCCGCACGTGGCCCATACCTCGACCTACGTGGCGATGGAGGCGGTGAAGGAAGGCGGGGTCTGACGTCGACGTGACTTGACCGGAGGCGTGGTGCGGTCATGCTGACGCCCATGTTCCGCTTCGGGCCAATCCTTCTGCTTTGCGCCTTGCCGTCCTGGGCCCAGGCGGAGTGCCCGCCCTTGCCCGACCGCACGGCCGAGACCGAGGCGATCCTGCGGGAACTGAAATCCGCCAAGACAGAGATGGATGGCCGACGCCTGTCGAACGACCTCTGGGCGATCTGGACCGTTGCGCCGGATGCGCAGGCGCAGGCCCTGCTGGACGCGGGAATGGCGCGGCGCCAGTCCTACGACTATCTCGGCGCGATCGAGCAGTTCGACGCGCTGGTGGCCTACTGCCCCGACTATGCCGAGGGCTACAACCAGCGTGCCTTTGCCCGTTTCCTGCGCGAGGAATATGTCGAGGCCCTGGCCGATCTCGAACGGGCCCTGGCGCTGAACCCGCGCCATACCGGTGCGCTGTCGGGCATGGCGCTGACGCTAATGGGGCTGGGACGGATGCGCACCGCGCAGGATGTCCTGCGCGACGCGCTGGAGCTCAACCCCTGGCTGCCCGAAAGGGCCTACCTGATAGAGCCGCCGGGCAAGGACATCTGACGCCCCTCAGGACGGGCGCACCATGACCTCTTCCTTGGTCTTTCCGGCGGGCAGATAATTGAACTCCGTCTGCCAGCCCATCAGCTTGCTGACGAAACGCTTCGTCTTGTGGCGCACCGAGGGGTAATAGACCAGATCGGTCGCCGGAAAGTCGCACAGCAGAACGATCCGCTGCTTGTCGCTTCGGTTCCAGGCCTCGTGGTCGAGGCAGTCGTCGAAGACGAAGCATTCGCCTTCCTTCCAGGTGCGCGTGGTGTCCTCGACGCGGAATTCGCAGCCCTCGGGGATGATGAGCGGCACGTGCAGGCGCAACACGCCCTCGGGCGCCATGTTGCGGTGGGCCTTGATGTGGGTATGCGGGCTCATCCGAGAGAAGCCCGCGTTTTCCAGCCCCGGGATCTTTTCGATCAGGGCAGCGGTCTTCGGGCACATCTCGCAATGCTTGTCGAAACGGACGCCCCAGCCGTAGAGGCCGAAGATCTTCCAGCCGAAATTGTAATAGTGCCGTTCTGGCCAGGGCAGGAAGCCGTCATCGCCCAGCGCGATCACCTCGTCGCGGATGGTCTGCCAGTTGTCCTCGATCTCTGCCAGCCAGGGAAAGATCGCGTTGTCGTAGTACATTCGAGGGGCCTTTCCTACGGCAGGAGACGCAGTGCAGCCATCGACAGGGCACGCACCTTGCCCCGGAACCCGTTCACCAGGGGCAGGGTCTGCTTGATGGTCTGAAACCAGGTTATGCCGGGATCGTCGTCTTCCAGTTGCTTCAGCTTCGCCTCGTCGTAGACAACGGGCGGATCGGGATCCTGTGTCATCTTTTCTTCCGGTCTGTTGGGGCCGAACCGGCGCCGCACGGGGCGCACGAACTGGTACGCGATAGGCATACCATCCTTCGCCGTCGCATGGTAGGGGGGGCATACTGCAAGGCACGGATCCGCCGGCAGTCGCGCAGGTGTGCGCGCGCATCGCGTAGGGGGTGGAAACCCGCGCCGTGCCGGGCCATGGTGACGCCGCCCGCAGCGCCCGCGTGGTGGAATGGTAGACACAGGGGACTTAAAATCCCCAGGCCGAAAGGCCGTGCCGGTTCGAGTCCGGCCGCGGGTACCAGAGACGTTTTCAAGTCGTCCCTGTTTGTTTTTAGTCCAATTTTTTCAGTGAATTAAGTTTCGGTTCGTCCCTGTTGATTTCAAGTAGACCCAAGCATGTGGTCCGTTTTTGAGGTCCGTGTTATGAGAACGGACCACATGCCGGAATCAAGAATGCCCCTGACACAACTGATGTGCGACTCGGCGAGGCCGGGTCCGAAAGATCGCAAACTGGCTGACGCGGGAGGTCTGTACCTCCTGGTGCGGAAGGGGGGCTCCAAGTTGTGGCGCTTCGCCTATCGCCACGGTGGTAAGAGTAAGACCCTGAGTCTTGGTCGCTATCCGGAGGTCGGGCTGAAGGAAGCGCGGCGCCGCCGTGATGCCGCCAAGGATGCACTCGGTCGGGGTCACGAGCCTTCGCCGAACTTCGCGCAGACGCAGAGCCCTAACAGCTTCGAGATGATCGGACGGGAGTGGTTCCGGAATCAGGAGAGCGGCTGGTCGAAGGCCTACGCGCCTCGGGTGCTATCGAGATTGGAGGTGAACATCTTCCCCGAGATCGGTCATCTCCCGATAGGGGATATCGAAGCACCTGACATTCTGGTGGCGCTTCGGAAGATCGAGGACCGCGGGGCGATCGACAGTGCAAAAAGGATTCGTCAATACGTTGTGGACCTGTCGCGGGATTGTGCCGCTCCTTTGACCACGTATCGTGCCGCAAAGGAGAACACAGATGGCATCACGACCGACCGAGGAATTCCGCGCCGAAGCAGTGCGTGTAGCGTTGACGAGCGGCT
>JAUIIC010000154.1 GCA_030431935.1 Alphaproteobacteria bacterium | reverse complement strand
TGGAACTGATCCGGCGCGTGCGGCTCGAAGCGCACGCCGACAGGTTGGTGTCGGAACTGGCCTATGGCCAGCAGCGCCTGATCGAGATCGCGATCGCCCTGGCGCTGGAACCGAAGATCCTGCTGCTGGACGAACCTGCCGCCGGGATACCGACAGGCGAACTGGGGCTGCTCTTCTCGGTGATAGAAGAACTGGACCCGGATTTGGCGCTCCTTGTCATCGAGCATGACATGGAACTGGTGCGCCGGGTCGCGCGGGATGTCACCGTGCTTGTCCACGGCGCCGTGCTGACCAGTGGCCCGATGGCCGAGGTGATGTCGTCCAGCGAGGTGCGCCGCGTCTACCTCGGCGGCGCCGACCCGGACGATGCCGCAGCCAACGAGGTGCGCCATGCTTGATCTGCGCGGCCTGACGGGCGGCTGGGGCCCTACCGTTGTCGTGCAGGACGTGGACCTGCGGCTTGCCAACGGCGAGACGCTGGCGATCATCGGTCGCAACGGCGTGGGCAAATCCACCCTGCTGGAACTCATCACCGGACGCGCGCGCCGCATCTCGGGAACGATCGAGGTCAACGGCACGGACATCTCGCGCGCGCGGCTGCACCGGCGTGCCGGGCACGGCATCGGCCATGTTCCGCAAGAGCGCGAGGTGTTTGCAAGCCTCACCGTCGAGGAACACCTGCGCGTCTCGCGCCGGCCCGGCGAATGGAACCGCGAGCGCGTGCTCGACCTCTTTCCGTCACTGGCCGCGCGGCTTGGCAGCACCGGTGCGCAGCTTTCGGGCGGCGAGCAGCAGATGCTGGCGATCGCGCGCGCCCTGATCGGCAATCCAAGCATCCTTCTGATGGACGAACCCTCGGAGGGTCTGGCGCCGGTGGTGATCGAGCAACTCGTGCGCGCCACGCGCAAGCTGACCTCGGACAAGTCACTGGGCATCCTGCTGGTCGAGCAGCGCATTGACGTCGCCCGCCATCTGGCCGACCGCTTCGTCGTCATGGACCGCGGGGCGATCGTGCATTCGGGCGAGGCCTCGGAACTCGACAGCCCCGAACGGGTGGCCGCACTGGTCGGCCTGACCCATGCATGACCGCGTGGACCGTGACGCCGCGGGCGGTAGCGTTGAATGCCGGCTGGAGTATACGACCGACGATCCCTTTGCCGGAATCGTCCGCCCGCTCGACCATGCCCGCCGGATGGGGTTCGACCTGATCGCGCTGCGCGCTTGGCCGGCGGCCGACGGCTTTGCGGTTGCGCTGACGCTTTGCGGCCAGCCCGGGGATGCGGTGCGCTCGCTCGCCCGCCGGATCACGCGCGACTGCGCCACCGGAACGCCCGTGGGCGTGATCCATGAAAAGAACGGCGCCGACTGAACGTCGGCGCCCTGACCCGTCAGTGGTCGTGGGAATGGTCCTCGACGCCGCGGCCCAGCCTGACCGGGCGATACCGGCGCGTGATCTGATGGCTCGGCACCAGGCTGCGCCAGTCCTCGTCGTGTGGGATGGTGGCGTTGCGTCCGAAGATCTTCATCTGGTCGGCGTGAACCCCGATGGGCTCCTGCTCCTGCTGGACCGCGTTCGCCGCACTGATGAGGCTGCGATAGAGCCGTGACACCGCCATGTCCACGGGCGCCAGGATCTCCTTGCTGCGATCCTTGATCGGGCCGGGAGAGATGTTCACCGCGGAATCCTCCTGGGTAAAGCTGTGGAAGCCCGAGAAACTGCCGTTGCGGATCTTGTCGCGGTCCTGCTTGAAGCGGTTGCGCAGCGACGGCCGGCCCGGATCGTCGAAGGTGTCGTAGGTCATGTTGTAGGCGCGCAGCGCGTCGTCATCGAGCCCCACATGGGTGAGCATCCGGCTGCGCAGCGGCTCCTCTCCCATCGGACGCTCGGCATGCCACCAGACGTGGAAATGGATGCATTTCTCGTCGTTGATCGGAACGATGCACATCCACAGATCCTCATTGGGATTGGCGATGAAGCATGGATTCGAGAAGGCGGTGATGCGCACGTGCTGGGCGCCGTTGCCGTCCTGGTCGTTGCCGCCCCGGATCGCGGCGTAGTGAAAGCCGAAATCGGTGTCGTCCACCTCGATCGTGGGCGCCGCGTCAAAGGTCATCTCGGCCGCCGCGGCAAAGTTCAGGTTCTGCAACTGTCCCGAGGCCACCAGCCCGTCGGCGTGCAGGATGTTGAGGTGCGAGGAATCCACCAGCGCCTCGAGCGCCTGCACGTAGTTGCAATGGTTCAGGGCATAGACGTTCAGCCGGTTGCTGTCGGCGGCGTCGAACCAGGGAAAATGCGGGAAATCCGGTTGCAGCAGCCGCGGCCCGAGGTAGGACCAGACCAGCCCGCCGGCTTCGCGCACCGGGTAGGCCTCTGCCTTGAAGCGGTTCTTGAAGTCGGGGTCGTTCACATTGGGCGTTTCCATCACCGTGCCGTCCACGGCGAATTTCCAGCCGTGGTACAGGCAGCGGATGCCGTTGCCCTCGCAGCGCCCGATGGCCAGTGAGGCGCGGCGGTGCGGGCAGAACTGGTCGAGCACGCCCAGATCGCCGTCGGTGTTGCGGAACACCACGAGCTTCTGCCCCAGGATCTCGATCGGAAACGGGTTGCAGTCCGGCGTTGGCACGTCCGAGGTCTGACAGATCGGAATCCAGAACCGCCGAAAGGCGTCTCCCATGGGTGTGCCCGGTCCAACGCGGCACATGAGCTCGTTCTGTTCCTGCGATAGCATGGCTGGCATCCTCCCGATTGATCTTCCATGGAAGATACCTAATGTGCCAACACCGCGTCAACTGGTCTGTCCCGGTGCCGACTGGGCAGAGCGGTGTCCCGTTACAGGCTCCGGAACGCGCTGCGCCGCAGCCGGGCGGTCTTGCGGTCGGCACGGCACTCCCCTACGAGGCGTGCCGCCCTGCGCCGGCTAGCTCCGTGCCCCGGCGTACTTCGCCACGTGGTCGTGATAGTGCTGCAGCGCCGGTTCGTTGCGCCCGAAGACGAACGCCTCGTTGGCCTTCGACGTCAGGGTCTTCTGGATCTGGAAGCCGATGTCATAGTCTTCCTCCTTGACGGCCTTCAGGACCAGCTGGCTGAAGCCCTCGGTCTTGGCGATCTCCTCGTTCGTTTCCGGCTTCTTCGCGCACATGATGGACTGCCGGGTCAGGGTGGTGTCGGGCGTCGGGCCGGGAAAGACCTGGCTGACCAGGCAGTGGTCGCCGACGACGCCCGAGACCGAGGTGTTGGGAAACACCGAATGGATCAGCCGGATGTGCTCGGACGGGTCGTTCCACTGGTCCTCGGGCAACTCGGCGATGTCCTTCAGGGACTTGCGCCCGAAGACGATCCGCTGGTGCGGACCGTAGGTGTCGTGCAGCATGAGGTTGCCGACCGTGTACTTGCCGACGGTCTCGGCGTGCAGCGTGTTGTGGTGATACGCCTCCAGGTATCCGTCCCACGCGACCTTCCATCCGGGGCCCTCGATGTCGCGCTGCTCGTAGAGATACCAGTTCGCAAGGTCGAGCGTTTCGAGTTCATAGGCGAAGTCGCCCAGCCAAGCGTCGATGTCGAAGGTCCGCCCCGGCGTCAGGCAGACCCAGATCAGGCCCGCCTTCTCGGCACAGGGCAGTTCCTTGAGCCCCAGCGTCGCGGGGTCCACATCGCCGAAGGTCTTGCCCCCGTACATCGACACCAGCTTGCCTTTCATGTCGTAGACCCAGGCGTGGTAGGGGCAGGAGAACTGACGCGCCTCGCCCCGCCCGTTGGCGCAGACCGGCGCGCCCCGGTGGCGGCAGGCGTTCAGAAAGGCATGGGCCTGTCCCTCGGCGTCGCGGGTGACGATGACAGGCGTGCCGACCACCTCGGTCGCGGTATAGCTGTTGGGTTCCGCCACCTCGATGGACAGGGCCAGCGCCAGCGGCAGTTCCTTGAAGACCTTCTCGACCTCGTGGGCATAGCGCACCGGGTCGGTGTAGGCCGACACGTCGAGCGCATAGGTCGACGGGGCCTGATCCGTCGTCCGGTTCCTGTAGTGCTCGACCGCGCGGCGGGCGAGGTCCATGGTTTCTGACATCGGGCGCATCAGGGTCTCCCTTCTGTTTCCGTGACGTATCGCGCTTCGAATTCCTGCCAGGCGGCCAGGCTCTCGGGGTAGTCGGCCGCAAGCCGCCGGTCGCCGGCCACCACGCGGTCCACCTGGTTCAGCGCGCCCGCGTATTCGGTCGCGGGCACGTAGTAGAGAAAGCTGATGCTGCGCCTGGCAAAGCGCCAGCGCCCCCCTTCGACGCGGTATTCGTCGTCGTATTTCATGGCGGCCAGGCTGTGGGTTCCGCCCGGCGTCGTCTCGGCATGGCTGAAAAGCAGCCCCGACGCCGCCGTGTCCGATCCCCGGTCGAACCGGATGATGTGGTCATGGGTCCAGTGATAGCCCGGCCCCCGGATCGACAGCACCTTGCAGAACATCTCGATCACCTCGGCGCGGCCGCTGGCCCGCATCAGCCCGTTGGGGCTGTCGAAGACCGCGTCCTCGGTGAACAGGCTTTCGAGGTGCGGCATGTCATGTTCATCGCAGGCGATGGCGTAGCGCGTCACCAGTTCGCCAATCTCGGCGCGGGCTTCAAGCCGCGCCACGCGGGCTTCCAGATCGGACAGCTCGGTCATGTTACCTCCCGTAGACGTGTTGCGGCAGCCATGTCGCAAGGCCCGGCTGCCAGATCAGAAGGGCGACAAGCGCCAGCATGGCGACGACGAAGGGCGCGGCGCCCACGCACACGTCGCGGAACGGCGCGCCGTGCTTGCGGATGCCCTGAACGACGAACAGGTTGACGCCGATCGGCGGCGTGATCAGCGCCGTTTCCATCAGCAGCACGACCATGATCCCGAACCAGACCGGGTCGAAGCCCATCGAGGTGACAAGCGGGAACACGATCCCGATGGTCGTCAGCATCATCGAGAACGTCTCCATGAACATGCCGATCACCAGGTAGAAGACCACGACCAGGAGCATCAGCTGCAAGGGCGACAGGCCGAGCGTTCCGATGAAGGCGCTCGCGGCCTGGATCGCGCCGAAGAAGCCCACCACGATGTTCAGGATCATCGCGGCGAAGATGATGAGCATGATCATCGACGTGGTGCGCACCGTCCCCTCGAAGCACGCCAGCAGCATTGCGCCGTTCAGCTTGCCGTTCCATGCCGCAAGAACCAGCGACAGGACGACCCCGATCGAGGCGGCCTCTGTCGGCGTGGCGAGGCCGGCGTAGATCGTGCCGATGACGCCGACGAAGATGATGGCCGGCGGGATCAGGTCCTTCAGCGCAACGATCCGTTCGCGCCAGCTTGCGCGGATGCGCTCGCCGCCCATGTCCGGGCGGAACAGGCACACGATCAGGATCATCACCGAGAACAGCGCCGCCAGCATGAGGCCGGGGATCACGCCGGCGAGGTAAAGCTCGGGCACCGAGGTCTGGGTCAGGACACCGTAGACGATCAGCGTGACCGACGGCGGGATCAGGATGCCCAGCGTGCCCCCCGCCGCGACGGACCCCAGGAACAGCGGCTCGTTGTAGCGGTGCCGCGCGATCTCGGGATAGGCGACCGTGCCGATGGTCGCCGCCGTGGCGACCGAGGATCCCGACGTCGCGGCAAAGATCGCCGAGGACCCGATGTTGGAATGCATCAACCCCCCGGGCAGCCAGCTCAGCCACTTGGCGACGGCCTTGTACATCTGCCCGGCCAGACCGGCCCTCAGGTTGATTTCCCCAAGCAGGATGAACAGCGGAATGGACAGCAGCAGGTACTGGGTGGACTTCTCCCACAGAAAGCCGCCGAACGTGCGCTGCAGGCGGCCATTGTTCCAGAAATGGTCCAGGACGATCGCCAGGTCGCCCAGGATCGCGGCCACGGGCAGCGACAGGGCGATCAGCAGGACCAGACCGCCCAGGAAACCCGACACCTTCATGATGCGCTCTCTTCCGCCTGGGTGGTCGCGTGCGGAATGCCCGCCACGCGGGCGATCTGGTCGTGGCGTCCGCGCAGCAGCAGAAGCGCGACATAGACCAGCAGAAACAGGATGCAGACCAGGAAGAAGACCAGCCCCGCCAGCCAGAGCGACTGCGGGATCCAGAGCGGCGTCTGAAGCGAGGTGCGCGCCCGCGCCCCGAACAGAAGCGTGTCGTCCAGCGTCAGCCAGGCCCGGTAGGTCAGGACCGAGACGAACAGCGCCATCGCCAGAAGCGACAGCAGGTCGGCCCAGGCCCGCAACCGCGTCCCGAACCGCTGATAGGCCACGTCGATCCGCACATGCGCGCGCTCGAACAGCACGAAGCTGAAGCCCCATGTGGTGGTGATGGCAAAGACATAGCCGGCGTATTCGTAGACCCCGGGCACCGCCATCGCGAACAGGTTGCGAAGCGCGACGTCAAGCGCCGTCGCCAGCGCGATCAGCAGATAGCCGGCGCCGAACAGCCAGACGCTCAGCCGCGACACGCGATAGAGGAGGCGGTGCAGGGTGTCCAAGGTGTCATGGCGACCGGCCCCGCCGCGCGGGGCCGGCCTGGTCCGTCAGAGTTTGGCTTCAAAGCCGAGGAGCGCGCCGATCGTGGCGTTCCAGTTCTCGACGCAGCCGGGCGAACGGTCTTCGCAGCGCTTGGCCCAGTTGGCGATCACGCCGTCCTGGATCGAGGCGCGCATCGCCTCCTGTGCCGCGTCGGTCATGGTGATCTGGGTCATCCCGCCCAGCTCTCCCCGGTCGCAGGGGCCGTCGGCCATGCAGGTCACGCCGTCGGCGGTGTCCTTGGCCGTGGCGTCCCACATCGCGGTTTCCAGCTTGGCGACCTCTGCCTCGATGAGCGCGCGTTCATCGTCCGTCAGGGCGTTCCACGTGTCGTTGTTCACCGCAAGGAAGGAAGCCGTGTAGCCCAGCGACACCTGCACGTCATGGCTGGCCCCCTGGTACCACTTGGCGGAATAGGCCGACAGCGTCCCGGTGGCCCCGCAGTCCAGCGCGCCCTTCTCAAGGCTGGGCAGAACTTCGCCAAAGGCCACGGCGACCGGCAAGGCCTCCAGAGTTTCGGTGATGAAGTCGGCCATCGACGCCCCGAACGAGCGCACCTTCAGGTCCTTGAACGCGTCAAGGCCGACAGCCTCGGGCGTGCCTTCGGGGAACTTGCAGTAAAGATGCGTCTCGGGCCATGCGTAGAGCATCAGGATGTGCGAGTTGAAGAGCTTCTGGAACTCGTCCTCCAGCACCGGGCGATACACCTCGGCGACCTGACGGAAGGTCGCGAGATCCGGCGTCACGCCGGTCAGGTCGGCCCCCTCGATCACCGGGCTGTCGCCGGCCACGTAAAGAAACACGCCATGGGCAAAGTCGAAGGCGCCGGACCGCAGTTCGCGCATCACGGTGGTGCCATCCATGCCCAGTTCCGTCAGGGGCTTGGCGTTCGCGGTCAGCATCCCGCCCGATGCGGCCGGAAGCTGCTCGTTCCAGAACGGGCCCTCGCGCTCCTGCCAGTGCGACAGGACACCCCATGTCCCGACGACAGAGAATTCCCGTTTTTCCTGAGCGACAGCGCCAGAGACGCCAAGGGCCAGCATGGCCGCGGCCGCACTGGCCGACAGTCTTCCTAGAACGTGCATGTCATCCTCCCGATTTTTCGATGCGACCGCCCGCCTTGTGCGACGAGTCCCCGGGAAGGATACAAAGACAGGGCCCGCCTATTCAATCGAAATTGATATAATTGATTTGAGTTTCAACGCATGGGCACGGAGTGCGTCCGGCGGGGTGCTCCGGTCTGACGCGCCCGCGCCCGCGAGGGGGGTCGCAGCAGGCGTTCCGGACGGGCAGCAGAGATCGTTCCCGGCCTGCTCAGCTCCTCGAACCGATGGGGCGGGGGGGCGCGCCTTGCGGGGAACCGCCACCCGAACCGGTCGCCTGCGCGGTCCCGGATCGTCGGGCGGAGCGAGCCCTGCCCATGTGGGCATGGCAGGAGGTCCAAGAGGCGCCGGGGGCTTGAACGGGTGCTTTGGACGGGGCCGGGATGCAGTGGATGCGCAAGTTTTGTCTCGGAAGTCACTACAATACGCGGCAGGCCCAAGATTTCGTTTCAGGAAAGATGCCGCATAACCTGATATCCCGAGAGAATTCTTGAAAACCTGAAATTCCTTGGCAGGATCACGGCTTGTTTATGGTCCACTTCCGTGCAGTTCGTGCGTGCTTTCTGGTCGGTTGTGGCGTTTGCCCCGTAAATAGTCCCATCGTTGAAATACAATGTCTCGACGTATCTAGTCCGGATCTGGTGTGTCCAACACAAGCTGGAGGAGAACGTCCTTGCCAAAAGACTCTTATCAAGACGCGCAGTCTCTGGGCCGGGACTTTCAGGCTTTATCGCCTGGGAACACCGAGGAATTTCGTGGTTGCTTTGGAAAGCTTCCATTCCTTCTGCAGCACAATTTCGCGGACAGCGAGTTGTTTACCCTGCCGCGCCTCGCCCGCGCCGCCGAGCAGCTCATCGAGCAGGGGCGCGGTCACAGGTTCATGGCGCGCCGTGGGCAGGACAAGGTCAACGCGGACTGGTCCGCGATGCCGACCGTGCAGCACGTGACGTCGGCGATCCAGTCCATCGGAGAGCAGAACGCCTGGGTGAAGGTGACCGCCCTGAACGAGGCGGACCCGGCCTATGTCGACTTTCTCGACGGCGTCATCGGCGAGATCGAGACCCTGCTTGACCGTCCCTTCCGTCGAGAGATCACACTCGCCCAGATGACGGCCTTCATCGCGTCTCCGGGCGTGGCCACGCCGTATCACATCGACCACGAGGAAAACCTGCTGTGCCAAGTTTACGGCGAGAAGGACGTTTGCGTCTATGACCCGTCGAACCGCGAGAACCTGCCGGACCACGAGATCGAGCAGTTCTATTTCGGCAAACTGGGCGCGGCCACCTACCGCAGCGAAACCGCGTCCGTGGGCAAGGTCTTCAGGCTGGTGCCGGGCACGGGCGTGCATCACCCGTCACTGGCGGCCCATTGGGTGCGGAATGGCGACGCGCCTTCGGTCAGCGTCTCGCTTGCATTCTGCACCAGGGACATCGACCGGCGGGCCTACACCTACCAGAGCAATTTCATCCTTCGAAAGCTGGGCTTGCGCCAGAAACCCCCCGGCCGGGCCCCGGCGTGGGACGCAATGAAGGCGGATGCAATCCAGGCGATCTCGAAGCGCAACCCGAGCAGCTATCACGAACTCATCTTCTCTGGACCGTCACGCCTCAAGGCCCCGGCCAGGCTGGCACGGCAAGTGTTGCGGCCGGCCCCGGGCAAGCAGTGACGTGCATCGGGGTTGAACCGCCGCGCGGCCGCGACGACGGGGCGGCAGGCTTGCGATTGAGCAGCGGCGTGATCTGAAGGGGTTCCGCCGTCCTGGCCTTGCGCGTCTCTGGCGGATTCGGAGGCCCGGGTCTACTGGTGGATCACCTTGGCCTCTCGGGTCTGCGCAGCGCTTGTGGCGCCGGCCACGACGAACGCGGCGGCGGCGAGACATTCCTGCTTCAGCATTCCAACCGCCCTTGCCCGCGAACCGGCGGGTGCAGGGATTGGCGGACGGATGCCGCTTGAACCAAACCGAGAATCCCGGGCTTCGCTATCAACGTGGATCTTGCTTCTGGGGTGGGTCGGTTGCCCGGGATCTTCGGAACCGGGCCGCGATGCTTGGCGATGGCCGATGACCTGACGTCCCGAAACGCTCCGGGTCCGGGGCTGGACAGTTCTTCCATTCGGGCGGCGGGAAACGGCATGCCCGGGGGCGTCTCCTCCGCCCCATGTCGCCCGGTTTTCGCAAGAACATTGATTTTCGAAAATCCTTGCATATTCCAAGGACGGGATTTACTCAGCATTGGAAGCAACCCATCGCCTGCCACGAGGGAGACGCCCAATGGCCCAGATCGTCCATGCCATCGGCCATATCAAGCTGAACACCGACTGCCTTGCCGACATGGTGCGCGACGCGACCGAGATCCTCGGGCTGCGGATCACCCGGCAGACCGAAGGCGAGGTCTGGCTCAGTTCCAATGGCCGCATGGCCGAGGTGGTGTTCGTCGCCGCCGGCGAGAATTCCACCAACACCATCGGGCTCGAGTCGCTGACCGCCGAGGGGGTCCGGACCGCCGCCTCGCGCGTCGAGGCCGCCGGGTGCC
>JAUIIC010000001.1 GCA_030431935.1 Alphaproteobacteria bacterium | reverse complement strand
GCCCGTCAGGTTCTCCTGGTGAGGCTTTTCCCAGGCCTTGCGCGGAAGCGCGGCCTTGGACGGCGGTTCCTTCCAGGTGTGGTGCAGCCAGCCGTGCCAGTCGGGCGACACGCGGCTGGCCTCGGCCTCGCCGTTGTAGACCACCCAACGGCGCTTGCCGTCGGCGGTTTCATAGAAGCGGTTGCCCTGGTCGTCCTCACCAACCGGGCGGCCGCGCCGCCAGGTGTAGAGCATGGTTCCGACCGTGCCGCCGTTCCACCACGTCACCGCGCGCAAAAGCGTGTTGAAAATGCCCATTGCTGCCTCCGATCCGTCGCCCACGGGTATGGCGCAAGGCGCGTCCCGCGTCCAGTGCCAGAACGGCGCGGCCTAGGGCTGGCGCGCCGTGACCTCGATCTCGATCTTCATCTCGGGGTCCTGCAGGGCCGCCGAGAACATGGTGGCGGCCGGCCGCGCCCGCGCGAAGGCCGCGGAGGTGATCGGCCAGCACCTGGGCCATTCCGCGGGGTCCGGCACGATGTAGCGCACCCGCACCACGTCATCGAGCGTCGCGCCCGCCTGCGCCAATGCCGCCGCGATGGTGTCCAGCGCGTTGCGGCACTGGTCCTCGATGGCGTCGGGCATCGTCATGGTCGCGTAGTCATAGCCGGTGGTTCCGGCGACGAAGATCCAACCGTCCTGCACGACGGCGCGGGAATAGCCGATGTCCCGCTCGAAGGGCGATCCGGAGGTGATATGCCTTGCGACCATGAGGCGACTTTCCCGCCCGCCCGTCAGAACACCGCGGCGAGCGTCACATGGGCCGGAGGCCCGGGACTCACGCGCACCTCGATATCCGCGCCCTCGACGCGGGCATGGTGAAGGGTGTCGAGGAAATCGCGGTACCGGGCCCTGTCGATGGTGACGCGCGGCGGATCGGCGGACAGGTCCATCGTCTCGGGGCCGGGCCCGAAGACCAGCACGACCTTTTCGTCCCGGCGCCCCGCCAGCACGACGGCAGCGCCGCTGACAAGGCCGCCGGTGCTTTCCACGGCTTCCCAGTCGATGGCATATCCCGAAAGCTCGAACCGCATCGCGGCCCTCCGCCTGCTTAACCGGCGCTGGCGCCACCCTTCTTGCTGTCGGCGTAGATCATGAGAGGCGAGGCGTCAGAGGTCACGACCTCTTCATTGACGACGACCTCATCCACCCCGTCCATGCCGGGCAGGTCGAACATGGTGTCCAGCAGGATGTCTTCCATGATCGAGCGCAGACCGCGTGCGCCCGTCTTGCGGGCTATGGCGCGCTTGGCGATGGCCCGCAGCGCGTCGTCGGTGAAGGTCAGCTGCGCGTCTTCAAGCTCGAACAGGCGCTGATACTGCTTGACCAGGGCGTTCTTGGGCTCTGTCAGGATGGTGACAAGCGCATCCTCGTCCAGGTCGCCCAGGGTGGCGATCACCGGCAGACGCCCGACGAATTCGGGGATCAGGCCGAACTTCAGCAGATCCTCGGGTTCGAGCTGGGTGAACATCTCGCCGATGCCACGGCTGTCCTCGTCCTTGACGTCGGCGCCGAACCCGATGGCAGAGCCCTTGCCGCGCTGCGCGATGATCTTTTCCAGCCCCGCGAAGGCGCCGCCGCAGATGAACAGGATGTTCGTCGTGTCCACCTGCAGGAATTCCTGCTGCGGGTGCTTGCGGCCGCCCTGCGGCGGAACGCTGGCGACCGTGCCTTCCATCAGCTTCAGAAGCGCCTGCTGCACCCCCTCGCCCGACACGTCGCGGGTGATCGAGGGGTTGTCGGACTTGCGCGTGATCTTGTCGACCTCGTCGATGTAGACGATGCCGCGCTGGGCGCGCTCGACGTTGTATTCGCTCGACTGCAGGAGCTTGAGGATGATGTTCTCCACATCCTCGCCCACATAGCCCGCTTCCGTCAGCGTCGTGGCGTCGGCCATGGTGAAGGGCACGTCGAGGATACGCGCCAGCGTCTGCGCCAGAAGCGTCTTGCCGCAGCCGGTCGGGCCGATCAGCAGGATGTTGGACTTGGACAGTTCGATGTCCGACTTGCCGGCGTGATTGAGGCGCTTGTAGTGGTTGTGAACGGCCACGGCGAGCACGCGCTTGGCATGACTTTGACCGATGACGTAGTCGTCCAGGACATCGCAGATCTCGCGCGGCGTGGGAACGCCGTCCGAAGATTTCAGCCCTGCGCTTTTCGTCTCTTCGCGGATGATGTCCATGCACAATTCGACGCATTCATCGCAAATGAACACGGTCGGGCCCGCAATCAGCTTGCGCACCTCGTGCTGGCTCTTGCCGCAGAAAGAGCAGTAGAGAGTGTTCTTGCTGTCGCCCGAGTTGTTCGCCATCAGTCTACCTCTTGGCGCCAGTGTGGTCTTGTCGCGCGCATCCCGCCCCCGGCGAGGGGGCAGTCTGCGGAATGCTATGGCAGGAGATTCCCGGGCACAACGCCAAAATGCCCCCCGTGCCGGCCTCAGCCCTTGTCGTCGGTCTTCTCGCGGCGATCGACGATCTCGTCGATCAGGCCCCAGGCCTTGGCCTCTTCGGGCGACATGAAGTTGTCCCGCTCCAGCGCCGCCACGACCGTGTCCATGTCCTGCCCGGTATGCGCCACATAGATCGCGTTAAGCCGATCCTTCAGTTTCTGGGTCTCCTGGGCGTGGATCATGATGTCCGTCGCCTGGCCCTGGTAGCCGCCCGAGGGCTGGTGCACCATGATCCGGCTGTTGGGCAGCGAAAAGCGCATCCCCTTCTCGCCCGCAGTCAGCAGCAGCGAGCCCATCGACGCCGCCTGACCCACGCAGAGCGTCGAGACCTTGGGCTTGATGTACTGCATGGTGTCGTAGATCGACAGGCCCGAGGTCACCACGCCGCCGGGGCTGTTGATGTACATCGAGATTTCCTTGGACGGGTTTTCCGCCTCGAGGTGCAGAAGCTGTGCCACGATCAGGCTGGACATGCCGTCGTGCACCGGGCCCGACACGAAGATGATCCGCTCCTTCAGGAGGCGCGAAAAGATGTCATAGGCCCGCTCGCCCCGGCTGGTCTGTTCGACGACCATCGGCACAAGCGTGTTCATGTAGAAGTCTCGGGGGTCCTGCATCGCGCCTGCCTCAGATTTCTTGAAGGGTTAGTCCGTATGTGCTGACGGAGTCTTAGTCACCCACCCACCCCCCTGCAAGGGACGGCAGCCAGTTGAATGACGCGCGGGCCGGAATAGTTCGCCTCGAATGACATCAGACCCCTTCCGCTCGCCCCTGCCCTCCCCGACCCGCACCGCCGGTCTTGCCCGCCTGCGCCACTTCGTCGAAGACGCCGGCCGCGCCTACGCGTCGCTTCGCAACCACGACCTGCCCGGCCACCCGCACGTGTCGCGGCTGTCGGCCCATGTCCGCCACAGGCTCGTCACCGAGGAGGAGGTGCTGGCAACCGTCCTTGGCCGCCATTCCCGGGCCGCGGCGGAGAAATTCGTGCAGGAGGTCTACTGGCGGACCTACTGGAAAGGCTGGCTGGAGCGCCGCCCATCGGTCTGGACGGGGTACCGCGCCGGTGTCCTGCGCGGGCTTGACCGCGTGGCGGCTGAGACCGGGCTGCGTGACAGGTGGCAGGCGGCCTGCACCGGCGAAACCGGCATCGACGCTTTCGACCACTGGGCGCGGGAGCTTGTGCAGACCGGGTATCTTCACAATCACGCGCGCATGTGGTTCGCCTCGATCTGGATCTTCACGCTGCGCCTGCCGTGGGAGCTTGGGGCGGACCTTTTCCTGCGCCACCTGGCCGATGGCGACCCGGCCTCGAACACGCTGGGCTGGCGCTGGGTGGCAGGGCTGCAGACGCCCGGAAAAACCTACCTCGCCCGCGCCGACAACATCGCCCGCTATACAGAGGGGCGGTTCTCGCCCAGGGGGCTTGCCACGGAGGCCCTGCCGGTCGAGGGGCCGCCGAACCCGCCCGCCGGGCCGATGCCCTGTGGCGGCGCCTGGGACCCCGACCTGCGCACCGGCCTCCTGCTGACCGAGGACGATCTGTCGCCGGGCTTTTTGACAGCGCGGGGCCTTCTGCCCTCGGGAATCGGCCTTCTGGCGGGCGACGACGCGCGCAGCCCGCTGGAGACCGCCGCCCCGGTGCGGGCCTTCACCTCCGCCGCGATCGCGGACATGGCGGCCCGGCAGACCGATAAACACGGCGCGTTGGCCGGCCCGTGGCGCGGCGACGACGCGGTCGATGCGGCCTTTGACTGGGCCAGCGGGTTTCGCCAGATCGTGATGCCCTGGGCCCCGACGGGCCCCGCCCGGGACCGCGTGGACGCCCTCGCCCGGCGCCTCGACGCAGCCGGCATTCCCCTTGTACGGGTCCTGCGCGACCACGACGCGGCGGCATGGCCCCATGCCACGCACGGTTTCTTCCGGTTCCGAGAGAAGATCCCCACGCTCCTGTCCCGGCACGCCGCCTGACCAAATGCGCCGGCAGGCTGGAACGCGGCACTCACCGTGCCCCCTTTTCCAGCGGCGCGATCCGGGCCACTTTGGGCCGCATGATCGACAAGCTCGAAATGTTCATCGCGCTCGCGCAGGAAAAGCACTTCGGCCGCGCCGCCGAGGACCGGGGCGTGACGCAGCCGACCCTGTCGGCGGGCATCAAGCAGCTGGAGGACCAGCTGGGCGTCCAGCTTGTCTGGCGCGGCTCGCGGTTCCAGGGGCTGACGCCCGAAGGCCAGCGCGTCCTGGAATGGGCCCGCCAGATCGTCGGCGACGCGCGCACCATGCGCGAGGAGATGCGCGCGGCCCGGCGCGGGCTGTCGGGCGACCTGCGGATCGCCGCGATCCCGACGGCGCTGGCGATGATCGCCCGGCTGACCACGCCGTTCCGCGCCCAGCACCCGAACGTGCGGTTCAGCGTCACTTCGCGCACCAGCCAGGAAATCCTCGCGCTTCTTGAAAATCTCGAGATCGACGCGGGCATCACCTATCTCGACAACGAACCCCTCGGCCGCGTCGCCACCGTTCCGCTTTACCGCGAACGCTATGTCTACGTCTGCCGGTCCGGCACCCCCGAGGCCGAGCGTGATGCGTTGACATGGGCCGAGGCCGCCGCCCTGCCGCTGGTGCTCCTGACGCCCGACATGCAGAACCGGCGCATCCTGAACCAGACCTTCTCGGCCGTCGGCGTCTCGGTCCAGCCGGTGATCGAGGCGAACTCGGTCCTCGTGCTGATCTCGCACGTGATCGAGGCCGGGCTGGGCGCGATCCTGCCGCGCAAGACAACGGAGGTGTTCCTGACCGGCGGCGCGCTGGCCGCGGTGCCCCTGGTCGAGCCCGATGTCAGCCACCAGGTCGGCCTGGTCGCGCCCTATCGCGAACCACACACGCCCGTCCTGGACGCCCTGCTGCGGGGCGCGCACGCCATCGCCGAGGATTGAGCGGGCGGAACGATAGAATTCTTCTATCGCACCACGAAACCAAGGGATTGAACGGACCTGCGCTTCGTCCGACACCGACCGGGCGACGACCCGGAGGACCGCACCCGTGACCCATCCCGACACCCTGCCCGACCAGGTGGCCCGGATCTGCGCCGCCCATGCCGGGCGCGAGGGCCCGCTTCTGCCGATCCTGCACGATGTCCAGGCGTCCTTCGGGCATGTGCCGGCGGGCGCCGTGCCGGTGATCGCCGAGGCGCTGAACCTGACGAGGGCCGAGGTGCACGGGGTGATGAGCTTCTACCACGATTTCCGCGACGCCCCCGCCGGGCGCCACGTGGTCAAGATATGCCGGTCCGAGGCCTGCCAGGCCGTGGGCGCCGATGCCAGCATCGCCGCCGCCGAGGCGGCGCTTGGTGTCCCCATGGGCGGCACCACCGCCGATGGCGCGGTCACGCTGGAGCCCGTCTATTGCCTCGGGCTCTGCGCCTGCGGCCCCGCCGCGCTGGTTGATGGCGAGGTCGTGGGCCGCGTCGATGCCGCCCGCGCAGAGGCGATCGTGAAGGGACTGCGCGCATGACCTTGACCGTCTACCTGCCCCGCGACGCCGCCGCCAAGGCGCTGGGGTCCGAAGCCGTGGCCGCCGCACTTCTGGACGAAGCCGCCCGGCGCGGCCTCGACCTGCGCCTGGTGCGCACCGGCACGCGCGGGATGATCTGGCTGGAACCGCTGGCCGAGGTGATGATCGACGGGGTGCGCCACGGCGTCGGCCCGATGACGCCCGCCGACGTTCCGGCGCTTCTGGACGACGCGGGCGCGCATCCCAAGGCGCTTGGCCCCGTCGATGACATCCCCTTCCTCGCGCGCCAGACCCGCCTGACGTTCCAGCGCTGCGGCGTGATCGACCCGCTGTCGCTGGAGGACTACGCGGCGCATGGCGGGCTGGCCGGCCTGCGCCGGGCGCTTGGGATGACCGGCGCCGAGATCGTGCAGGAGGTCACCGACAGCGGCCTGCGCGGGCGCGGCGGCGCGGGCTTTCCCACCGGCATCAAGTGGAAGACCGTGCTGGGGGCCGAGGCGCCGCAGAAATACATCGTCTGCAACGCCGACGAGGGCGACAGCGGCACCTTCGCCGACCGCATGATCATGGAGGGCGACCCCTTCTGCCTGATCGAGGGCATGGCCATCGCGGGCCTCGGGGTGGGTGCGACGCGCGGCTATGTCTACCTGCGCAGCGAGTACCCCGACGCGATCGAGGTGATGACGCGCGCGGTCGACATCGCGCGCGCCTCGGGCGTTCTGGGCGCCGATGTGCTGGGCTCGGGCCGCGCCTTCGACATGGAGATCCGGGTGGGCGCCGGGGCCTATGTCTGCGGCGAGGAAACCTCGCTGCTGAACTCGCTGGAAGGCAAGCGCGGCGTGGTGCGCGCCAAGCCGCCGCTGCCCGCGCTCGAGGGCTTCCTGGGCCGGCCGACCGTGGTGAACAACGTGATCTCGCTGGCCACCGTGCCGGTGATCTTCGAGAAGGGCGCACGGCACTATGCCGAGTTCGGGCTGGGCCGGTCGCGCGGCACGATCCCCCTGCAGATCGCGGGCAACGTGCGGTTCGGCGGGCTCTTCGAGACCGCCTTCGGCCTGCCGCTGGGCGAGATCGTCAACGACATCGCGGGCGGCACCGCCAGCGGGCGCCCGGTCAAGGCGGTGCAGGTGGGCGGGCCTCTGGGCGCCTATTTCCCGGTGTCCGAGTTCGACACGCCCTTCGGCTATGAAGAGTTCGACGGCGCGGGCGGGCTGATCGGGCACGCGGGCCTCGTCGTGTTCGACGACAGCGCCGACATGCTGCGCATGGCCCGCTTCGCGATGGAGTTCTGCGCCATCGAGAGCTGCGGCAAGTGCACGCCCTGCCGGATCGGCGCGGTGCGCGGCGTGGAAACGGTGGACCGGATCGCGGCGGGCGACGCGGGCGCGATCCCGCTTCTGACCGACCTGTGCGAGACGATGAAAGCGGGCTCTCTCTGCGCGCTGGGGGGCTTCACGCCCTACCCCGTCCTGTCCGCCCTGACCCATTTCCCCGACGACTTCGCGACCCGCAAGGAGGCCGCCGAATGAAGGACTTCATCATTCCCGATCCCGACTACGGAACGCCCGCGTCGAAATCGGCGGTGCGGGTGTCGCTGACCATCGACGGCAAGCGCGTGAGCGTGCCCGAGGGCACCAGCGTCATGCGCGCGGCGATGGAGAACGGCATCGCGATCCCCAAGCTCTGCGCCACCGACATGGTGGACGCCTTCGGCTCCTGCCGGCTGTGCCTGGTGGAGATCGAGGGGCGGCGCGGCACGCCCGCCTCCTGCACCACGCCCGTGGCAGAGGGCATGGTCGTCCACACCCAGACCTCGCAGGTCAAGAAGCTGCGCAAGGGGGTGATGGAGCTCTACATCTCGGACCACCCGCTGGATTGCCTGACCTGCGCGGCCAACGGCGATTGCGAGCTGCAGGACATGGCGGGCGTCGTCGGCCTGCGCGACGTGCGTTACGAGGCGGGCGAGAACCATTTCCAGACCCGCGCCGCGTCAGGTGCAGAGGCGAACCCTAATTACATCCCCAAGGACGACTCGAACCCCTATTTCACCTACGACCCGGCCAAGTGCATCGTCTGCTCGCGCTGCGTGCGCGCCTGCGAAGAGGTGCAGGGCACCTTCGCCCTGACGATCGAGGGGCGCGGCTTCGACAGCCGGGTGTCGCCGGGCATGGCGGGCGACGATTTCCTGTCCTCCGATTGCGTCAGCTGCGGCGCCTGCGTGCAGGCTTGCCCCACCGCGACGCTGCAGGAGAAATCGGTCATCGAGATCGGCACGCCGGACCGCTCGGTCGTGACCACCTGCGCCTATTGCGGGGTGGGCTGTTCGTTCAAGGCCGAGATGCGCGGCGATGAACTGGTGCGCATGGTCCCCTACAAGAACGGCAAGGCCAACCGCGGGCATTCCTGCGTCAAGGGCCGCTTCGCCTGGGGCTATGCCAACCACCGCGACCGCGTCCTGAACCCGATGATCCGCGACACCATCGACGAGCCCTGGCGCGAGGTCAGCTGGGGCGAGGCCTTTGCCCATACCGCCGCGCGCCTGCGCGACATCCAGGCCCGGCACGGGCGGAACGCCATCGGCGGCATCACCTCGTCGCGCTGCTCGAACGAAGAGACCTTCCTGGTCCAGAAGCTGATCCGCGCCGTCTTCGGCAACAACAACACAGACACCTGCGCGCGCGTCTGCCATTCGCCCACCGGCTACGGGCTGAAGACGACCTTCGGCACCTCTGCGGGCACGCAGGATTTCGACTCGGTCGAGGACGCGGACGTGGTCATGGTGATCGGCGCCAACCCCACCGACGGCCACCCCGTCTTCGCCTCGCGCCTGAAGAAGCGGTTGCGTCAGGGCGCGCGGCTGATCGTGGTGGACCCGCGCCGCATAGACCTGGTGCGCACCCCGCACGTCGAGGCCGCGCATCACCTGCCGCTGACGCCCGGCACCAACGTCGCGGTCCTGACCGCGATGGCCCACGTGATCGTGACCGAGGGTCTGGTGAACGAGGCCTTCGTGGCCGAGCGCGGCGACATGGACACGTTCCAGGACTGGGCCGCCTTCGTCGCGGACGAGAGCCGCAGCCCCGAGGCCACGCAGATGCTGACGGGCGTGCCCGCGGCGGACCTGCGCGCCGCCGCCCGGCTTTACGCCACCGGCGGCAATGCGGCGATCTATTATGGCCTCGGCGTGACGGAACACAGCCAGGGCTCGACCACCGTCATGGCGATCGCCAATCTCGCCATGGCCACCGGCAACATCGGCCGGCGCGGGGTCGGCGTGAACCCGCTGCGCGGCCAGAACAACGTGCAGGGCTCTTGCGACATGGGGTCCTTCCCGCATGAACTGCCGGGATACCGCCACGTCTCGGACCCCGCCGCGCGCGAGGTGTTCGAACGTCTCTGGGGCACCGAGATCCAGGACGAGCCGGGCCTGCGCATCCCGAACATGCTGGACGCCGCCGTGGAGGGCACGTTCAAGGGCATCTACATCCAGGGCGAGGACATCCTGCAATCGGACCCCGACACGCATCACGTGGCGGCGGGGCTCAAGGCGATGGACTGCGTGATCGTCCATGACCTCTTCCTGAACGAGACGGCGAATTACGCCCATGTCTTCCTGCCCGGCTCGACCTTCCTGGAAAAGGACGGCACCTTCACCAACGCCGAGCGGCGCATCAACCGCGTCCGCCAGGTGATGGCACCCAGGAACGGGCTGGCCGACTGGGAGGTGACGTTGAAGCTGGCGCAGGCGATGGGGGCCGACTGGCACTATACGCACCCCGCGCAGATCATGGACGAGATCGCCGCCACCACTCCCAGCTTCGCCGGCGTCTCCTACGAGATGCTGGAGGAAAAGGGCTCGGTCCAGTGGCCCTGCAACGCGGCGGCCCCCGAGGGCACGCCGATCATGCACATGGACGGCTTCGTGCGCGGCAAGGGCAATTTCGTGCTGACCGAATACGTGCCCACGGACGAGCGCACCGGCCCGCGCTTTCCGCTCCTGCTGACCACAGGGCGCATCCTGTCGCAATACAACGTGGGCGCCCAGACCCGGCGCACCGCCAACACCATCTGGCATGACGAGGACCGGCTGGAGATCCACCCCCATGACGCCGAGCAGCGCGGCATCACAGAGGGCGCCTGGGTCAAGCTGGCCAGCCGCCGAGGCGAGACGTCGCTGCGCGCCACGCTGACCGACCGCGTCGCGCCGGGCGTGGTCTATACCACCTTCCACCACCCCGACACCCAGGCCAACGTGGTCACCACCGACTATTCCGACTGGGCGACGAACTGCCCGGAATACAAGGTGACGGCGGTGCAGGTGGCGCCCTCG
This sequence comes from Alphaproteobacteria bacterium, assembly GCA_030431935.1. Classification (GTDB taxonomy): domain Bacteria; phylum Pseudomonadota; class Alphaproteobacteria; order Rhodobacterales; family Rhodobacteraceae; genus ASV31. Next base: position 51,841 of record JAUIIC010000001.1, on the reverse strand, counting down.
AACGGGCCCACCGAATGGCAGGAGGACTACGCGCGCGAAGCCGAACTGGCCCGGCGCATCCTGCCGGCGGCGGAATGATTGGAGGCCACGACACCACGCGCGCGGTGCCGCGCACCGTCCACCGGGGCGGGCGGCGCGTCTGCGCGCCGCGCACCCTGGCCGAGGAAGTGCCAGTGGCGATCGTCTGCAACGGCACCACCCAGGCGGTGATGATGGCCACCCCCGACGCGCTGGAGGATTTCGCGGCGGGCTTCGCGCTGACCGAGCTTATCGTCGACGACCTGTCCGGGATCGAGAGCATCGAGATCGCGGGGCATGACCAGGGCATCGAGGCGCGGCTCTGGCTGTCCGCGCCCAGGGCCGAGCGGCTGGCCGCGCGCCGCCGCGCGATGGCCGGGCCCGTCGGCTGCGGCCTGTGCGGCATCGACAGCATCGAGGAGGCCGTGCGCCCCGTGGCACGCATCCCGGCGTCGGGCCTTGTCTTCCCGGCCTCTGGGGTCGCGGCGGCCCTGTCGGCCCTGCGCGCCCGGCAGGACCTGCACGACAGCACGCGGTCGGTCCATGCGGCCGGTTTCTTCGTCCCGGGGCGAGGCATGCTGGCGGTGCGCGAGGACGTGGGCCGGCACAACGCGCTCGACAAGCTGGCGGGCGCCCTTCTGCGCGAGGGCATCGATCCGGGAACCGGCGCGGTCGTCCTGACCAGCCGGGTGTCCGTCGAGATGGTGCAAAAGACCGCGCGGCTGGGCGCGCCCGTGCTCATCGCGGTGTCGGCGCCGACCGCCCATGCCGTCCGTCTGGCCGAGACCGCCGGCCTGACCCTGATCGCCTCGGCCCGCGATGACGGGTTCGAAAGCTATGCCCATGCCGACCGGCTCGCCCCCAAGGAGAACAGCGATGTCGCCTGAAAAGCTGGCCCATATGGCAAACCAGATCGCCACCTTCTTTCGCCTGAAGCCCGCGGACGAGGCAGCCAGAGGCGTGGCGGGCCATATCAACGACTTCTGGGAACCGCGCATGCGGGCGCAGCTTCTGGCGCTGATCGAGGCGGGCGGCGCGGGGCTCGACCCCCTTGTGATGCGGGCGGGCCCCGAAATTCGCCGACCCGAAAGCGCGCGCATCTAGCCCGGCCTCCGGCTCGGGCCGGATCTTGCCGAAAGGAAAGGCGCGCGGGGCGTTGCCTTTCGCCGCGATGCGGTCATGATCTGCGGCGATGACAGGCTTCGATTTGATCGTCCGTGGCGGCAGGGTCGTGACACCCCAAGGGGTGCTGGCGGCAGATATCGGCGTGCGCGCAGGACGGATCGCCGAGGTCGGCACGCTGGCCGGAGACGCGGCGCGCGAGTTGGACGCGGCGGGGCGCATCGTGCTGCCCGGGGGCGTCGACGTGCATTGCCATATCGAGCAGCGCTCGGGCATGGGGCGGATGAACGCCGACACCTTCGAGACCGCCACCCGGTCCGCGCTGATCGGCGGCACCACCACGACCATCAGCTTCGCCGCGCAGGAAAAGGGTGAACGCCTGTCCGATCGCGTGGCGGATTACGCGGCCCGCGCCCGCGCGGGCGCGATGACGGACCATGCCTTTCACCTGACCGTCTCGGACCCGTCCGTTCCGGGCTTCGCCGATGACCTGAACGGGCTGATCGCGGCGGGGCACCGCTCGATCAAGCTCTTCACCACCTACAACATCGCCCTCGCTGACCGGCAGATCCTCGACGTGATGGCGGTGGCGCGGGCCGCCGGGGCGCTGGTCTGCGTCCATGCCGAGAACGACGCGCTGATCGGCTGGACGCGGGATGCGCTGCTGTCGCGCGGGCTGACGCGGCCCGTCCACCATGCCGTGTCGCATCCGCGCCTCGCCGAGATCGAGGCGGTGGAGCGGATGATCCGCTTCGCCGAGTTCCTGGGCACCCCGGTGATGCTGTTCCACATCTCGACCTCCGAGGCCGCCGAGGCGATCCGCGCGGCGCGGGCGCGCGGCGTGCCGATCCGGGCCGAGACCTGCCCGCATTACCTGTTCATGACCTCCGACGTGCTGGACCGGCCCGGGATCGAGGGGGCCAAGTGGATGTGCTCGCCCCCGCAGCGGACCGAGGCGGACCAGGCCGCGCTCTGGGCGGCGCTCGGGGACGGCACGCTGGACCTCGTGTCCTCGGATCACGCGCCCTATCGCTTCGACGCCTCGGGCAAGCTGTCGGACGGGCCGGCCGCGCCTTTTCCGGCCATCGCCAACGGCTTGCCGGGGCTCGAGACCCGCATGCCGCTGATGTTCGACGCGCTGGCCCCAACGGGCGACGCGGGGCTGCTCGACCTGGCGCGGCTGACCGCGGACGTGCCGGCCCGCATCTACGGCCTGCCGACGAAAGGGCGGATCGCGGCCGGGATGGACGCCGACCTGGTGCTCTGGGACCCCGACCGCCAGACCACCTGGGCCGACGACGACCTGCACGACAACGTGGGCTACAACCCCTGGGCCGGGCGCAGGTTGCGCGGCTGGCCGGTGACCGTGCTGCGCCGGGGCAAGGTCGTGGTCGAGGATGGCACCCTTCGGAGCGGCCCGGGCGAAGGGCGCTGGCTGCCCCGTGACGCCATCGGGATCGCCACCGCACCGCCATCGGCAGAGATCGCCCTGCTGGAGGCCACGCCGTGACGCCGCCCGCCCCGCCGGAGTTGGGGATCACCTTCCTTTACGTGCGCGACCTGCCCACGGCCTGCCGGTTCTACGAGGACGTGCTGGGCCTGCGCCTCGCCATCGACCAGGGCTGGTCGAAGATCTACCGCATCGCGGCGGGCGCCCATGTCGGGCTTGTCGACGAAACCCGCGGCATGAACCGCTGGGCCGAGACGAAGCCCGTGCAGGTCTGCCTGCGGGTTCCGGACGTGGTCACCTGGCGCGCGTGGATCTTCGCGCAGGGCGTTCCCGACGTGTCCGAGATGTTCGAGAACGAGGCCCTCGGCATCCGCGCCTTCGTCTTCCGCGATCCCGAGGGCTACCAGATCGAGATCCAGACCCCCACCAGAGAGGGCGCATGACCCGCCGCGCGCTGATCGTCATCAACCCCAACTCCTCCGAGACGGTCACCGAGGGTATCGACCGGGCGATGCAGCCCTTGCGCCCCCTCGGGATGCCGATCCGCTGCGTCACCCTGGCCGAGGGCCCGCCGGGCATCGAGAACCAGCACGACGCCGACCTTGTCATCGCGCCGATGCTGGCGCTGGCCGCCCGGCTGGAACCCGACGCGCTCGGCTTTGTTGTCGCCTGCTTCGGCGATCCCGGCGTGCACGCGCTGCGCCACCAGACGGCCCTGCCCGTCCTGGGCATCCAGGAGGCCGCCGTCAGCACTGCGCTGACGCTGGGCCAGCGCTTCGGGGTCATCGCGATCCTGCCCGCGTCGATCCCCCGGCACCTGCGCGCCTTCGGGGCAATGGGCGTTCTGGACCGGCTGGCGGGCGACCGGGCGCTCGGGCTCGGCGTGGCGGACCTCGCCGATGCCGGGGCCACCCGCGCGGGGCTGGCCCGCACCGCCGCGCGCCTGCGCGACGAGGACGGCGCAGAGGTGCTGATCCTCGGCTGTGCAGGCATGGCCGATCACCGCGCCTGGCTCGAAGATCACGCGGGCCTGCCGGTGATCGACCCCTGCCAGGCCGCCGGGGCCATGGCGGTCGGGCGCATCGCCCTTGGCCAATCCCACCGCATCACAGGAGGCTGACCCATGCTGACCGAAACCGCGCGCGGCGTCTTCACCATCGCCGTCACCCCGTTCCTGCCGGACGGCGCGCTCGACCTCGACAGCGTGGACCGGATGACGGATTTCTACGCCGAGAAGGGCGCGACCGGCCTGACGGTGCTCGGCATGATGGGCGAGGCAGGCAAGCTGGCGGCGGACGAATCCATCGCCGTGGTGCGGCGCGTCACCTCGCGCACGATGCTTCCGGTGGTCGTGGGGGTGAGCGCGCCGGGCTTTGCACCGATGAAGGCGCTTGCGCAGGAGGCGATGGCGGCCGGGGCAGCGGGGGTCATGGTGGCCCCCTCGGGCGGCCTCAGGACCGACGACCAGATCACCGGCTACTATCACGGGGTCGCCGAGACGCTGGGCGAGATCCCCTTCGTGCTCCAGGACTTCCCGCTCTCCACCGGGGTGCAGATCGCGACCGGAGTGATCCTGCGGATCGTGGCGGACTGCCCGACCTGCGTCATGCTCAAGCACGAGGACTGGCCGGGGCTGGCCAAGATCAGCGCGCTGCGCGCGGCCTCCGGGGCGGGCGCGCGGCGCATCTCGATCCTGACCGGCAACGGCGGGCAGTTCCTGCCCGAAGAGATGAACCGCGGCGCGGACGGGGCGATGACGGGCTTTGCCTATCCCGAGATGATGCGGCAGGTGATCGACCACTGGAACGCGGGCGACCAGGACCGTGCCCGCGACATCTTCGACGCCTACCTGCCGCTCGTGCGCTACGAAAGCCAGCCGGGGATCGGGCTTGCCATCCGCAAGCACACGCTGGCGCGGCGCGGCGCGATCGCGCATCCCACCCTGCGCAAACCCGGCCCCGCCCCCGACGCCGCAACCATCGCCGAGGTCGAGGCCCTCATCGCCCGGCAAGAGGCGCGGCTGGCCGCCCTGGGCTGACCCCGGCTTCTTCTGTTCAAAAATACTCTCGCCGAAGGCACGCGGCGCAGCCGCGTTCTTCCGACGTGAACGCCGCTCGGCCTATCCGTGCCAGGCCGCAACGGTCTTCAACGTGGTGAAGCCATAGAGCGCCTCGAACCCCTTCTCGCGCCCGTGGCCCGACTTTCCGACGCCGCCGAACGGAAGCTCCACCCCGCCGCCCGCGCCGTAGTTGTTCAGGAACACCTGGCCCGCGCGCAGGCGCCGGGCAAGGCGCATCTGGCGGCCGCCATCGGCGGACCAGACAGAGGCCACCAGCCCGTAGCCCGTGCCATTGGCGATCGCGGCGGCCTCGTCCTCGTCGTCGAAGGGGATGACGACCTGCACCGGCCCGAAGATCTCGTCCTGGGCCAGCCGGTGCCCGGCGGTCGCGCCCGTCAGCAGGTGCGGCGCCACGTAATGCCCGCCCCCGGGGGCATTGCCGACGATCTCGCCCCGCCCTGCGGTCTCCAGGTCCACGCCCTGCCCGATATAGCCCAGCACGATCTCGCGCTGGCGCGCCGAGATCAGCGGGCCCACGTCCAGGTCGGCCTGCGCCGGGCCGACCCGAAGCGTGGCATAGCGCGCGGCCATCCTCTCGACCAGTTCGTCATGCCGCGACCGTTCCACCAGGATGCGGGACGAGGCCGAACAGGTCTGGCCCGCGTTCTGGATGCCGGCATTCACCAGGAAGGGCAGCGCCCGGTCGAGGTCCGCATCCCCGAAGACAAGCTGCGGGGACTTGCCGCCAAGCTCCAGCGTCACAGGGACGACGTTGCGCGCCGCCGCGGCCTGCACCAGCCCGCCGACCTCGAAGGACCCGGTGAACGAGATGTGGTCGATCCCCGGATGCCCGGCCAGCGCCGCGCCCGCCTCCTCGCCCAGCCCCGGCACGACGTTGAGCGCGCCGGGCGGAAACCCGGCCTCCTCGGCCAGGCGCGCGAAGGCCAGCGCGGTCAGGCAGGCCTCTTCGGCGGGCTTCAGCACGCAGGCGTTGCCCGCGGCCAGTGCGGCGCCCACCGACCGGCCGATGATCTGCATGGGATAGTTCCAGGGCACGATATGACCGGTGACGCCATGCGGCTCGCGCAGGGTGTAGACGGTGTAGCCGTCGAGATAGGGGATCGTCTCGCCCATCAGCTTGTCGGCGGCACCGCCGTAGAACTCCATGTAGCGGGCCAGCGCCCGAGCGTCGGCGCGCGCCTGGGTCAGCGGCTTGCCCACGTCGGCGGCCTCGAGCGCCGCGAGATCCTCGACACGCTCTTCCACAAGGCGGCCCAGACGCGACAGAAGCCGCCCGCGTTCGGTCGCCGTGGCGCGGCCCCAGGCGCCGTCAAGTGCCGCGCGCGCGGCGGTCACGGCGGCGTCCACCTCCTCTGGCCCGCCCCGCGCGATGGCGCCGATGGCCTGCCCGGTCGAGGGATCCTCCAGCGGCAGCGTCCGGGCCGCGCGCGACCAGGCGCCGCCCACCAGGTATGCGTCAGGATCGAACCACAGGTTTTGCAGGCTCATCGCCGGCCTCCTCCCAGTCTTGCGGAATGCGCGGCGTCGCCGCGATGAGGTCCTTGGTATAGGGGTGCTCGGGCGCGTGAAAGACCCGCGCCGTGGGCCCCTCTTCCACGATCTGTCCCGCGCGCATCACCAGCACCCGGTCGGTGATGGCCCGCACGACCGACAGGTCATGGCTGATGAACAGGTAGGACAGGCCGAAGCGGTCCTGCAGGTCGGCCAGCAGGTCGAGCGTCTGCGCCCGAACGCGCACGTCGAGCGCGCTGACTGCCTCGTCGAGGATCACGAGCTTGGGCCGGATCGCGATGGCCCGCGCGATGGCGATGCGCTGACGCTGCCCGCCCGAGAATTCATGGATGTATTTCTGCATGTCCCCGGCGGACAGCCCCACCGCCTCCAGCGCCTCTGTCACGCGGTCGCGCCAGTCCTCGGGCAGGCCGGTCAGGTGAAAGGGTTCGGCCACCAGCCGGTCCACCCGGTGCCGGGGATTGAAGCTGCCATAGGGGTCCTGGAACACCACCTGCATGTTGCGGCGCACGGCACCCGACACGCCGGACGCGGCGTCCACCGTATCGCCCATCAGGCGCACCCGCCCGCCCTGCAGCGGCTCCAGCCCCAGGATCGCGCGGGTCAGCGTGGACTTTCCGCAACCCGATTCCCCCACCAGCCCGACGCTTTCGCCCTCGCCCACCGTCAGGCTGACATGATCAACCGCGCGCAGCGCGGGACGCGGCCCGAACAGCGTGCGCCGCGGCAGGGCATAGTCGCGCACCGCCTCCGCCACCTCCAGCACCGGGGCACCTCCCCTGTGCGGCGCACGCCGGGGCACATGCGAGGAGGCCGCGAAGAGCGCGCGCGTGTAGGGGTGGCGGCGGCGGCGGAACAGCGGCTCGGTCCGGTCGCGTTCGACAAGCGCGCCCGATTGCATCACTGCGACCTGGTCGGCCATGTCGGCCACCACGGCAAGGTCATGGGTGATAAGCATCAGCGCCATGCCCTCGTCGCGCACCAGCCCCCGCAGCAGCGACAGGATCTGCGACTGGGTCGTGACGTCGAGTGCGGTGGTGGGTTCGTCGGCAATGAGCAGCCTGGGGCGGAGCGCGATCGCCATCGCGATCGCCACCCGCTGGCGCTGCCCCCCGGACAGTTCATGCGGATAGCGGTCGAGCGGAAAGCGTTCGGCCGGAAGCCCCACCCGGTCGAGCCGCTTGCGCGCCTCGGCACGGGCCGCCGCCCGGTCCGCCGCGCCGTGGATCACCAGCGTCTCGGCCACCTGGTCGCCGATGGTCTGGACCGGGTTCAGCGCCGACATAGGCTCCTGGAAGATCATGCCCACCTCGCGGCCACGCAAGGCGCAAAGCCCGGCCTCGGACATCGCCAGCAGGTCGCGCCCCGCGAAGACGGCGCGCCCTGTCGCCACCGCCCCGTGCGGCGCAAGCCCCATCAGCGCAAGGGCAGTCATCGACTTGCCGGACCCGCTTTCCCCGACCAGCCCGAAGACCTCTCCTTCCCGCATGTCGAAGCCCACGTCGCGCAGGACCGGGGCGCCGTGGATCGACAGGCTCAGGTTCTCGACCGTCAGCATGGCGGCACCGCCATGAGGACGGCCCGGCGGGCGCCGGACGCACCGGGCCCCATGCCGCGCGCGCGCCTCACCTGACGCGCCTCAGCCGGGGGTCGAGAACGTCGCGTAGCCCGTCGCCCATCAGGTTCAGCCCCAGCACGGTCAGCACTATGGCCATCCCCGGAAACAGCGCCATGTGCGGCGCGAGCGAGATCATCGTCTGGCTGTCAGCCAGCATACGCCCCCAGCTGGGCGTCGGCGGCTGCGCGCCAAGACCGACATAGCTCAGCCCCGCCTCGGCCAGGATGCCGAGCGAGAAGTTGATCGTGCCCTGCACGATCAGGAGGTTGGCGATGTTGGGCAGGATATGCTCTGCCGAGATGCGGAACCTGCCCTTGCCGGCCACCCGCGCGGCCAGCACGTAGTCCAGCGTCCAGAGGCTCAGCGCCCCGCCGCGCGCCACCCGCGCGAAGACGGGAATGTTGAAGATGCCGATGGCCAGGATCGCGTTGAAGGCCGAGGGGCCGAGGATCGCGGTAATCAGGATCGCGATGATGAGCGCGGGAAAGGCGAAGATGATGTCGTTGCCGCGCATCACGATGTCGTCCAGCACCGAACCGCGCCGCGCCGCCGCCAGAAGCCCCAGAGGCACGCCCGCGACGATCCCGATCCCCACCGCGACCACCGCGACCGCGATCGAGGTCCGCGCCCCCACCATCAGCATCGACAGGATGTCCCGGCCGAAATGATCCGTGCCCAGCCAGTGCGCCGCCGAGGGCGTCTGCAGCCGCGCCGCGATGTTCATCCCCTCGACCGGATAGGGCGTCCAGGCCAGCGAGACCAGCGCCGCCGCCAGGAAGACCGCCGACAGCGCCGCGCCGAGCCAAAGCTGCACCGGAACCCGTTTCATCGCCGCCTCAGCCTCGGGTCGATCACGGCATAGGCCAGGTCGACGAGGAAGGTCACGAGGATCACCGCGAAGACCAGCAGCATGACGACCGATTCCACCACGATCAGGTCGCGCTGGGTGATGCCCTGGAAGATCAGCCGCCCCAGCCCCGGCAGGAAGAAGACGTTCTCGATGATGATCGCGCCGGCCAGCAGGAACGAGAACTGCAGCCCGAGGATCGTCATGACCGGGATCAACGCGTTGCGGAACGCGTGCCGGCGGATCGCCTGCCCCTCGGTCAGGCCCTTGGCGCGGGCGGTGCGGATATAGTCCTGGCCCAGCGTCTCCAGCAGGCTCGACCGCATTACGCGCGCCAGGATCGAGGCCTGCGGCAGCGCCAGCGCCACCGCCGGCAGGGTCAGCGCCTTGATGTTGGGCCAGAAGCCCTCTTCCCAGCCCGGAAAGCCCCCGGCGGAGAACCAGCGCAGGTTGATCGCGAAGACCAGCACCAGCAGCATGGCGAACCAGAAGTTCGGCACCGCGATGCCAAGCTGGGTGGTGCCCATGACCGCGTAATCCGCCGCCCGGCCGCGCCGTGCCGCCGCCAGCAGCCCCACGGGGATCGCGATCACCGTCGACAGGACCAGCGCGTAAAGCGTCAGCGGCAGCGACACCCACATCCGCGCCGCCACCAGTTCCGACACCGGCACGCGGTAGGTGTAGGAGGTGCCGAAATCGCCGGTCAGCATCCCGCCGATCCAACCGAGATAGCGGGCCACCGGGCTTCCGCCCAGGCCAAGCTCCTCTCGCAGGGCCGCCACCGTGTCGGGCGCGGCGTTCAGCCCCAGCATGAAGGCCGCCGGGTCGCCGGGCACAAGCTCGATCACGACGAAAATCACCAGGCTCGCCACCGCGAGGCTGAGGATCAGGGAAAGCACGCGGGACAGCAGGTATCGGCCCATGCGGGCGACGTTAGCCGCTTTACCGCCCGCCTTGAAGCGCCAAGACGGGGGGCCGTTCGTCTCGATGAAGAAGGCCGCGCGCCCTGCGGACACGCGGCCTTTGTGCGGTTGTGGTGGCCGTGACGCTCAGAGGCGTTCGAAGAAACTGCGGCGCTTTTTCTCGGGCTCGGGCTGGACCGGGGCCGTGGCGATCTTGGACGTTTCCGTCAGGATCAGCGTGTCCTCGGCCGGGGTCTCGGCCTTGGTCTCGCCATCCGCGTCCGCGTCACCGTCCCCGGACGGCGCGGCGCCTTGGGCCTGGACGGTCTCTGCGGTTTCGTCCCCCGCCGGGCTGTCGGTTTCGGGCTGCGCGCCTGCATCGCCCGAAGCCGCGTCTTGTGCCGCTTCGGCCTCTGTCGTGGCCGGTTCGGGCGCGGCGTCTTCCGCCGGCGCGTCGGCAGAGGCTTCGGGAAACCCGGCATCGTCGGACCCGGCCTCCCCGGCCCGGGTCGCATCCTCCGTGGCGCTGTCATCGGCGGCTTCGGCCATCTCGGCCCCGGCGGACGCGTCCGCCGCGCCTTCAACAGTATCCTCGGCCATGTCCGTCTCGGCGGCCATGGCCGCTGCGGCCACCGCCTCGGGCTCGGAGGGCTCGAACGGCTCGGCGCCAGCGCCCGCATCGGGGCTTTCCGCCGCGGCCTCCGGGGCCGCCGCGTCCTCGACGAGGTTGGGCCGGAAGGTCAGGCGATCCAGAACCCCCTTGTCCTGCAGGAGATCGAGGTGCTTTTTCAGCAGCGCCCGCGCCTCGGGGTTCATCGCGACGCGCGGAAAGGCAAAGACGATCGCCGCGTTCTCGATGTCGTCTTCTGTCACATCGGGTTCATCGACGGTCTTGCGGCGGCGGAAATAGCCGCCGATCTCGGCCAGCCCGCTGAGGAAAGAGCGCATCCGGACCGTCAGGCCCTCGGTCTGGGCGGCATCGGCAAGGCCGCGCGTGACGTCGACCATCGCCGTCGCCTCGCCGTCCTCGAGCCAGGCCAGCGAGATGGTCTTTTCGTCCATCGTCGTGCCCTTGAAGATCCAACCCACGGTAATCAGCCCCGGGATTCTCTCGGCTCGTGCGGTAAAATGCGCCATCACTCTCTCCTGCCTTGGTTCAAACATGCCTGCTCGGGGCGATTCGTTTCCGTTTGCAGGATAATGCAGAAGCCCTTGGCGACCGAGAGGCAATGCTGTGGCGATCCTGCCCCATTTCCGCCCTTTCGTGCGGGATCGCAACAGAAACACGCGCCAGACGCCCCGTTGCGCCCGTTTCAAGGCCGTTTCGCACCGCCCGCCCCGGCGCCAAGGCGCGACGCGCCCGCGCGCTGCCCCAGTTTGCCAACCACTCGCGACAGATCGAGGGGCGGTCGCCACGAACCGGCCACCGATCCGCCATGGCGGTTCCATGCTGTCGCCAAAGAAACTGTGCAGTCATGTCTTCGCAATTGTTCCAGATCCGTCACGAGTACTAACGCCATTCGGCAAAGGAGGCACTCGTGGCGACCTATTATATCGTGGACAAGGACACCGACCCCCTCGGCCCCGATGAGATCGCGGCAGAGTCCACCATTCAGGTGAACGAAGGCGACGTCTTCATCTTCACCGACGCGGCAAACGCGAACACCAAGTTCGAATCCGCTGACGGAACGCCAACGGACTTCGAGGTCTACTTCACCGATACCCCGCTAAGCGGCTACGACGTCGAGATAAAGTCCGACCTGACGGCTGCCATCGGCGTTGGTGCAGGGGTCGACCTGAGCAGCGTCAAGATCAATGCCTCCGGCTCGGACGGCACGACCACCGTGGTTCAGGATGGCGCGACACTCGGCGAGTTCACCGGATCGGGCACGGGCGCGGACGTCCTGACCATCGGAAACGGCGTCACGGCGAGCGACCCGATCACCCTCGGCAATGGCGACAACGTCATCACCATCGGCGACAACAACACCTTCCTCGGCTCGATCACCACTGGCAACGGCACAGACAGCTTCACCGCCGGCGACGGGAACACCTTCACGAACGCGATCGACCTTGGCGACGGCACGGACACAGCAACGTTCGGCGACAACAACTACATCAACCTGTTGTGGACCGGGAACGAAGCCGATACCGCCACGGTCGGACTGCTGGACACAACCCAATCGCAAGTCATCGACGGTGTCGCACATGACGGCGCCGACGGGGATCCCCTCGACGACGATACGGTCAGCCTGGCCCTGTCCGACGCCGACATGGCGCTTCTGGAGGCCGAGCTTCTCGCCAATGGATACGTGCAGACCGGCAAGGTCTGGAGCGCGGGTCCCGGCGCGGACTACCATGTCCATGTCAACAACGTGGAGATCAACGACTGGGAGAACATCCGCGTTGTCTGCTTCACGCCCGGCACGCTGATCGAGACACCGGAGGGACCGCGCCCCGTCGAAACGCTCGGCATCGGGGACGCGGTCGTGACGGCCGACCACGGCCCGCAGCCGCTGCGCTGGATCGGGCGCCAGCGGGTGCCCGCGCGGGGGCGCCATGCGCCGGTCTTCGTGCCGGTGGGGCCGCTTGGCAACCGGCGTCCCCTGCTCTTGTCTCCCCAGCACCGGATCCTGCTGTCGGACCCCCGGCTGGCCCCGCATTTCGACGCGTCCGAAGTGCTTGCCCCAGCCAAGGGCTTTGTCGGTCACATCGGGATCAGGCGGGCCCCGCTGGTCGAGGTCGACTATTTCCATCTGCTTTTCGACCGGCATGAAGTGCTGTTCGCCAATGGCCTTGCTGTCGAAAGCCTGTACCTGCCGGACGTCCGGCGCCTTGACGAGGACGCGGCCCTGGAACTCGCCGCGACCTGTCCCCAACTGGCCGGCGAAGGCATGCACGAAGCCCCGGCGCGCCCGCTTCTGAAGACGTGGGAGGCGGCCTGCGCCGCCTCGCTGATGGCCTTTGGCGTCCGTGGATCGCGCGCGGCCTGAGCCGCACGCGGTCTTTCCTCTACTGGGTCCAGCGCACGCCGGTCAGGTCGTTGGCCTGCGTCGGCGCATTGGCCCACAGCCCCTCGATCTTGGCGTTCGCGACACCGGTGCGCGCCAGCTGGAACAGGTAGCCGTTCACGTAGTCGTCGGCGATCGTCTGCTGGGCTTCCTTCAGGATGCGGCTGCGCTCGGCCGGGTCGGTCGCCAGGTTCAGATCGGTCATCAGCTGCTGGAACGCCGGGTTGTCGTACTGGAAGTAGTAATCCGGCCGGGCATAGATGTTGATGTCCATGGGCTCGGTATGGCTGACGATCGTCAGGTCATAGTCCTTGCCGCGGAACACCTGTTCCAGCCACTGCGCCCATTCCAGGTTCTCGATCTGGGCGGTAATGCCCACCTCGCGCAGCTGGGCCGCGATGATCTCTCCTCCACGGCGGGCATAGCTGGGCGGCGGCAGCTTCAGCGACAGGGTCAGGCCATCGGCATACCCCGCCTCGGCCAGCAGCGCGCGCGCCTTGTCGGGATCGTAGGCCGATTGCCCGGTCAGGTCGACGTAATCGGGATGGTGCGGCGCGAAATGGGTGCCGATGGGCGTGCCATAGCCGAACATGGCGCCGTCGATGATCGCCTGCCGGTCGATCGCATGGGCCAGCGCCTGCCGCACGCGGATGTCCGACAGAACCTCGTCCTTGTTGTTGGTGGACAGGATCGTCTCGCCCTCGGTCGAGCCGATCAGCAGCTGAAAGCGCGGATCGGCCTCGAACTGGATCAGCGTTTCCGGCGCCGGGTAGCCCGGGAAGGCGTCGATGTCCCCGGCCATCATCGCCGCGAAGGCGGCGGTGGGGTCCGAGATGAACTTGAAGGTCGCGCTTTCCAGCGCCGGGGCCTCGCCCCAGTAATCGGGATTGCGCACCAGTTCCACCCGGTCGCCCTGCACCCAGCGGCTGAACTTGAAGGGGCCGGTGCCGACCGGGGCGGTGGCCGCCTTGTCGGCGGATTCGGGCGCCACGATCACCGCGTCACCCCAGGCCATGTTGACCGGGAAGGCGCTGTTGGGCGCCGAAAGCGTGACCTGAACCGTCAGCGGATCGATCACCGTCACATCGGCGATGCCGGCAAAGAGCGCCTTCTGCGCGTTGGTCGAATCCTCGGCCCGCGCGCGGTCGAGAGAGAATTTCACATCCGCCCCGGTCATGTCGGTGCCATCGTGAAAGCGGACGCCCTCTCGCAGGTGGAAGGTATAGACCGTGCCGTCCTCGCTCACCTCCCAGTCATGGGCGAGACCGGGCGAGATCGAGCCGTCGGCGTTGTAGCGGGTCAGTCCCTCGAAGAGGTTGGCATAAACCACCTCGTCGATCGCGGCGGCCGCACCGCCCGTCGGATCGAGGTTCGGCGGCTCCAGTTGCATCCCGATGGTGATGTCGGTCTGCTGGGCCATCGCCGAGGCGGCGGTCAGGGCCAGGACGGCGGCGGAGAGCCTGAGTCGGGCGAACATGGAAACCTCCCTTCCTTCTGTTTGACCGAAGCATGACGCCGAAGCCCCCCGAATCTCAAGAGGAATCGGACCCCGCCAGCAAGTCCAGAAGGGCCAGCGCCATGACCTGCGCCGATTCGACCATGTCGTCGACACCGACCCATTCGTCGGGCTGGTGCGCCAGGTCGAGGATCCCCGGCCCGTAGGCGATGCAGTTCTTCAGCCGCCCGATGCGGTCGATGTGCTTCTGGTCATAGGTGCCCGGCGACACCACGAAGGCCGGCTCGCGCCCCATTACCCGCGAAATCGCCCGCTCGACGCTGCGCACCACGGGCGCGTCGCGCTCGGTCATCGTCGGGATGACCTCGTGCAGGTCGCGCACCTCGAAGGCAAAGCCGGGACGGCGGGCGGCGATCCGTTCCAGCATGCCGGTGATCTCCGCCTTCACCTCGCCCAGGTCCTCCTCGATCAGGAAGCGCCGGTCGATCACGATCCGGCAGCGGTCGGCCACGCAGGGCGCGGGAAAGCCGGTGAAGCCCGGCTCGGGCTCTGGCTCTCCGCCGTGGATCGAGTTCACGTTCAGCGTCGATTGGCGCGCGCCCTCGGGCACCACGGGCATGGCCGTGCGCTTGCTGGCCAGAAGCGGATAGAGCGTGTCCTCCATCTCGGAAAGGACCGCCGACATGTGCCGGATCGCGCTGTCGCCCAGGAACGGCATGGAGCCGTGGGCAATCCGGCCCTTGGTCTCGATCTCGGCCCACCAGACGCCGCGGTGGCCAAGGCAGATGCGGTCCTTGTTCAGGGGCTCGGGGATGATGACGTGCTGCACCCGCTCGGGGCTGAAATAGCCGCGCTCGGCCAGCCAGGCCACGCCGCCGTAGCCGCCCGATTCCTCGTCCGCGGTGCCGCTGATCTCGACGGCGCCGGCGAACTCGGGACAGACCGAAAGGAAGGCCTCGGCCGCCACGATGGACGCAGCCAGCCCGCCCTTCATGTCGCAGGCTCCCCTTCCATAGACCCGCCCGTCGCGCAGTTCTCCTCCGAAGGGGTCCGTCGTCCAGCCGTGGCCGACCTCGACCACGTCGGTGTGGCTGTTGAAATGCACGCAGGCGCCGGGTGCGGCCCCCTCGCGCCGCGCGACGATGTTCCAACGCGGGTAGCGGTCGCTGTCGCCGGGCGCCCCAGTGGCGCGCAGAAGCTCGGTCGAGAAGCCCGACGCGGACAACCGCGCATCCAGGTAGGCGCAGATCTCGTGATAGCGCGGCCCCGGCGGGTTCAGCGTGGGAATGCGCAACAGGTCCTGCGTCAGCGCGACAAGATCGTCGCGCCGCGCTTCGATCTCGGCCATGAGCCTGCCGGAAAGCGATGCGGGGTCATCCATGCCGTCAGCCTATCCGCGGCCCTGTCCTGCGGCAACGGTCGGCAATGGGGGCTTCGAATCTGATCTCGATCAAGGTGGCGTTCCGTCAAAAGGCATATCAGCAAGACAGCTTTCCACGGCGGAAGGAGGACGCCATGCGTCTCACCACTCGCACCAACCTTGCAATGCGCACGCTGATGTTCTGCGCAGTGAACGCCGACAAGCTGGTGCGCAAGACCGATGTCGCGCAGGCTTGCAACGCGTCGGAAAATCACCTGGCCCTGGTGATCCACATGCTGGCGCAGGGCGGGTTCATCGAGACCACGCGCGGCCGGCATGGCGGCATCCGGCTGCGCCACGCGCCCGCGGACATCGCCGTCGGCCCGGTCTTTCGCTACTTCGAGGCGGATGTGCCCTTTGCCGAATGCTTCGACGCCGAGGGCAACCAGTGCCCGATCACGCCCTGCTGCCGGCTGCGCGAGGCGCTTCAGGCGGCGCTGGGTGCCTTCTATGCCTCGCTGGACAAGTTGACACTGGACGACCTGACCGCCGGGAACTGCCAGCTTGAAGGATTGCTGCGCCTGTCCGAGACCGCACGCCCCCACCTGCCCTGCCCCGAACTGCGTGCGCGCGCGTGACCGCGCGCACGATTCGGCCATTTCGTTACAAGAAGGCCGTCATTCCGGGTAATCGGTAACGTTTTTTCTTGCCCGAACCGGGTGCCGCTGGTATTTCCCTGACCGAGCGGTCGGGTAATACTTCGACGGAAGACAATCCGAACCGGGAGGACTCGATGCAACCAGCTGCCCTGATCTGCGACGCCGTGCGCACACCCATAGGCCGCTATGGCGGGGCGCTGTCCGGCGTGCGTGCGGACGACCTTGCCGCGGTTCCCATCGCCGCGCTGGCCGAGCGCAACCCGGGAGTCGACTGGGCCGCGCTCGACGACGTGATCTACGGCTGTGCCAACCAGGCCGGCGAGGACAACCGCAACGTGGCGCGCATGGCGGCGCTTCTGGCGGGCCTGCCGGTGGAGGTGCCCGGCACCACGATCAACCGCCTGTGCGGCTCGGGGCTCGACGCCGTCGGCATGGCCGCGCGCGGCCTGCGGGCGGGCGACTACGACATGGTGATCGCGGGCGGCGTCGAAAGCATGTCGCGCGCGCCCTTCGTCATGCCCAAGGCGGAAACCGCCTTTTCCCGCGCGAACGCCGTCTACGACACCACCATCGGCTGGCGCTTCGTCAACCCTGCGATGAAGGCGGCGCATGGCATAGATTCCATGCCGCAGACCGCCGACAACGTCGCGGCAGACTACGGCATCGCCCGCGCCGACCAGGACGCCTTTGCCGAGCGCAGCCAGGCGCGGTGGGATGCCGCCCACAAGGCCGGCGTCTTCGCCGAGGAAACCGTGCCGGTCACGATCCCCCAGCGCAAGGGCGAGCCGGTCGTCGTCGACACCGACGAACACCCCCGCCCCGGCACCACCGCCGAAAGCCTCGCCCGGCTCAAGGGCGTGAACGGGCCCGACCTGTCGGTGACCGCGGGCAATGCCAGCGGCGTCAACGACGGGGCCGCGGCCCTTCTGCTTGCGACCGAGGCCGCCGCCGCGGCGAACGGCCTGTCCCCCATCGCGCGCGTCGTGGGGGCCGTGGCCGCCGGCGTGCCGCCCCGGATCATGGGCATCGGCCCCGTGCCCGCCGTGCGCAAGGTGCTGGCCCGGACCGGCCTGACGCTCGACCAGATGGACGTGATCGAACTGAACGAGGCCTTCGCCGCGCAGGGCCTCGCCGTGATGCGAGAGCTTGGCCTGCCCGACGACGCGCCCCAGGTGAACCCCAACGGCGGGGCGATCGCGATCGGCCATCCGCTTGGCATGTCTGGGGCGCGGCTGGCGCTGACGGCGGCCTATGAACTGAAACGGCGCGGCGGCCGCTATGCGCTCTGCACGATGTGCGTGGGCGTGGGCCAGGGCGTTGCAATGATCCTCGAACGGGTCTGACAGGAGGGCGCGAAGATGTATGCACAGATGGTCAAGTCCACCGGCGAAGGTGTCAGGGCGCGCGAGGACATGAGCCCCGAGGAACGCCATTTCCAGGACCGGGTGGACGCAGGCGAAAAGATCGAGCCCAAGGACTGGATGCCCGAGGGCTACCGCAAGACGCTGATCCGCCAGATCGGCCAGCATGCCCATTCCGAGATCGTGGGCCAGCTGCCCGAGGGCAACTGGATCACCCGCGCTCCCACGCTGGAGCGCAAGGCGATCCTGCTGGCCAAGGTGCAGGACGAGGCGGGGCACGGGCTTTACCTCTACTGCGCTGCGGAAACCCTGGGGATCAGCCGGGACGAGATGATCGAGGCCCTGCACGAGGGCCGGATGAAGTATTCCTCGATCTTCAACTACCCCACGCTGACCTGGGCCGACATCGGCGCCGTGGGCTGGCTGGTGGACGGTGCGGCGATCATGAACCAGGTGCCTTTGCAGCGCACCAGCTACGGCCCCTATTCGCGCGCGATGATCCGCATTTGCAAGGAAGAGTCGTTCCACCAGCGGCAGGGCTACGACATCATGATGAAGATGGCGCGCGGCACGCCGGAACAGCGGCGCATGGCCCAGGACGCGCTGAACCGCTACTGGTATCCCTCGCTGATGATGTTCGGCCCCTCGGACGCCGAAAGCGTGCATTCCGCCCAGTCGATGGCCTGGAAGATCAAGATCAACACCAATGACGAGCTGCGCCAGAAGTTCGTGGACCAGACCGTGCCGCAGGCGGAATACCTCGGCCTGACGGTGCCGGACGAGCACCTGAAATGGAACGACGAGCGCGGGCACTACGATTTCTCGGAACCCGACTGGGACGAGTTCTTTCAGGTCCTGCGCGGCAACGGCCCCTGCAACCGCGACCGGATGGAAGCGCGCGTGAAGGCCTGGGAAGACGGGGCCTGGGTGCGCGACGGGCTCCTGGCCCATGCCGAGAAGAAACGCGCCCGCCGCGTGGCGGCCGAGTGAGCCTGCCATGCGGCTGGAACGCGCCATGCCCGTCCTGCAGGTCCGCGATGTCGCCGTCTCGGCGGCGTTCTACGAACGCCTGGGCTTCGGCGCGTCGCTCTGGGGCGACGGGCCGGACTTCGCGATCCTGACGCGCGGCGGCGTCACGCTAGCCCTGGACCGGGCGCGCGACGGCACGGTGCCGGTTAACCAGTGGTGGGCGGCCTATGTCTACACCGACGACGTCGAGGCGCTGCGCGCCGAGTTCGCCGCCGCCGGTGTGGCGTCGACCGAGATGCACCGTCCCACCGGCTACGGCTGCGACGATTTCGACGTGATCGACCCGGACGGCCACCGGATTGCCTTCGGGCAGGACCGGGGCGGCAGTTTCGGGCTTTAGGAGGAGAAGGACATGGGCAAGGAATGGCCGCTATGGGAAGTCTTTATTCGCGGCAGCCACGGCATGAGTCACCGGCACGTGGGCAGCCTGCACGCGCCTGACGCCGAGATGGCGATCAGGAACGCCCGCGACGTCTACACCCGCCGCAACGAAGGCGTGTCGATCTGGGTGGTGCGCGCGGCCGACATCGCCGCCTCTTCGCCCTCGGACAAGGGGCCGCTTTACGAACCGTCGCAATCCAAGGTCTACCGCCATCCCACCTTCTTCGACATTCCCGACGACGTGGGGGCGATGTGATGGACCGTGACGCGGCGCTTTTCGAGTTCCTGCTGCGCCAGGGCGACACCACGCTGATCCTCGCCCAGCGCATCGGCGAATGGTGCGGCCATGCCCCGGTGCTGGAAGAGGACATCGCGCTTGCCAACACCGCGCTCGACCTGATCGGCCAGACCCAGCTCTGGCTTGGGCTGGCCGGAGAGGTCGAGGGCAAGGGCCGCTCCGCCGACGACCTGGCCTACCTGCGCGACGCCTGGGACTTTCGCAACCTCCTGATGGCCGAACGCCCGAACCGCGATTTCGGCCACACCATGATGCGCCAATTCCTGTACGACGCCTGGGCGCATCCGATGCTGACCCGCCTTGCCGCCTCGTCCGAGCCGCGCGTGGCAGAGATTGCCGCGAAGGCCGTCAAGGAAACCGCCTATCACCTGGAACGCTCCGCCGACATCGTCGTGGGCCTCGGCGACGGCACCGATGAAAGCCATGCCCGGATGCAGGACGCGCTCGACCGGCTCTGGCCCTACGCGGGCGAGGTGTTCGTGGCCGACGACGCCGACGAGGTACTGGCGCAGGCCGGTATCGCGCCGCACCCCGAAGAGCTTCGCGCGCCCTGGACCGAAACGATCCGGCGCGTGATGGCCGAGGCGACGCTGACCATTCCCGACAGCGACTTCGCCCATACCGGAGGCAGGACGGGGCGCCACACCGAGGACCTGGGCCATATCCTGTCCACCATGCAATGGCTGCAGCGCGCCTATCCCGGGGCCACGTGGTGAGCGATCCCGCCCCCAGCCCGGCCGAGGTTCGGGAATGGCTGGACCAGGTGCCGGACCCCGAGATCCCCGCGATCAGTCTCGTGGACCTCGGCATCATCCGCGACATCGCCTGGCAGGGCGACACGCTGGCCGTCACCGTGACGCCGACCTATTCGGGCTGTCCCGCAACGGCGGTCATCAACATGGAGATCGAGGCCTGCCTGCGCGCCCACGGGGTCGAGCGGATCGCGCTGAAGCGCCAGCTGTCGCCGCCCTGGACCACCGACTGGCTGAGCGAGAAGGGCCGCGCCCGGCTGGAGGCCTACGGCATCGCGCCGCCGCAACCGGCGGGCGGGCCCGACCGCTGCCCGCGCTGCGGATCGGCACATGTGCAGAAGGTCAGCCAGTTCGGCTCTACCCCCTGCAAGGCGCAATGGCGCTGCACCGACTGCCTTGAACCCTTCGACTACTTCAAATGCATCTGAGACGCCCATGAGCCGCTTTCTTCCCCTGACCGTCACCGACGTCCAGAAGACCATCCGCGATGCGGTGGTCGTGACGCTGGCCCCGGAAGACGCCGAGGCGTTCCGCTTTACCCAGGGCCAGTACCTGACCTTCCGCCGCGCCTTCGACGGCGAGGAGATCCGGCGCAGCTACTCGATCTGCGCGGGCCTCGACGACGGGCTCTTGCAGGTGGGCATCAAGCGGGTCGAGGGCGGCGCCTTTTCCACCTGGGCGAACGAGGCGCTGGAACCCGGCATGGTGCTGCACGCCATGCCGCCGATGGGCAACTTCCACACCCCGCTCGCCCCGGACGCGGCGCGCCACTACCTGGGCTTTGCCGGCGGGTCGGGCATCACGCCGGTGCTGTCGATCCTGCGCACGGTGCTGGCGCGCGAACCGGACAGCCGCTTCACGCTGGTCTATGCCAACCGCGCTGTCACCACGATCATGTTCCGCGAGGAGTTGGAGGACCTGAAGAACCGCTTCCTCGGGCGGCTCAACGTCATCCACGTGCTCGAGGAAGGCCAGGAGATAGAGCTGTTCTCGGGCCGGGTCACCGAGGCGAAATGCGCCGAGCTGTTCCGGCTCTGGATCGACATCGGCAGCGTGGACACCGCGTTCATCTGCGGGCCCGAACCGATGATGCTGGGGATCGCCAAGGCGCTGCGCGCGCACGGCCTCGAAGACGCGCAGATCAAGTTCGAGCTGTTCGCCTCGGCCCAGCCCGGCCGCCTGGCACGTCCCGCCCGCAGCGCCGATGCCGCGCGGGGCGCCGAAAGCTGCACGGCGACGATCACGCTCGATGGCTCGGTGCGCACGATCACCATGTCCAAGTCCGGGCAATCCGTCCTTGACGCCGCGCTCGCCGCCGATCTCGACGCGCCCTATGCGTGCAAGGCCGGGGTCTGCTCGACCTGCCGCGCCAAGGTTCTGGAGGGCGAGGTCGAGATGGCCGCCAACCACGCGCTTGAAGACTACGAGGTGCAGCGCGGCTACGTGCTGACCTGCCAGTGCCTGCCGCTCAGCGACCGCATCGTGGTGGATTATGACCAATGACCGACCCTGAAACCATGCCGATCGAGGACTACCTGGCGGAAGGCGGGGTGCTGACCGCGCCCGGGAACGCGCCGCCGCGCTACCGGGCAGAACTTCTGCGGCTGATGGCCAGCTTCATCGACAGTTCCCTGGCCGGCGCGGCAGGCTTTGCCGAGACCATCAACGCGGCACCCGGCCTGACAGAGCGTATCGCGGCCTGCCGCATCGTGCTGGAAAAGACCGATCACGCGCGCAAGGTGCTGTCCGTCATGGCCGAGTTCGGCGCAGACACCGGCCGCTATGCCACCCACCAGCCCTGGGCCGCGCGCCTCGACCGCGATGCGGCGCTGGGTCCGGTGCGCCATGGCGGGGACATGCGGCTGTCGGTGTTCCACTACCCGCTGAAGGGCTGGACCGACGCCGTGGCGATGAACATGCTGATGGGCCGGGCCGTGACGATCCAGCTGGAAGAGCTGGCGCGCGTCTCCTACCAGCCGCTGGCCGAAGCCTTCCGCGCCATCCTGCCGGTCGAACGGCGCCACGCCGAACTGGGCGAGGAGGGCCTGCGCAAACTGGCCGAGACCGGACGCCCGGAGGCAAACGCCGCCGTGGCCTACTGGTATCCAAGGGTGGCCGAAAGCTTCGGCACGGCGGACAGCGGGCGGTTCGGCCAGCTGCAGCGCTGGGGCCTGCGCCACAGGCCGAATGCCGCACTGCTCGCGGACTGGCAGGGCGACATGTCCAGCCGTCTTTCAGCGCTTGGCCTGGCTATCCCCTGAACGCGCCGCGCCGCCTGCAACGATGCGCGGGTCAGACGCCCTTGATCCCGCCCAGCACCAGGTCCGTGGCCAGCCGCGCGTAGTCGAGCCGCGCCGCATCGCTATCGTCGCGGTTCCACATGTAGAACCAGTTCAGCATCCCGAAAAGCGACATGGTGGCCGCCCGCAGCTTGCGCGGCTGGCCGGCGAAGGCCTCGGGCGCGATCCGCGACAGGATGCCCGCCACCTGTGTGACGAGATCCCGCTGGTAGCCGCGCAACACCTCCTGCTCGGCCTCGGGCAGAAGCCCGATGGCGTCGATCTGGACGCGGTGTGCATCGTCGGCCCCGCGATAGGCCAGCAGGATCTCTGCCACCGCCTCGCGCAGGTGCTCTTCGGGCGAGAAGCCCGCCCCATCCACCGCCGCCACCCGGTCGCGCAGGGCCGAGAGATGCGCGTCGAGGATGTCGAACAGCAGCGCGTCCTTGCTGTCGTAGTAATGGTAGATGTTGGCCTTCGAGATCCCGCAGGCCGCGGCAAGCCGGCTCATCGAGGCGCGGTCGAACCCTTCCCGCGCGAACACGCGGGCCGCAGTCGCCAGGATCTGCCCCCGCTTTTCGTCGTGGTCGCGCGCGATGCTGCGGGGCATCGCGCCTACGCCTTCGGGCGGTTGTCGACCACCCGGACCGCCTTGCCCTCGGACCGGGCAACGCCCCCCGGATCGGCAACGACGATCTCGACAGAGATGCCGACCGTATCCTTGATCCGCTTGCCCAGCGCGCGGGCCGAGGTGCTGCGCCCACTCTCGTCGGCGGTGTGCGGCAGGCATTCCACATGAACCCGCATCGCGTCCATGCGCCCGTCGCGGTAAAGCTCGATCTGGAAATGCGGCGCCAGCCCGCCGGTGGCCAGCAACAGCTCTTCGACCTGGGTGGGGAAGACGTTGACGCCCCGCAGGATGATCATGTCGTCCGAGCGCCCGGTGATCTTTTCCATCCGCCGCATGCTGCGCGCCGTGCCGGGCAGAAGCCGGGTCAGGTCGCGCGTGCGGTAGCGGATCATCGGCAGGCCTTCCTTGGTCAGCGTGGTGAAGACCAGTTCGCCCATCTCGCCCTCGGGCACCGGCTCGCCGGTTTCCGGGTCGATGATTTCTGGCAGGAAATGGTCCTCCCAGATGTGCAGGCCGTCCTTGGTCTCCACGCATTCGTTGGCGACGCCCGGGCCCATCACCTCGGACAGGCCGTAGATATCGACGGCGTGCATGTCGAAGGCCTCTTCCACCTCGCGGCGCATGGCGTTGGTCCAGGGCTCTGCCCCGAAGATGCCAACGTCGAGAGAGCAGTCGCGCGGGTCGATGCCCTGGCGGCGGAACTCGTCTAGGATGTTCAGCATGTAGGACGGCGTCACCATGATGGTGGAAGGCTTGAAATCCTGGATCAGCAGCACCTGCCGGGGGGTCATCCCGCCCGAGACCGGCACCGTGGTGCAGCCCAGCCGTTCCGCCCCGTAATGCGCGCCCAGCCCGCCAGTGAAAAGGCCATAGCCATAGGCGATATGCACCACGTCTCCGGGCCGCGTGCCGCTGGCCCGCATCGAGCGCGCCACCAGATCGGCCCAGTTGGAGATATCCCGTTCCGTGTAGCCAACGACTGTCGGCTTGCCCGTCGTGCCCGAGGACGCGTGCACCCGCACGATCCGCTCGCGCGGGACGGCGAACAGCCCGAAGGGATATTGGTCGCGCAGGTCCTGCTTGACCGTGAAGGGGAACTTGCGCAGATCGGCGAGGCTGTGGAGGTCGTCGGGATGCACGCCCGCCGCATCGAACCGCGCGCGGTACATGGGCACGTTGTCATAGGCGTGCCGCAGCGACCATTTCAGGCGCGACAACTGCAAGGCCTCGATCTCGTCGCGCGAGGCGATCTCGATCGGGTCCAGCGTGTCCCGTCCCGGCGTCAGGTCCTTCATTGCGCCCCCTCCTTCTCTGGCCCGTCCTCGGGGAAATTCTGTCCCTTGATGGTGCGCGAGCAGCCGCGGAACTCGGCGATCACCGCCCCGTCGCCATTCGTCACCGTCACGTCGTAGATGCCCGACCGCCCGCGCAGGCTGACCTCGCGCGCATGGGCGGTCAGCCGGTCGCCCAGGAGGCCCGGCGCGATGAAGCTGATCGTGTTCATCTGCGCCACCGTCACCCGGTTGTAGCTGTTGCAGGCAAAGGCGAAGGCGCTGTCGGCGAGGCTGAAGATCACCCCGCCGTGGCAGATGTCGTGGCCGTTGGTGTGGTGTCGCTCCACAGTCATGGACATCACCGCCACGCCAGGGCCGACGCTGTCCAGCGCAAAGCCCATCCACTTCGACGCGTCGTCGGCGGCCCACATCGCGGCGGCACTGCGCTCGGCCCGCGCCTGGGGGTCCAGCCCGGCGGAATCTGACATCTTCGGTGTCCTCCCTGTCGCGTTCGAGTTTGCATAAACCGAACGGTTGGTCAATAATACTCGAAGGGCGCTGCAAGACGGTCGAAACGGGCCAGCGGCGCGGCGCCGGGGAGGATCACATGGCCAACACGCGCAACGGCTTCACGCTGACGGCTCTGCCGCCGGGCTTCACCGACGACCCCTATCCGACCTACCGCATGCTGCTCGAGGCCTCGCCCGTCCATCCCCAACCCGATGGCAGCGTGATCCTCTCGCGCCACGCAGATCTCGACTCGGTCTACCGCGACACCAGCCGTTTCATCTCGGGCAAGACAGAGGTCTTCGCCCCGAAATACGGCCGCGACGCCCCGCTTTACGAGCATCACACGACATCGCTCGTGTTCTCGGACCCGCCGCTGCATACCCGCGTGCGCAACATCATGGTCGGCGCGATGAGCCCGCGCGCGCTGGCCCGGATGGAGCCGGGGCTTGTCGCGCTCATCGAGCGGCTGCTGGACTCATTGGAGGACCGGCGTAGCGAAACCGTCGATCTGATCGAGGATTTCGCAAGCGCCATCCCGATCGAGGTCATCGGCAACCTCTTCGACATCCCCCATTCCGAGCGCGAGCCGCTGCGCGACTGGTCCCTGGCGATCCTGGGCGCGCTGGAACCGGCACTGACCCAGGCACAACTCGATTTCGGCAACCGGTCCGTCGTCGATTTCAAGGCCTATCTCAAGGACCTTGTGGCGCGCCGCCGCGCGCGCCCCGGCGACCCGGACACGGACGTTCTGACCCGGCTGATGCAGTCGGACGAGGGCGGCGGGCTGACCGAAACGGAGCTCTACCAGAACTGCATCTTCATCCTGAACGCCGGGCACGAGACCACGACGAACCTGATCGGCAATTCGCTCTGGCTGCTTGACGCGCATCGCGACGCGCGGCGCGCGCTTCTCGACCGGCCCGACCTTATCACCACGGCGGTGGACGAGTTCCTGCGGATGGAAAGCCCCAACCAGTTCGGCAACCGCCTGACCACGGAAGACGTGGTGCTGCATGGCACGACCATACCGGCGGGCACAGACATTCACCTGTGCATCGCGGCGGCCAACCGCGACCCGCGCCGCTTTCCCGATCCCGACCGGCTTCAGCTCGACCGCCGGCCCAACAAGCACCTCGCCTTCGGCGGCGGCGCACACACCTGCGTCGGCCTGTCGTTGGCCCGCATGGAGGGGCGCATCGCCATCGGGCGCTTCCTGCAACGCTTTCCCGACTACGCCATCGCCGGCGGCACCCGCAGTCCCCGCATCCGCTTCCGGGGCTGGCTCGACCTGCCCGCCCGCCTTTCCTGACCCGACAACGAGGCCCCAAGATGAGCATTCAGGACGTCCAGAGTTTCGCCGCCGGCCAATGGATCGGCCCCGGTGCCGATGCGCGCCCGGTCCTGTCGGCGATCACCGGCGAGGTCATCGCCCGCAGTGGCGGCGGCGCGCTGGACATGCAGGAGATGCTGGACCACGCCCGCGGCACCGGCGGGCCCGCGCTGCGGGCCATGACGTTCCATGACCGCGCGCGGATGCTCAAGGCGCTGGCCGGATACCTGAACGAGCGCAAGCAGGCGCTCTACGACATCTCCTTCGACACCGGCGCCACCCAGCGCGACCACCTGATCGACATCGACGGTGGTATCGGCACCATGTTCGTCTTCGCCTCGAAAGGGCGCCGCGACCTGCCGGATGCGCGCGTCTATGTCGACGGAAGCGTGGAACAGCTGTCCAAGGACGGCAGCTTTGTCGCGCAGCACATCTGCACGCCGCTGCAGGGCGTTGCGGTCCACATCAACGCCTTCAACTTCCCCGTATGGGGGATGCTGGAGAAACTGGCGCCGACCCTGCTGGCGGGCGTGCCGGCCATCGTGAAACCCGCCACCGCTTCGGGCTACGTGACCGAGGCCTGCGTGCGGATGATGCTGGACAGCGGCCTGTTGCCGGCGGGGGCGCTGCAGCTGATCTCGGGCGGCACGGGCAACCTGCTGGACCGGCTGACCTGCCAGGACGTGGTCAGCTTCACCGGCTCGGCGGCCACTGCACGGGCCTTGCGCGCCACCCCCGCCATCCTCGACAACTCGGTGCGCTTCGTGGCCGAGCAGGACAGCCTGAACGCCTCGATCCTCGGACCCGACGCCGAACCCGGAACGCCCGAGTTCGACCTCTTCGTCAAGGAAGTCCACCGCGAGATGACCGCCAAGGCGGGGCAGAAATGCACCGCCATCCGCCGTATCCTGGTGCCCGCCGGGCGCGAGGAGGCGCTGGTGGCGGCCCTGTCCGACCGGCTGGCCGCCACGGTGATCGGCGACCCGCGCGATCCCGCCACCCGCATGGGGGCCCTCGTCTCGCGCGAGCAGCGCGCCGACGTGCTGGACACGGCCGCCCGCATCGGCACGGAGGCAGAGCGCGTCTTCGGCGATCCCGACAGGCTGGACGCGCCCGGCATCGACCCGGACAAGGGCGCCTTCCTGGCGCCCCTGCTATTCCATTGCGCGAACCCCGACGCGGCAGAGGCCGTGCACGCGGTCGAGGCCTTCGGCCCGGTCTCGACAGTCCTGCCCTACCGCGATCTCGACCATGCCGCCGAACTGGCCCGGCGCGGACAGGGCAGCCTCGTGGCCTCGGTCATCACCCATGACCCCGGCGTCGCGGCACGTCTCGCCATGGAGATCGGCGCCTTCCACGGGCGGCTGTATATCAATGACCGCACCTCGATGAAGGCATCCACCGGGCATGGCGCGCCCCTGCCCCATCTCGTCCACGGCGGCCCCGGACGCGCGGGCGGCGGCGAGGAGATGGGCGGCATCCGTGGCGTGATGCACTACATGCAGCGGACGGCGGTGCAGGGCAGCCCCGACATGCTGGCCGCCGTGACCGGCCGCCACGTGGCGGGCGCGGCGACGCACGAAGGCCCCGCGCACCCCTTCCGGCGCACGTTCGGAGAGCTGACGCCGGGCGAGACGCTGCACACCGAAGCCCGCCGGATCACGCTGGAGGATATCGAGCATTTCGCCCGGTTCACCGGCGACACCTTCTACGCCCACATGGACGAGGAAGCGGCGGCCGCGAACCCGTTCTTTCCGGGGCGCGTGGCGCATGGCTACCTTCTTCTGTCTTTCGCCGCGGGGCTTTTCGTCGATCCCGCGCCCGGCCCGGTGCTGGCCAACACCGGGCTCGACGGGCTGCGCTTCCAGAAACCCGTCTCGCCCGGCGACACGATCCGCGTGGCGCTGACGGTGATGGACAAGACCAGCCGCAACGACCAGTACGGCGAGGTGCGCTGGCAGGTGACGCTCACCAACCAGGACGGCGACCAGGTCGCGGGCTACGAACTTCTGACCATGGTGGCGCACTGATCGCCCCATCCGCCGGCGCGCCTTTCGGGGGCCGCCGGGCGCGCCACGGCTAGTCTTCGAGGTACATGAACGTCAGCGTCGCCAGCGCGGCGGCCTTCGGGCTGTCCTCGGCAGAGACCCTGACACGCACCACCGCCAGCTTGCGCCCGTTCGATTCGATCTCGACGGCCACCTCGGCGGGCACGGGCCCGAGCGGGCGCACGAAATTCACCTGCATGTCCACCGTCGTGCAGATGCGGAACCTGCCGTTGGCACCGGCCAGCGCAAGCACGGTCGCGGTATCCGCCACCGCCGCGATCGCCTGCCCGCACAGCGCGCCGGCGCCGGGCCCGCCGGTCAGTTGCAGGCGCGGGTTCACCGGCAGCCGAAAAAGTGCCCCGCGCGGGCCCAGTTCCAACGGCTCCAGCCCCATCTCCTGCACCCAGGGGGCGAACTCCGACGCCAGAAGCGCCCTCGCCTCCGCCGGTCCGAATCCCGTGTCGCTCATCGCAGGTCCTCCTCCTTGCCCGTTCCTCCTTTCTGGCGAAACCCCGCAGCGCGGTCTATAGGCGGGGCATGAAGAGTTCGCCGCCAGACGATGACGCCCTGTTCGCGCCGTTTCTCGCGCTGGGGCCGCTGCGCGTCTGGTCGGTCATCATCACCATCTTCGGAGACAGTGTGGGGCCGCGCGGCGGCACCGTTCCGGCCAGCGCGCTGGCCGAGATCGGCGGGCGGATCGGGATCGGCCATGCCGCGCTTCGCGTGGCCCTGCACCGCCTGACGCGCGACGGCTGGCTGTCGCGCGACCGACGCGGCCGGCGCAGCTATTACGCCCTGTCGTCGCGCGGCACGGACGAGTTCGGCCCGGCCACGCGGCGTATCTACGCGCCCGCGCCCGCGCTGTCGGGGCCGTGGACGCTGGCCGTGACAGATCCGGGGTTGTCGCATCCGGAACGCGAAGCCGCCGAGACGGCGCTGAAGAAGGCGGGCTATCTGCCCGCCGGCGCCTCGCTCTGGCTGGGGCCCGGCGGCTGCGGTCCGGCGCCCGGGGAGGTCTTCACGATCGAGGGCACGCCGGGCCGCGTGCCGGGATGGCTGGCAGGGGCCCTCACCCCGCCGGACCTTGCCCGCGACTATGCCGATCTCTTCGCGGCGCTCGAGACGACGCGCGCGGCGCTTCAGGGCACGGACCCGGGCCCGCTGGACGCGATCGCGCTGCGCACCCTGATCGTGCACCGCTGGCGGCGGCTCCTGTTGCGCCACGCGGACCTGCCAAGGGTGTTCCTGCCAGAGGGATGGCGCGGCGAAGACTGCCGGGCGCTGGTGCTCGACCTGCACGCGGCCCTCCGCCCGGCCGCCGAGGCCTGGCTCGATCAGGCGTTCGAGGGGGCCGCCGCCGGGACCAGCGCGCGGAAATAGCCGTCGATCTCGTCGGCCAGCCGGGCCGCCGCCCCGCCTGCCCCCATTGCCGCTCTCAACTCTGCCGACAGGGCGGCGCGATCGCCGTCGAGAAGGGTCTCCAGCGTGTCGGCAATATCGCCGGGCGTCAGGTCGCCCACCAGTTCCGGCACGATCATCCGCCCCGCGCGCCGGTTCGGCAGCGACAGGAGCGGCGTGCGCTTGAGCGCCTGGTGCGCGAAGAGGCGCTGCAGCGGCGGGCCGATCAGCGGGATGCGCCCCACGTGCCCCGGCAAGCCCGGCAGCGGGGTCTGATGCGCGTTGCGGTTGGCCATGTGCAGCGGCACGATCACCACGCTGGGCAGGCCGGCCGCCCCCATCTCGCCTGTATTGGTGCCCGGCAGGGACACGGCCAGATCTGCCCCGGCAAGCACCTGTGCATTGGTCAGGACGTCGATCCTTGTGCCCGCCCCCGTCATCAGCCAGGCCCGCCCGTCCTCGCGGTGAAGCGTCACCTCGCTGACCGCCCACTCGGCGCCGGGATCGCTGCGCGGCAGGTTGGCGAGGAAATCCCAGTCGAGGAAATCGGACTTTGCCATGACAAAGCGTAGCGCCGGGCGGCGCCGGGCCAATTCGTCGGCCGCCGCCGCCATGAAGGGCAGAAGCGGCCCGACCATGTAGTCTCGGCTGCCGGGAAACAGCCCGATCGTCGTGGTGCCGTCCGCGTCGCGGCGCGCGGCGGCGCGGCGCAGGTCGGCCGCGTCCACCATCATGTCGCCCACGATGTCCTCGGGCGGGATGGCCGGCGGCAGCTTGTTCAACCCGCTGAAGAACAGGCGCTCGAACCGGCCCTGCCAGCCCGGGGGCGCCTCGGCATAGCCGAACATCCTGCAGCCCAGCCTGCGGGCGATCAGCACGGTCAGCGCGGTCTCTCCGCCCAGATGGAACAGAAGCGTCGGCACGTCGCGCCGGAAGCCATCGGGCAGCCGGTCCTTCAGGATCAGGCCGAAGGACTGGCCGACATCCGCCACGGCGTCCACGGTCTCCATCCCGTCCAGAACCCCGCGCTCGGCGCCCGACGAAAAGACGCAAGGCAGAAGGCACACGCAGATGCGGATGTCGGGGCGCGCACGCCTGACGGCGACGCTCAGGGGGTAAAGCCAGGCCGCGATCTCGCCGGGGCCGTTCACGGTGATGACAAGCTGGGGCCGCGCCGCGGCCTCGGTGCCGGGGCCGGTCACAGCCGCTTTTCCTCTCGCAGCCACAGCACCCACTTGCGAAAACGCTCCACCGGGGCGCCGATGGCCTTGTTCGCCATCGGCCTGTCGTCGCCGGTGACATAGGCAAACATCGTTGCGGGCACCTCGGACTGTTCGTCCGACAGAAAGCCCGAGGTCTCTTCGAAGCGCTTCCAGATGCCCTTGCCCGGTGCCTCGGTCACATGGCCGTGGATGCCGTGGATGCCCTGCGCCTCCAGCTGGTCGAGATAGTCCAGCAGAAGCTGTGTATAGTAGCCCCGTCCATAGGCCTGCCGCAGCATGTTGCAGTGATAGGTGGCCGGGTACTTGTCGTAATCGACCTGCGGCGCCTCTTTCCAGGCCCGGAATAGCGTGTGGCGGATGTAGCGCTTGGTCTCGGGCTTCCTGTAGCGCCCCAGCGCCCAGCGCCAAAGCGCGCGCAGGATACAGGACGGCACGATCCGCCGCCCCATGATGCGCACGAATTCCTTGTGGTCGGGCTGGGCGAAGAAATAGCCCACCACCTCTCCGTCCTGCTCGATCACCGTGGTCAGGTCGGGCCGGTGATCGGTGTTGTAGAGCGTCCAGTAATCGGCATGGATCTCGCGATCCTCGAACAGGGCATCCGAGCCCATGTTGCGAAAGGCGGTGCGGCAGCAGATGTCGCGCACCGCCGCGCGGTCGCGCGGTTCATAGGGACGCACTGTCCCCGCGGCCCGTTGCCTGCGCTCAGCGGCCATACTGCCCGCCTCCCCATCCTACCCTTTCACGGCGCAACACGCGCGCCAGCACCGCCGCCGACAGCCGGTAGACCACCGGCTCGTAGAACGGCGCGAAGCCGCGCACGCGCCGGTCGGGGTGCCCGGCCAGCGCCGCCCGGACAAGCGCCACGCCTAGCCCATAGCGCAGCCCCACCGCAACCCATGCCCCGCCCGCGCCGGTCAGCAGCGCCAGCAGGATCAGCGCTGGCAAGCTCAGCGGCCAGACCGTCAGCACCAGCGCCAGGGCCGAGACCCGCCCGGCAGAGATCCGCAGCGTGCGGGTGACCAGCGCCGGGAAATCGGCGCAAGGCCTGACGTCGACGCGCGCGTCCTGCCCCGCGAAGTCGAGCCGCGCCCCAGCCGCCTGGATCGCCTGGGCGAAGGCAAGATCCTCGGTCAGGGCAAAGCCGATCGCCTCGAACCCGCCGACCTGGTCGTAGAGCGCCCGGCGAAACCCGAAGTTCCCGAAGAAGACGCCGCCGCCGAACCCAGCCCTGACCAGCAGCGCGGAGACGAGGAAGTAATACTGCGCATCGCAGGTCTGCCAGCGCGCGACCCAGTGGTCCGCCGGGGCAAAGCCGATGCGCCCGGCCACCGCATCGGCACGGCCCTCCAGCATCGGGGCGGCCATCCTGGCCGCCCAGTCCGGGGCCATCGCGCTGTCGGCGTCGAGCGTCAGGATCACCTGCCCGCGCGCCTTGCGGAAAGCGAGGTCCAGCGCCTGTTGCCGCGTCGTCAGCGGCGACGCGGGGTCCGGCGCGCCGG
The DNA here is from genome assembly GCA_030431935.1 of Alphaproteobacteria bacterium. Classification (GTDB taxonomy): domain Bacteria; phylum Pseudomonadota; class Alphaproteobacteria; order Rhodobacterales; family Rhodobacteraceae; genus ASV31. Next base: position 19,790 of record JAUIIC010000001.1, on the reverse strand, counting down.
GGTAGAGCCGCAGCAGATCGCCCCCCGCCGCGCGCGCCGCCTCGGCGGTGCCGTCTGTGCTGCGGTCGTCCACCAGCACGATCTCGAAGCCGCCGGGCACACCCGCCTGGGCCGCCGCGGCGGCCACGGTCGCTCCGATATGGGCGGCCTCGTTGTGGGCGGTGATGACGATGGAGACCGCAGGATCAGCCATCGCCGGCCTCCAGCATCGCCGCCACGCGCGCCGCGATCGCCGCGCTGGCCCCTGGCGCGCCCATCCGCTCGCGCCCCGCCGCCGCCATCTCGCGGCGGCGCACCGGGTCCGACAGCACATCCCGGATCGCCCGCGCCACCGCGTCGGGCTCGCGCGGGGCAAAGACCGCGGCCGGGCCGTAATAGCGCATCTTCATCCGCAGGTAGGCCGGCCCCTGGTTGCCCTGCCCCGGCACGGCAACCAGAGGCAGGCCCAGCCCGATCGCCTGCTCGTTGGCGGTGCCCGCCATTCCGGCCACCATGTCCGAGGCATGGAGCACGTCGGCGAACCGGCCCTTGACGAACAGCGCCGCCGCCCCGGTCCGGTGCCGCAGGCACATCGCCTCGCCCCGGTCGTCGAGCGGCCGGTCCCATTGGCCGCGCTCCCAGGCGATGGGCGCGGTCGCGGCCACCCGCTGGAAGTCCAGCGCCTCGTGCGCGGCGAAGAGAAAGGCGAACCTGGACGGCTCTTCGTCCGCGGCGGCGGCCGTCGCCGCAGCGTCGAGAAGCAGCACCGCGTTCTCCACGGCATCCCGGCGCGAGCCCGCCATCATCGCCACCGTCACGCCACGGCCCCGCAGGCTTTCGGGTGACACCGGGTCCAGCCCGTCCATCATCGGGTTGCCGAGGTAGCGCACTGGGACGCCTTGCGCGGCCAGCCCGTCCGCCGTGCGCGCATCGCGGGGAAAGCTGTCGCGCGCCACGCGGCGCATCAGCCAGCGCTCGATGCCCGTATGTCCGTCCGCGCCGCCGTAATAGGCGGACTTGGCGCTTGGAATGAACAGCATCGGCGTGCCCGAGAACCACCCCGCCAGCAGCGGCATGATATCGCCGGTGCCGAAGATCAGGTCATGCCGGCCGCGAAGGCTTCGGGCGAACCGCGCCTGCGCCCAGAGCGAGCCGACATACCCCGCCCGCAGGTCGCGCCAGAGCGCCGCGATGCTGATCGTGCCGAAGCCCTCTCCGGGCAGGCGCTGTTGCGGCCCGACCAGCGGCACCCCGCGCGCGGTATAGGCGCGCCCCTCGCCCACCATCGCCCAGGCCTCGGGCTCGAACGGCACGCCGCTGGCCGCAAGCGCATCCAGCACCTTGCACGAGATGTCGTCCTCGCCATGCCCGTTCGAGGCAAAAAGAATGCGCGGCGCCGTCATGGACGCACCTGTCGCCACAGCGCCAGCATCTCGTCAAGCCCGAGCGGCCGCCAGCCGTCGGCCTCCATCGCCGCGACGCAGCGTTCCAGGTCCGCCCGCACCGCCGGAAAGCGCAGGTCGTCGGGATGGATGACCAGCCGGAAGGGCGTGCCGCGCGACAAGAGCCGCCGCGCCCTGGGCGCCCGCGCCAGCCGCGCCAGCGCCTGTTTCCAGCCCCGCTCGCCCTCGTCGAAGTTCAGCGCCGGCAAGGGCACCCTGCCTTCGCCGTAGACCTCGATCCCCGCGCCCGAGAGATGTCCGGCGAACCCGGCCTTGCGCAGGGCCGCCGCGCCACCCGCACCCAACTGCCAGCGCGGCGCGCAGAACCAGCGCGGCGTCACGTCGAGTGCGGCGCGGAACTCGGCCAGCCCACGGGCGATCCGGTCGCCGGCCTCGGCCTCGGACAGGCGCAGGAACTCTGACCGGTTGTCGTGGCCGTAGAACAGCCAGTTGATCCAGTCGGGGCCAAGGCTGTGGGTCCAGCCATGCAGGACCGGCGTTCCGGGCAGGGCGGCAAGCTCTGCCGCCGCCTGGGGGTGGCCGGTCAACGCCAGGCGATCCTGCCAGTTCGGCACGATGGACCAGGCCACGCGGTCGCGCGCGGCCTGCGGAAAGACGGCGCGCAGGGCCTCGGCCCCGGGCTGCATCCCGGGATAGAGATCGTGGATCTCCGCCAGGTAGACCTTGTGCCAGCGTGCATCCGCCATGTTCCACGCCCACCGCGCCTAGTGCGCGGCGCACTCCCTGATTGCCTCTGGCGCGGGGCGCGCCACGATCACCAGCGCCCGGCCCGCCAGCCGCGTGCACTCGACGATGCCCACGCCAGGATAGCCGCTGGCCAGCTGGGCCCAGTCGTCGGCGCCAAGCACCGCGACCGCGCGCGGCGTCGCGTCGAGCCATGCGGTGAACCCCGCCGACGACCAGGGATCGGCATAGGGGCGTCCCATGTGATAGGCCAGCGTGCCATCGCCCCCGAGGAAAGCCCCGGGCGCGTGCCCCGCCGCGACATGCGCGGACATGGCGTCGGCCACGCCGCGCGGGCTCAGGACCGCGTTCACCGGCGGCAGGACCGAGACCGCCAGCACCACGCCGAAGACCGAGACAAGGCCCGCCCAGCCCAGAAGGGCCGCCTGCGCGTGCCGCCGCAGCACCCAGACCGCCATGGCGCCAGCCGCCAGCACCACCCCCGGCAGCGCGAGCGTGCCGAGAAGCGGGCCATAGTCGCCCAGATCGACCCCAGGCAGATCCAGAAGGCGCGGTGCAACGACAAAGAGCGCCCCCAACGACACCGACACCGCGACCGCCAGGCCCCAGAACAGCCGCAGCCGGCCCGCGCCCAACGTCCGGTACCGTCCCGCCGCAAGGATCGCGAGCGGCACGAAAAGGGGCACGAGGTAGTATTCGTGCTTTTCGGAGACCAGCGACAGCGACAGCGCCCCGAGCCCCGCCGTCAGCCAGAGAAACGCCGTGCCGCACTGCTCCGGCAGGGGGCTGGCGCCGCGCGGCACCAGGAACAGCAACGTCCAAGGCAAGAACACCAGCGGCAGTGTCAGGCCATAGCGCAGCCAGCCCCAAAGCCCGCCGCCGCCCCGGTTCAGCCCTCTGTCGACGATCTGCGACTGGAAGAGATGGGCGAAGAACTCGGGCCCCGCCACCAGGACGACGCCGCCCGCCCAGACACCGATCACCCCCGCCAGCAAGAGCACGCCTCCAAGCACCGAGCGGTCCAGCAGATCGGCCGCCCGGCGCTGCCAAAGCGCCCAGCCCGCCAGCGACAGAAGCGGCAGCATCGGCCCGACCGGCCCCTTTATCATCGCGGCCACCGCCATCCAGCCGAAGGCCCAGAGCATCGCGCGCCGGTTCACCGGCCCGTCCAGCGCCCGCCAGACCTGTGTCCAGGCCAGCGCGATGGCGGCGGCGAACATCATGTCCATGCGCGCGTAATGGGTCAGGCCCAGCCAGTAGAAGCCGCTGGCCAGGATCAGCACGGCGATCAGCGCCAGTTCATCGTCGCCGGTGATCCGCCGCGCCATGTGATGCGTGGCCAGCAGCAGCATCAGGACCGTGCCCGCCAGCCCGACATACAGCACCCAGGGCGCGGTCGAGCCGAAAACCAGCGCCAGCGCGCCAAGATACCAGAAATAGAGCGGCGGCTTGTCGGGATAGAAGGCACCGTTCAGCTTCAACGCCAGCCAGTCTCCGCCCTCGAGCAGGTTGCGCAGAACGTCGCCGTGGCGGACCTCGTCGGAAAACCACAGGTCCTTCAGGCCGATGGTCAGCCCGTGCTGCAGGATCACCAGCGTCAGGATTGCAAGAACGGGGCGTGCCACCGCCGCCTGCCAGCCGCGCGACAGGGCCGAGGCCGCGTCGGCCGTTGGTGCCTGCCCGGGCACCGCCCTAGCCCGCCGCACCAGCGGGATCGTCTGACGGCGCCACGGCCGGCGCGGTGCGCGCGTTCATTGCCTGCCGCATCCGCCACGGCCCACCGCGCTTTATCCAGACCGCGCCCAGCCCGGCCAGGATGCACAGCACCGGGATCGTCCCCGTGGACACCAGCGGATCGACCACGCCGCGCGTGCCCAGGGCGTCGAGGACCGTCGACACCGTGTAGATCGTGAACGCCGCGCCGAGGATCAGCGCCGCATCGCCCTTCCAGCCGCCCCTCTGCATGGGCCGCATCACCATCGCCCCGGCCATCAGCGCGATCCCGCCCAGCAACACCGGGAGCGCGGCCAGCCAGTAGTACTGCACCTGCAACTCGTGCACCGGCGCGCCCACGATCTGCCCCAGCGCGATCTTTTCGGGCAGCGCGAAGAACGAGGCGACCTCTTCACGCTCGTATCTTTGCGCCAGCGCCCGCTGCGAGAACACCAGCGTCGCGCGAACAGATTCCTCGTCGGCCAGGTCGGGGGCGCGGAACAGTTCGCGCGCGCCCTCCAGCCGCCAGCCCGTATCGGTGGCGACCGCGCGCTCGGCCTCGATGCTCTGGCGCAGGCTGTGGCGCGGATCGACCCGGTAGACCAGAACGCCGTAGAGGGTGCGGGCATCCTCGGCCACATGTTCGATCAGCAGGTAGTTCGCGCCCGTCTCGTCGCGCAGCATCATCTCGCGCGGGTTGCGCTGGTCCGGATCGGGCGCCGTCGCCAGAAGCTCGGTCAGCGCGCGTTCCGAGGCGTTGTAGGCGTAGCTGGACAGCGGGCTTGCCACCAGCGTGTACCCAAGCCCGAACACCGCGCCCGACAACGCGACCGGCAGAAGGATTCTCAGATGCGAAAGCCCGTTCTGCAACAGGATCGTCACCTCCAGCCGGCGGCTGGCCCGCGCCACCGCCAGCGCCGACGCGATCAGCATCACATGCGGCAGGATCGCCTGCATCAGCACCGGCGAGCGGTAGAGCGACAGCGTCATGGTCTCGATCGCCGTCCAGCCCGCGGCCTCGGACTGGTGACGTGACAATTCGGCGAACTGGCCGAGGAACACGATCAAGAACAGGCACGCCAGCACCAGCCCGGTCAGCGCCATATGCTGCCGGAAAAAATACCAGAAGATCGTGCGATAGCCCATGTCCAGACCTGTCCGGCGGCCGCAAGTGCCCCCCGGTTTCGCTTAACGGTGGCGGGCCGCAATGGCAACTCTGCCCGCCCTGGCGCGCCTATGCCGGCGCTGGCCCGCCGGCAGGGCTGCGGACCCGGGGCCGGCGCCCGCGCGTGGCCTGCAGGAAGGCCAGCGCGAGAAGCCCGGCCACCACACCCGCGGGCATCGCGAAACTGGCCGTCGCCGCCGCCCCGCTGGTGCCGGCGCTGCCCAGCAGAACCAGCCCCCCCGCCTTTATGACGAAGCCGGTCAGGACCGCCACCGGCAGCCGCCAGCGCGCGCCCTCGCGCGAGGGCCGCGTGCGCAGCACGAGAAAGGCAACGATGGCGAAATAGACAAGCGGGTAAAGCCAGTCGGTCCAGCGCCGGATCAACTCCTTGCGCATCGAACTGATGGTGTATTGCCGGTTGTCCTCCTCGGCGACCATCCGGACAAGTTCTGCCGTGGTGGTCTGGCGCGGGCGGTATGACTGGCCCGACGGCTCCTCGAACAGGGTCCTCGGCTCGGCCTGGTAGCGACCGAAGCGCACCTTGTGCACGGTCTGCCCGTCTGCGTCCCGGATCTGGATCGACCCGTCATAGAGCCGAAGGATCACGCCGGCCTCGGTCTCGAAGAAGGCGCCGCGCTCGGCGACATAGCTGACCTCCTCGTCCGCCGCGCGCCGGTCGAGGATGAAGAGCCCGTCGATCTGGCCGCTCTCGTCATAGCCGCCGCCGCGGATGAAAAGGCCCGGCTGCACCTCGCGCAGCACCCCGTTGCCGGCGATGATCTTGAGAGCGTCGAAGGTCAGGGCGTTCTTGATGTCGCTGCCCATCCGGTTGCCCCAGGGCTCGACGTAGAGGCTGATGGCCAGCACCAGTCCCGACAGCGCCGCCGCCAGCACGCCCGCCGGCAGCAGGATGAAGGCCGGGTGCGCGCCGGTGCCGGACAGGATCACCGTCTCGCGGTCCTCGTCCATGCGGTCATGCACGTTGATGCAGGCGATCAGGAAGGCCAACGGCAGGACGGTGACCGTGATCGTGGGGATGAGAAAGGCGAACATTTCCAGCGCGACAAGCAGGTTCGACGACGCGTCGATCAGGCGGAACACCTGGTTCAGCACCTGCGTGGTGGTCACGATCACGCCGACGAAGCAGAACACGAAGAGCGTCTGCGACAGCATTTTCGCCAGTATCCGGCGCTGGATCAGGTACATCGGGTCGCCCGGCCTGTCTGAAACGGGTTGGCGCCTACACCTAGGGCGTTTTCCGCCGTCAGAGAAGCCGCGATCTCGGCAAGGTGACGCCAAGACCGGCCCGGGGGCGCAGGAAGTCCGGCAATACTGGTGTTGCGGCCCTGCATCCTGCCCAAGATTTAGCGAGAATCCGCTTTCAAGGACATATCCCCACCTATAGGCTTTCCACAACGCGCGTCGTCGTCTAGACGAACCGCCGAACGCCTGGGGTGCGGAAGGCAGTCATTCATGGCCGAACTGATACGACTTGAAAACCGGCACCGCCTGCGGGCGGGCGTGATCGGCTGCGGCGACTGGGGTTCGAACCATGTCCGCACGCTCAAGTCGTTGGGTGCACTGGCTGCGGTGGCCGACAACGACCCGGAGCGGATGCGTGCCACCGCCGAGGCGAACGGCTGCAAGGCCATGACGCCAAAGGAGATGATCCAGAGCGACGAGATCGACGCCGTCGTGCTGGCTCTGCCCGCAGATCGCCATGTGGAGGTATCGCTCGCGGTCATGGAAACCGGCAAGCACCTGCTTGTGGAAAAGCCCATGGCGCTGGAAGTGGCGGGCGCCAACGCGATTGTCGAGACGGCCCGGCGCAAGGGCGTCGTGGCGATGACCGGCCACGTCCTGCGCTTTCATCCCGCCTTCGAGGCGCTGGAGGCGATGGTCAAGGATGGCGTCCTTGGAACCATCCGCTACGTCTATTCCACCCGGATCGGGCTGGGGAAGTTCTTTGTCCAGACCGACGCGCTGTGGGACATCGCCCCGCACGACCTGTCGCTTCTGTTCGCGATCACCGGGGAAATGCCGGTCTCGACGCACCTGGAAGGCGCGGCGATGATCACCGACGCCCCCGATTTTGCGCATCTGCACATGGTCTTCTCCTCGGGCGCGCGGTCGCACACCTTCATCTCGCGCCTCGCCCCGAACCGCGAGCGCAAGTTCACCGTGATCGGCGACAAGGCCATGGCCGTGTTCGACGACCTGGAGCCGTGGGAACGCAAGCTGGCGATCTACAATCACAAGGTCTGGAACGATGGCGGCGACATCAAGTTCGAAAGCGCCGAGCCGGAATACGTGCCCATTCCCCAGACGCTTCCGCTGACGTCCGAGCTGGAGCACTTCCTGCACTGCGCCGCGACGGGCCAGACCCCGCGCGCCAGCGTGGCAGAAGGTCTGAACGTCCTGCGCGCGCTGGCCGACGTGGACACCCAGCGCAGCCGCCTGTCGCCCAACATCGCCGCCATGGCGCGGGCCGGCGAATAACGCGCTTCCCGGCACACGCCCTCTGGAACCGTCCCGCGACTGCCGCTAAGACGGCGGAAACATACGGGGACATTCGTCTTGACGATCAGGATGCTGGATATCGGGCGCCAGCGCGATGCGCTGGAACCCGGGCTGACGGCTGCAGTGACAGCCGTTCTCGACCACGGGCGTTTCGTGAACGGGCCCGAGGTTCAGGAACTGGAGGCGGCGCTTTCGGCCTATGCGGGCGTGGCACATACGGTGGCCTGCGCCAACGGCACCGACGCATTGCAGATCCTTCTGCGCGCGGTGGGCGTGGGGCCGGGGGACGTGGTGTTCGTGCCCTCGCTGACCTACGTGGCGACCGCCGAGGCGGTGGCGCTGATCGGGGCAGAACCGGTCTTCGTGGACGTCGACCTTGCCACCGCGAACATGGACGCGGGCAGCCTGGCCGAAGCCATCGCCATGGTGAAGGCGGCGGGCGGCAAGCCGGGCGCGGTCATGGCGGTGGACCTCTTCAGCCTGCCGGCCGATTACGCGGCGCTGGGGGCGGTCTGCGCGCAGCATGGCCTGCCCTTCCTGATCGACGCGGCGCAGAGCTTTGGTACCACGCTGGACGGCAAGCGCGCCGGCAGCTTCGCCGATGCGGCGGGCACGAGCTTTTATCCCTCGAAGTCGCTGGGCGGCTATGGCGACGGCGGCGCGATGTTCACCGCCGACCCCGGCATCGCCGAGCGGGCGCGGATCATCGCCAACCACGGGGTGTCCGAGGGGCGGCACACGATGGTCGGCACGAACTCCCGGCTCGACTCGATGCAGGCCGCTATCCTGTTGCGAAAGCTGGCGATTTTCGATGACGAGCTGGTGCGCCGCCGATCCATCGCGGCGCGCTATGCCGCCGGAATGGCGGGCAAGGTGACCCTGCCCGCGCCGCCCGAGGGCAGCGATCCCTGCTGGGCCTACTATGTCGTTCGCAGCGAGGCCCGGGACGCCCTGGCAGAGCACCTGGCCGCCCGCGACGTGCCTTCCGTGGCCTATTACAAGGAGCCGATCCACCGGCAGCCGGCCTTTGCCGGGGCGCGGACGGCGCCGGGCGGGCTACCCAACACCGAGGTCTATGCCGACACCCTGCTGTGCCTGCCGTCGCATCCCTACATGACCGATGACGAGGTCGCGCAGGTGATCGACGCCGTGCAGGGCTTTTCCGGCTAGGCGCGCGGGGGGCGGCGCCATGACGCCCGAGGCGAGTTTCATCGTCCCGACCTACCGCCGCGCGGCGGTGCTGGAGGTGGCGGTGCCGCTGTTCCTGGGGCAACGGACCGACGCGGCCTTCGAGGTGATCGTGGTCAGCGACGGCCCCGACCCCGAGACCGACGCCGTGATGGCGCGGCTGGCCGCGCCAAACCTTCACTATGTCGCGCTGCCGGAAAACGCCGGGCCGTCGACGGCGCGCAACCGGGCGATCGGGATGGCCAAGGGGCGCATCCTGGTCTTTGTCGACGACGATTCGCTTATCAAGCCGGATTTCCTGGCGCGCCACCTGGCGCATCATGCGGGCCATGACGACCGGCTGGTGACGGGGCCGATCCTCGATGTCACGGCCCCGCCCGAGGACATGGAGAACCCGCCGCCTGCGGGGATTTTCGACCGTCATTTCAATCCCTTGCCGACCGGAAACGCCTCTGTCGCGCGGGCGCATGTGACCGCCGTGGGCGGGTTCGACGAGGGCTTTCGCGAATATGGCTGGGAAGACCCCGAGTTCTGCGCGCGCCTGATGCGGCGGCCCCTGCAAACCCGGTTCGAGAGGGCCGCGCCGATCTATCACTGGAAGCCGCCCGCCGCGAACCGGAGCCTTGCCGCGCGGCTGCGGCGGGAACTGGCGCGGGGCCGCAACGGGGCGCGGTTCCATGCCAAGCACCCGACCCTGTCGGTGGCCTTGCAGACAAAGCGCTGGGCAGGATACCGGGCGCTGGACCGGCTGCTCGACCCCGTGCTGCGGCTCGACCGGCGGATGCTGGAGGTGCTGGCGGGCGGGCCGGAACCCGGCGGGCTGATGGCGGTGCTGCTTCTGGCCCATGCCGAGATCGAGGGCGGACGCGGGCGCGAGGTGCCGGAAAACGGGGCGTGACCCGCGTGTCGGCGCCCCGCGCGGCGAATCGGGGTTAACCCACCGGAAAACCGGGGTTTTCGCGGTGCGGCATCACGTCGGCAAAACGTCGGCATCGCGTCGGCGCCGGTGACGGCGGAGTCCGGGGTTAACGGGCCGCGCGTCGGCCGACATCCGCCCGGACAACGGGCCGGATCAGATCGGACGTTCCATGAAATAGACGGTGTCCCGCAGCGCATCGGGGAAGTCGGGCGGCTGCGGGATGTCCTGAAATCCCATCGCCTCGTAAAGCGCGCGGGCATGGGTGAGGAAGCGCGCGGAACTGAAGCGTGCGATGGCGTAGCCGTCGGATTTCATCGCCTCCAGCATCGCTGTCAGAAGGGCGCGGCCAAGGCCGTGGCCGCGCCCCGCCTCGGCCACGAAAAGGCGCTTGACCTCGGCCACGCCGGGCTCCCAGTCGTGATACATCACGCAGCCCACCGGCGCCCCGTCCAGCCGGGCCAGCAGGATGGCGCCCTTGGGCCGGGCGTGGATCTGCGGCAGGGCGGCAAGGGTGGCGGCGTATTGTACCGGCTCGAACACGGTCAGGATCTTGTCGTGCTTGTCCGGGAAGGTGCGCAGCTGCCAGTCGACCCAGTCGTGGCACAAGGCGCGGATCGCGGCGTGGTCGTCGTCTGTTTCGGCGAGGTGAATGTCGATTTGCGGCATCGGGCGCGCTTTCCATGGCGTTGCGTTGCCCGAGCATACGGCGGGCGACAGGGCAGGCACGCAAAATCCGTCAGCCGCGTCCGGAAATCCCGATGGAGGCGAGGCCCGAGACGAGGTCGGGCATGACCACGGGCAGGCCGTAGGTGGCGGGGTTCACCGCGGCCGGGTGCGACTGGTCGGGATGGTCGACGCAGAAGCGGTCCCAGGGCGACAGGTTTATCGGCAGCACCCGGGTCAGCGTGTCCACCCATGACGTGCGCAGGCGCAGGATCGTGCGCTGGCGCCGGCCGTTGGCGCGGGCGAACTGGGCCATCATCTCGTCCACCGAGCCGGCGGGGTTGCCGAGGACAAGCCGCGCGTTGCCGGTCGTGTCCGTCACCGTCTCGATCAGGTGGCGGGTGACGGTCGCGATGTCGGCGGCATGGACGATGTTGAACAGGCCATTGGCGCTGATGAAGCGCAGCGCCCAGGCGTAGGGGCGGATCTCGTGCATCAGGTTGGCGAAATGCGACATGCGGATCGCGGGCGCGGCGGTGCGCCCGCCCATCACCAGCGTCGGATAAAGCCCGGTGATGCGCGCCCGGTCGGCGCGGGTTTCCATCTGCTGCACAAGCTGGAACTTGGCGCGGATATAGTCGGTGCCGAAGGTGTCCGCGGCCTGCAACAGGTCGCCCTGCTGGTCGAGCACGCTGGCGGTGGCGAAGTAGAGGACATGGCGCGCACCCGCGGCGATCAGCGCGTCGGCGATGGCAAGGTTGGCGCCCACGGTGATGTCGTAGGTGTCGCCCCCGCCCCAGGCGGTGGCGACAAGGACGCCCGCCTCGACGCCGTCGAACGCCTCTGGCCGCGCGGCGAGTTCGGTCAGGTCGCATTCCACGATCTCGACGCGGGCGCGGTCGGCGTCGGACAGCACGTCGAGCTTGGCGGCCTCGCGCACGCCGAGGACGAGGCGATGGTCGGGGTTGGCCAGCAGCGCCTCGACAAGGTAGCGCCCGACGCATCCCGAGGCGCCGGTGATGAGGATCTTCACTGGTCCTTGTCCTTCGTCGGGCGGCGGTCGCGCAGGCGTTTCAGGTTCACGGTATCGCGGTGCCAGTCCTTGATCGGCAGCGCCGGGCGGCCCGCCATGACCGCACCCGGCGGCACGTCGCGCATCAGCCCGGTGCCCGCCGCCAGTTTCGCGCCCGCGCCGATGGTGATGTGGTCGGCAGAGCCGGACTTGCCCCCCATCTGGACGCCGTCGCCCACGGTGACGCTGCCCGACAGCCCCACCTGGCTGGCCAGCGCGCAGAAGCGACCGATGCGGCAGTTGTGGCCGATCTGCACCTGGTTGTCGATCTTGGTGCCCTGCCCGATCTCGGTATCGCCGCCAGCGCCCCGGTCGATGGTGGTGTTGGCCCCGATCTCGACATCGTCGCCGATCAGGACGCGGCCCAGTTGCGGCACCTTCACCAGCCCCGCCGGACCTGGGACATAGCCGAAGCCGTCCTGCCCGATGGCGGCGCCCGCGTGGACGATGACGCCCGCGCCGAGGATGGCGTGGGTGATGGTGGCGTTGGGGCCGATGCGGGCGCCCTCGCCGATGACGACGTTCTCGCAGATGACGCTGCCGGCGCGAATCCAGCTGCCCGCGCCTATCTCGGCCCCGTCCTCGATCACCGCGCCGGGGTCGATGCGGCAGCCCGCGCCCACCAGCGCGCCGTCGGCGACATGGGCGGCGGGGCTGATGCCGGGCTGCAGGGGCGGTTCGGGAAAGAGGTGACGGGCCAGCGCGACGAAGGCCCGTTGCGGCGCGTCGTGGATCAGAAGGGCGCGGCCGCCGGGATGCTTCGCGGCCAGCGCAGGCGTGACAAAGCAGGCCCCCGCGCGCGAGGCGTCGAGGCGAGCGGTGTCGGACGGGCTGGCGAGGAAGGCGGCGTCGCCCGGGCCGGCGCTGTCGACGGGCGCGACCGAGGTGATCCGTTGCGCGGGATCGGCGCCGTCGGACAGGCGCGCGCCGGTCAGGCGCGCGGCCTGCTCCAGCGTGACCGGATCGGGGACGGGAAAGAACCGGGGGTCAGGCATCCGCCCTAGCGCGCGCCCAGTATGGGGCGGCTGGTGTCGGCGCCGATGAACTCGACGATCATCATGACTTCGGGCGAATGGGCATAGCGCTGCGCGACCTGGGCCACCCGCTCCTTGAAGCTGTCGACGTCGTCGTTGAAGAGATCGCGGTAGCCCGAACGGATGTCGTTGATGGTCGAACGGCTGAAGCCCGCCCGCTTGAGCCCGACAAGGTTCAGCCCGCCCAGCTTGGCGCGGTTGCCGATGGCCGAGCCGAAGGGGATCACGTCGCTGTGGACGGCAGCGAGGCCGCCGACGAAGGCATGGGCGCCGATGCGGCAGAACTGGTGCACCCCGGCCAGGCCGCCGAGAAAGACGTTGTCGCCCACGACGACATGCCCGCCGAGCGTGCAGTTCGACGCGACGATGACGTTCTCGCCGATGTGGCAGTCATGGGCGATGTGGCTGGCCGCCATCACCAGCGCGTTGGCGCCGATCACGGTTTCGCCGCCGCCCAGCGCGGTGCCCCGGTGGATCGAGACCTGTTCGCGGATCACGCAGTTCGCACCGACGACAAGCGCGGTATCCTCGCCCTCGTAGCGCAGGTGCTGGGGTGCGCTGCCCAGCGTGGTGAAGGGATGAACGACCGTGCCTTCGCCAAGGGTGGTGCGGCCCTCGACCACGACATGCGAGCGCAGCTCGACCCCGTCCTTCAGGACGGATCCGGCGCCGACCACGCAATACGGGCCGATGCGAACGCCTTCGCCAAGCTGCACACCGTCCTCGACGATGGCCGTGGGATGCACGGCGGGTGTCTGCGCGGGATCGGTCAACGGCATACGGTGCCCTCTGCACGATGGGCGGCCCGCCATGCAACATGGCGGCGGGTCAGGTCATGGGCGGAGGGTGTCATGCGGGTGCTTGATCCGGCGGGCGCGCGTTTCGGGTCATCATCTGTGTTGTCCGCGCACATAAAGCGACCATCCCCGCCTTCGCAACCCGAATCTGGCCCTGCGTCACCGGGGCGCGTCAGGTTCCAAGCCTTGCGGCGTCCGTGGAAACCGCCGGAGGATGGTAACCCTCGACCCACTTGCGCACGGCGGCCCGGACGCGCGGCGCATCGTTTTCGGCGATGGCCGCGTTCAGTTCGCGCATCATCGCCGCGACCTCGATCTGGGACAGCGCCTTTTCCTCGGCGCGCAGGATCTTGGAGTGCGGCGTCTTCACAAGGCTGTCGTTGTCGATCAACAGTTCCTCGTACAGCTTCTCGCCGGGGCGCAGGCCGATCACCTTGATCTCGATCTCGCCGTCCTCGGACCCTTCCTCGCGCACGGTGCGACCCGCCAGCGCGATCATGCGTCGGGCGATGTCGATGACCTTGCGCGGCTCGCCCATGTCGAGAACGAAATGGTCCCCGCCTTCGGCGTAGGCGCCGGCCAGGAGCACCAGGCGCGACGCCTCGGGGATCGTCATGAAGAAGCGGGTCACGTCCTGATGGGTGACGGTCACCGGCCCACCCGATGCGATCTGGCGCTGGAACAGCGGCAGGACGGAGCCCGATGACCCAAGGACGTTACCGAAGCGCACGATGGCGAACTTGGTCCGGGGCGAGCGCGTCTGAAGGTCCTGCACCACCAGTTCGGCCATGCGCTTGGTCGCGCCCATGATGTTTGTGGGACGCACCGCCTTGTCGGTGGAGACGAGGATGAAGCGCTCGAGCCCGGCCTCGCGCGCCGCCTCGGCCACGGTCTGGGTGCCGATGACATTGTTGGCGGCGCCTTCGGCCTCGTTCTCCTCGATGAGGGGAACGTGCTTGTAGGCCGCGGCGTGCAGGACGATCTCGACCCCCTGGTCGGCGATCACCTGGTCTACGCGGGCGCGGTCGCAGACCGAGCCGAGCCGCGGCACCACCTGGATGCCCGTGCCCTCGGTCAGGGCGCGCATGTCGGCGTCGATGGAATAGAGCGCGAACTCGTTCAGTTCGAACAGCACGACGCGCGCGGGACCGCAGGACACCAGCTGGCGGCACAGTTCCGACCCGATGGAGCCTCCGGCGCCGGTGACCATCACGCTGCGCCCGGCATAGGCCTTGGCGACGTCGGGAATGTCGAGGTTCACCGCCTCGCGCCCCAGCAGATCGTCGGGATCGACGGTGCGCAGCTGGTCCTCCAGCGCGGGGCCGTCCATCAGTTCGATGAAGGAGGGCAGCACCTGGACCTCGGCCCCGAGCCCCGACAGCTCGGCGATCAGCTGGCGGCGGCGGATGCGCGACAGCGACGGAATGGCGATCAGCACGCGCTGGATCCGGCCGGAGGCGATCATGCCCTGAAGCGTGGCGGGCGAGCGCACCGGCAGGTTCGCCACCACAAGCCCGTGCAGGGTGTGGTTGTCGTCGACGAAGGCGACCGGCGTCACCTCGCGCGAGCGGCGCAGCGCCGAGACAAGCTGGATGCCGGCCGCCCCCGCCCCGTAGACGGCCACCGGGATCATCCGCGAGCTGCGCTTGGCCAGCCATTCGAAGAAGGCCTGCGCCCCGATGCGCACGCAGACGGTGCAAAGCGTGTAGAGGCCCGCGAAGATGATGGGAACCGAGCGCGGCACGCCAAGCTGGAACGTATAGCTGAGCCCCATGGCGATCACCGCCATCGTGGCCGCGGCAAAGGCAAAGCGAATCGAGGCCCGCGCCTCGAAGGCATGGATCTTGAAGCTGTCGAGCCGCCAGACCACGAGCACGGCGATCCCGGAGACCGTCAGGAGAGGAAACAGCGCCCAGGAGCGTTCGAGGAAGATCGGCAGCCAGCTGGGATCGAGGCGCAGCACGAAGGCAAGATACAGGCATGCGGGAATGAGCGCCGTATCCAGCGTTATCAACATCGCGCGCTTCACTGCGCGGGGCAGGTCGATCAGCCAAGAATACATGGTGGCAGCATACCCTTCACGGGAAAGTTATGCACAGGGTGGTGCGCCCCTGTCCAACGCGGCGGCGGGCGCGACCCCAGATTGCCGTGCGGGTGCTGCAATATCGCGACAGGTCGCGCGGCTCAAGGCATCTCGATCTGGTCGCGGGAAAAGGCGGCCCAGGCCGCCGTGCCGTCGGGCCAGGTGAGCCGCACCACCACATGTGCGATGCTGCCCTGCGGATAGCTGGCATAGGGCAGATGCTCGGACGGCAGGGGGGCGAAGAGCGCGCCGGGCGTGTCGCAGGGGGCCAGCGCCCAGCGCGTGGCCTTCTGGCCGTTCACCGCGATGTCCACCGCCGCGATGTTGCAGCGGTAGCTTTCGAGATGGGTGAAATACAGAAGGTCCTGGCCGTCCCAGTCGCGCACGGCGACCCAGTTGTCGCGGGTCATGTCCAGGATCATGCGCGCCTGGTCGTCCTGGGCGGCCGCCGCCCCTGCGGCAAGCCCCAGCGCCAGCACCAAGCCCGTCGTCCGCAGCATCGCGCTCTCCTTCCCTGGCGTGTTCCGGTGGCTTACCGCTTCTTGCGGCGCCTCTTCGCCTGTATACTGCCCGCAAAACACGTCACGAGCAGGACCAGTATGGACGGTAACGCCCCCGAACGCCACGCCTTCAACATCGCCATCGTCGCACAGGCGGGGCGGCTGACCTACGAGGCGGTGCTGTTTGCCGCCTCGCTGCGCGCGATGGACCCGGGCTTTGCCGGGCGGCTCGTCGTGCTGGAGCCGCAGCCGGGCCCGCGCTGGCCCGACGACCCGCGCATCCGCGACGACGCGGCACGCGCGCTTCTGGGCGACCTGGGCGCCGAGATCGTGGGGTTCGAAAGCCGCCATTTCGGCGCCGACTATCCGCACGGGAACAAGATCGAGGGGCTGGCCGCCCTGCCCCCGGGCGAACCCTTCGTCTTCTTCGACACCGACACGCTGATTACCGGGCCCCTGTCGCAGGTTCCGTTCGACTTCGACCGGCCCTGCGCCTCGCTGGAGCGCGAGGGCACATGGCCCGAGGTGCCGTTGTACGGGCCGGGCTATCACGGGATCTGGAAATCGCTTTACGACAAGTTCGGGCTGGAGTTCGAAAGCTCGATCGACACCTCCGAGCCCGAGGAATACTGGGCGCGCTATCTCTACTTCAACGCGGGCTGGTTCTTCTACCGCTGCCCGGCGGAGTTCGGGCAACGGTTCCTCGACTACGCGCTGGCGGTGCGCGACGACCCGCCCGAGGCGCTGGCCAGCCAGGCGCTGTTCCCCTGGCTCGACCAGATCGTGCTGCCGCTGGTGATCCACGGGCTGGGCGGCGCGCGGCGCACGATCCCCGAGGGCCTGCTGGATGGCGAGGTCAGCTGTCACTACCGGGTGTTCCCGCTGCTCTACGCGCGGGAACGCGACCGAGTGGTCGAGGTGCTGGAAGAGGTCGCGGCGCCGAACCGGATCAAGAAGGTGCTGAAGTCGTACGAGCCGATCAAGCGCATGGTCTACCAGGGCCGGGGCCGGAAGGTGCGCGAGCTGTTCGACCGCGACCGCCTGCCGACGCGCGAACAGGTGATCCGCAACCGGATCAAGAAGGAAAAGCTCTGGATGCGCTGAGGCGCGCGCGCGGCGCTACCTGATCGGCGGCATGGGCAGTTCCGACACGCCCGGCTCCAGCTCCAGCGCGTGGCTCAGGCTGTACCAGCCCCCCGGCGCCAGCCCGTCCGGATGCGGCGCGTCATGGCGCTGGAACCGGCCCACGAGCGCCCGTGTCACGCCGAATTGCACGTCGCTGTCCAGCTTGGGATCGTCGTCGGAATAGATCTGTGAAATCAGCGTCTTGTAGCCTTCCTTATGGGCCAGCACATGGATGTGGGCCGGCCGGAAGGGATGGCGGTTCTGCGCCTCCAGAAGGCGGCCGACCACGGCATGGGTGGGGATCGGGTAGCCCGACTGCTTGATCGAGCGGAACCAGACGCGGCCATCCGCGCCGGTGGTGAACTTGCCGCGCAGGTTGTACTCGGCCTGGTCCTCTTCCTGGTTCTCGTAGAGCCCTTCGGCCGAGCAGTGCCAGATATCCACCTCCAGCCCCTCGATCGGACGGCCGTCCGTGTCCCGGAACACCAGGTCGACGAACATGGGATCTCCGGGCGTCTCGCTGCGCATGATGCTGCCGCCAAGTTCCGTTCGGGGCGAATGCATCCGCCAGAACGGGCCGAGCAGGTTCTGCGTCGTCTCGGTCGCGCCGTTGTCGCCGTTGTTGAGCAGGCAGACGAGCGTGGACACCCCGAGCGATCCGGCCATCAGCACCGCCTCGTTGTGGCTGTCGGTGGTGGCCTGGCCGATCTCGTTGATGAGCTTCGTCGCCTGCCGGAACTCGGGCTCTGTCAGGCGCACCTCTCGGACGAAGCCGTGCAGATGTTTGATGAGAGCAACCATGATTTCGCGCAGGCGCGGATCGGAGGTCTGGCGCATCACCTCCAGAACGGCATCGGTGACCTCGGCCTCGTTGCGGATGATCATGGACGCCCCCCTGTCAGTTGCGCATCAGTTTCAGCGTGTCCTCGTGCCTCAGGTCGATGAAGCCCGGCGGCGTGCGCGCGCTGATGATCTTCACCGGCTCGCTGCCGTGGTTGTGGATGCGGTGCATCAGCTGGCTGTCGATATGGACCGAATCGCCCTCGCGCAGCAGGTAGGTGGCGCTGCCATGGGTGATCGTCATCTCGCCCTGCAGGACATAGAAGATCTCTTCGCCCGGATGCGCGTGATCGCCGGCGATGTTGCCCGGCGACAGCTCTATCAGGACCATTTCCAGCTTCTTGTTCTGTTCCGACAGGACGTTGATCGCCTTGTGGAACGTCTCGCCGTCGATGACCGTTTCGAAGTGCATGACCTTCTGCCGGTCCGAGCGCAGCAGGACGCAACCCGCCTCGGGGTCTTCGAACAGAAGCGCGGGCGACACGTCGAGCGCGCGGCATATCCTGCGGATCGTCTGCAGCGAGGGCGCGGCCTTGGAGGTCTCGACCTGCGAGATATAGGCGCGCGACAGGCCGGTGGCCGCGGCGAGGTCGTCGATGGTCATTCCGGCATCCTTGCGGATGCGGCGGATCACGTCGCCGATCTCGGGGGTGTCGTCGTTTGGAATGTCTCTTGCCATGCATCCTGTTTGTCCGGATCGGAGCCGGATATCAAGTTCGCTATGATCTAAATCTGATGGAATAAGTTTGACAATAGCAAACTTCCTTGCAAAAAATTGCCGAAAACAAACACAAACCAAGGGAGGAAGACATGAAAGCGACGTTCGGCGCATTGCTTGCATTCGCCATGATGACGGGATCGGCCATGGCGGCCGATTTCACGATGAAGTTCGGCACCGCCACCTTCAACGAGGACCAGCACAAGTTCATCGAAGTCTTCAAGGAAGAGCTTGCGGCGCGGACCGACCGGATCGAGGTCGAGATCTACCCGCAAAGCCAGCTTGGCCCGATCCCGCGGCAGATCGAGGGGCTGCAGTTCGGCACGCAAGAGGCGTTCATCTCGCCCGTCGACTTCTTCGTCGGCGTGGACAAGCGGTTCGGCGTGTTCTCGGCGCCCGGTCTCTACCGTGACAAGGAACATGCCGCGGCGCTGATGGCCGACCCGGCGGTGCAGGACGCGGTGGACGAGATGGCACGGGCCAAGGGCATGGTGCTTCTGGGCCAGTTCGCCTACGGCAACCACGACTACATCGCCAAGGATCCGATCGAGACGCTGGCCGATTTCGAGGGCATGAAGATCCGGGTCAACGCCACCGACATGGAGCGCGAGGCGATGGCGCGCGTCGGCGCGACCGGCGTTCCGATGCCGCTGGGCGAGGTGCTGCCGGCGTTGCAGCAGGGCGTCATCGACGGCACGCGCTCTGTCGTGACGATCTTCATCGCCTTCAAGTACTGGGACTATGCCGACACCATCACCGTCATCAACGACACGATGCTGGTCTCGGCCGCGCTCTTGAGCCAGCAGTGGTTCGACAGCCTGCCCGAGGACCTGCAGGCGACCGTGCTGGAAGCCGGCGACGCGGCGCAGACCCGCTGGCAGGCCGAAAGCTTCGAGTTCCACAAGGGGCTGCGGGCGGTCTGGGAAGAGAACGGCGGCAAGTTCATCGAACTGCCCGCCGCGGATCGCGACGAGATGATCTCGCGCCTGTCGACCGTGGGCGCCGATGCCACGGCGAACGACCCCGAGACCCGGGCGTTCTTCGACTTCCTGAACGAGGTCGCCGCCAAGTACTGAGCGGCGGCATGCAAGACGCCGGGCGCGCCGGTCACATGGCGCGCCCGGCCCGACACTTCGGCAAGAATTCTCACGGGTGATGAAGATGGCCTACGATGACGGGGGGCGTGGCCTGCGCCGCGAAGACCCGCGGCTGCTGACCGGGCGCGGGCGCTACCTGGACGATATCGTCCTGCCGGGCATGGTCCACGCGGCGATGGTCTATTCCGACCATGCCCACGGGCGGATCCTGTCGGTGGACACGGAAGCGG
>JAUIIC010000153.1 GCA_030431935.1 Alphaproteobacteria bacterium | reverse complement strand
ATTTCGGCATGGCCAAGGGCACCATCCGCGAGGCCATGCGCATCCTGGAGGCACAGGGCCTCGTCAAGACGCGCACCGGCCCCGGCGGCGGCAGTTTCGTGCATGCCGTGTCCGAGGAACGGGCGCGTGCGCTTCTGGGAAACTACTTCTATTTCAAGAACCTGACCGTCGCCAACATCTACGACATCCGCATCGCGCTGGAGCCCGAGGTGGCCGCAAGCCTGGCCGGCAAGCTGGACGAGGACGCCCTTGCCGCGCTGGAACGCAACATCAGCCGCTACGCCAAGCCGCCCGCCTCGCTGGAAGAGGACCGCGCCCAGCATGTCGCGTCGCTCGACTTCCACCAGATGCTGGCGGGGCACGCGGGAAATGCGCTTCTGGGGTTCCTGATCGGCTTCATGGCGGCGATGCTGTCGGACCTGACGGTGCACCGCCGGCTCTACGAGCCGCGCAACTACGACCTCTGGCGCAAGGGCCGCGACTACCAGCGCGACCTTGTGGACGCGCTGCGCCGGGGCGACGCGGCGGCGGCGCGCCGGATCATGTCCGACCACATGCACGCCGCGCGCCGCCTGATGGTCGAGCAGGAGGCGAAGATGGCGCGCCGCTTCCCCTCGGGCTGGTAGCTGCTTAGGCCGCCAGCCGCGCCGGGCGGTCCCGGCCGTCCTGCACCAGCGCCCGGTGCAGGGCCGTGGTGGTGCGGTCCATGTCGTCGCGCGGCACCACGAATTGCGCATCCACGCTGCGGGAGGTCTGCAGGATGCCGACCGGGACAATCCCTTCTGCATCGAGCGCTTCCAGCCCGCGGCGCATCACGCTCAGCCCCGAGATGTCGCGCCCGATCGCGGCCACCAGCCCCAGCGCGCGCACGCTGACCGCAGCGCCAGGATAGTGCCGCGCCAGTTCGGCCTGCACCCGCTTGACCCGCTTCAGGGGGGTGTCGACGTAATGGGTGATGGTGTTGGCGTTCGACGCTTTCGACACGATGCGCACGTTGTGGCGTGTCAGCACCTCCAGCACCTTGGCGTCGTAGCCCTTCACGCCCACCATGTCCTGTTCGAACAGCTCCAGCGCATGCACCGCGATGCCCGTCACCATCTCGACGCGCGGGGTGTCAGTCGCGGCCTCGTCGATCAGGGTGCCGGGATCCTCCGGATCGAAGGCGTTGGTGACACGCAGGGGAATGCCCGCCTGGCGCAGCGTCTTGGCCGCGCGGGGGTGGATCGCCTCCATCCCCAGGTTCGACAGGTGGTCGGCCACGTCGTAATTGGTGTGGCCCAGCTTGACCACGTTCTCCTCGCCCACCAGCCGGGGATCGGCCGAGGACAGGTGGAACTCCTTGTGAATGATCGCCTCGGCCGCGCCGGTCAGGGCGGCGATACGGCTGAAGGTGACCTCGGAATAGCCCCTGTCGAACCGGTTCATCAGGCCCTCGCTGCACTGGGCATAGCCGGTGACGATGGGCAGTTCGGTCGAGAGGTCCACGTCGCGCAGCCCGGCCACGATGCGCTCGTCCAGGCTGTGCTCGGTCTCGTCGCGCCAGCCGGACAGGTCGACGAAGCGCGCCGCCACCCCGGCCCGGTTCAGCAGCTGCGCGGTGACGAAGGCGGAATGCGCCTCGCCCAGGCCCGACAGCAGTTCGCGGATGACGGCCATGTGCTGGCTGAGCCTGAAATGCCCGTAGGAGCACAGCCGCTGCAGGTCGATCAGGCAAGAGCGCGCGCCCTCGATCCGGTCGCGCACGAAATCGTCGGCGGCCTGCAGGTCGCCGGGATGATCCAGCACCTTGCGGTGTGCCGTGCCCATCGCCTCGCCCACGGCGGTGAGGGCGTCCATCCAGCCGTGGTCGGTCTCGGCACCCGAGAACAGGGCATAGACGCCGGGCGCACCGGTCTTCTTGTCTTCGAGCAAGAGGTTGGTGATCCCGCCATAGGCCGAGACGACGAACACCCGGTTGTAAAGCGCCGCGCCGTCGCGTCCGCCGAGAAAAAGGCTCTCCAGCAGCTCTTTCGAACGGCTCATCGAGGTGCCGCCGATCTTCTCGACCGTATGTCGCTTGGGTTGGGTCATGGGGCATCCCGCCTGCCCTTGCGGGCGGCGGTCCTTCTTTCTTGGGGCTGGGAGAAACCGGCGCGCGGCGCTCTAGTCGGCGGGCGCGTAGGATCCGTCGGCGCGGTGGACCTCGGTGCCGGTCACGGGCGGATTGAAGACGCAGGCAAGGACCAGTTCGGACTCGGCCACCAGCCGGTGATGGTCGTGCTTGTCGAGCGCATACATCACGCCCGGCCGGATGCGGTGCGTCTGGCCCGTGGCCAGGTCGGTGATCGCGCCGGCGCCAGAGATGCAATAGACGCTCTCGAAGTGGTGCTTGTAGTGGAACTCGTGCTCGGACCCGGCCTCGATGGTGGTGATGTGAAACGAGAACCCCATCCCGTCATCGGCCAGAAGCATCCGCACCGAGTTCCACCTTGCGTCAGAGACAGAGCGGTCGGTGCCCTTCAGGACGTTGAAGTCGCGTACGATCATCTGTTTTACTCCGCTGCCATCTTGGTGGATTGCACACAGGCTTTCACCGCCGTGTCGAGGATGTCGAGCCCCTCGTCCAGCAGGGCGGTGGGGATCGTCAGGGGCGCCAGCACCTTGACCACCTCGTCATGGGCGCCCGATGTCTCGATGATGAGCCCCAGGTCGAAGCAGCGCGCACAGATCGCGCCGGCCAGATCGCCGCTGCCCATGTCGATGCCCCGCATCATGCCGCGGCCCTTGACCGTCGCCCCCGGCACCTGCGCCGCGATTTCCGCCAGCCGCTGGCCCAGCCGTTCGCCCTTGGCCTGAACCTCGGCCGGGAACGCGTTGCCGGACCAGAACCTTTCCAGCGCGACCCGCGCCGTGACGAAGGCGTGCGTGTTGCCGCGGAAGGTGCCGTTGTGCTCTGCCGGGGACCAGATGTCATGTTCGGGCTTCAAGAGAAGCGCGGCAAAGGGCAGTCCCATGCCCGACAGCGACTTGGCCATGGTCACCATGTCCGGGTCCACGTCCCAGCCGTCGAAGCCGAAGAAGCCGCCCGTGCGTCCGCATCCGGACTGGATGTCGTCGATGATGAGAAGGGCGCCATGTCGTTTGGCCAGCCGCGACAGCCCTTCGAGCCAGCCGCGCGAGGCGGCGTTCAGGCCGCCCTCGCCCTGCACGGGTTCGACGATGAACGCCGCCGGCGCGTCAAGCCCGCTGGAGGGATTGTCCAGCATCGCCTCAAGCTGGGCCAGCGTGTCCACGTCGGGGCCGAAGGCGCCCTCGTAGGGCATCCGCGCGACCCCGTTCAGGGGCGTGCCCGCGCCGCCTCGCTTGCCCGCGTTGCCGGTCAGCGACAGGGCGCCCAGCGTCATGCCGTGAAACCCGTTGGTGAAGGACACGATCGTCTCGCGCCCCGTGACCTTGCGCGCCAGCTTCATCGCCGCCTCGACGGCATTGGTGCCGGTGGGCCCCGTCATCATGACCTTGTGCGTCATCCCGCGCGGGGCAAGGATCAGCCGCTCGAACGCGTCCAGGAAACGGGCCTTTTCATCGGTGTACATGTCCAGCGCATGGGTGATCCCGTCGCGCGCAATATGGTCGATCAGCGCCGCCTTCATGTCCGGGTCGTTGTGCCCGTAGTTCAGCGAGGAACAGCCGGCGAGAAAGTCGATGTACGACGTGCCGGCGGTATCGGTCAGGATCGCGCCCTCGGCGCTGGCGAATGTCGTGGGAAAGCTGCGGCAATAGCTGCGCACCTCGGATTCGCGGCGGGAAAAGATGTCGTGTTCGGCTGTCTTGGCAGTCGACATGAAGAAACCTCTGGGGTTGGGAATGGGTCTGGTTCGGGGAATGACAGGCTAGGCCGCAAGGCGCATGGGCCGGGCCAGACGGATCGTCACCATGTGCTCGGTCGCATGCGCGCCCCGAAAATGGTCGTCCGCGGTGAAATGCGGCGCACTGTCGAGCGCGGCGCCGCTCCGCTCGGCGAACCGGGTGAAAAGCGCCCATGACGCGGCGTTGTCGGCGGTTATGGTGGTCTGAAGCTGCGTGACGCCCCGGCATTCGGGACGCGTCAGGATCGCCTTCAGCATCCGTCCGCCAAGCCCGCGCCCCCGGGCGTGGTCGGCCACCGCCACCTGCCAGACGAACAGCGTGTCATCCGCGGCGGGCGGCAGATAGGCCGACACCCAGCCGGCCAGCCGCCCGTCGATTTCCGCCACCACGCAGGTGTCGCGGAAGTGCCCGCATTGCAGCAGGTTGCAATAGAGCGAGTTCCGGTCGAGCGGCGGACAGGCACGGATGAGCGCCCATATGGCCGGTCCGTCGGTGTCGTCGGGTTTGCGGAAGGTCACCGCGGGCGCGGTGGATGGCGCGATGTCTTTGGGCATCTGTCTGCTCTTTCCGTTGTCTCGGTGCGAAATCCCTGTCTGAGCCTTTCTATATAGTTCGTCACACGAAACTTCAATAGTCGAAGCATTTTCAGGATCGGTGGCCTAAATGGACGATTTTTTGACAGATATGCTGATCTTCTACCGGATTCGCCCCACTCACTCCCTTAGCCACACCAAGCGCCTTTACCCTTGCGCCGGAATGACGGACGGAAAACACTCCGGACTAAGGAGGATTGTGATGGACCGGACGGACATGAGCCTCATCGCGTTGCGGCGCATCTTGCGCGCGACCGAGCTTTACGGACGCGACCTCGCGCGCGCCGCCGGCCTTACGGCGGTGCAGGTGCGCGTCTTGCAGGTGATCGCGGAAACCGGCCGCACGACCCCCACGGCGATCGCCAACCGGATGGGCGTGTCACAGGCCACCATCAGCGCGCTGATCGACCGGCTGGAGGCGAAGGGACTGGTGCGCAGAACCCGCTCGGACACCGACCGGCGCCAGACGAACCTGACGCTGACGGAAGAGGGAACAGAGGCCCTGTCGCGGGCGCCGGACGCCTTGCAGCAGCGCTATGTCAAAAGGTTCGAGGCCCTGCCCGACTGGGAGCAATCCATGATCGTGGCCGCACTGGAACGGGTCTCGGCCCTGCTCGACGCGGACCAGATGGATGCCTCTCCCGTGCTGGACCCCGGCGAGATCGGGCGCAGTTGAGGCCAAGCGTCAGCCCGGCAGCGCAGTGGGAGCGACGTCGCCCTCGCCCCCGACTAGCTGCCAGACGGCGCCGATCACCTCTTCCACGCGGTCGCATGGCCCCTCGTCGCCGCGTTTCATGACGAAACCGTCGAAAGCCAGGAAGATCAGGCGTGTCAGCACCCCATCGCGCAGCATCTGCCGCCGCGGTTCCGGGATCGCGTCGAGAATGACCTCTTCGACCCGCTGCTCGGCCCATTGGAACATGGCCCTGGAACAGAGTTCGCTCGAGGACGTGGTGGACAACGCCTGGACCAGGGATCGCGCGAACCTGTTGTCGCGGCTCGGCAGGTCCCGCCAGACGTCGCACAGGACGAACCTGATCCGCTCGGACGGATCGTTTATTTCGGCCGCGATTGCGCACATGCGCTCGATCTGCTCACGCAGCCAGGGTTCATAAACCGCCAGAAAAACATCCAGCTTGGACGGAAAGTAGACGTAGATGTTGGCCGGAGACACAGAGGCGGCACGGGCAATCTCGCTTATGCTTGTTGCTGCATATCCTTTTTCACGGAACGAGTTGTAGGCGGACGCAAGTATCGCTTCCGAGACCGCTTCCTTTTTCCTCTGAGCCATGAAACGGCACCCCTATGTACATAATGCGAGACTGATTACACGTAAATTGGCCGCTTCTTCTTAGCAGCCCTTATTGCACCGTCTACATATTGCACGTGGAAGTCCGCGCGGATCAGCGGCGGATCATAGGTTTACCGAATGACGTTTCCGGGCAACAGCGTCAGGCCAGGCTGGTTCTGCGAGCGCACCCTGACAGGCGACCCATGTCCCAGGCCAGCGCAAGGTTGCTGCTGATAACGGGCTTGCCCGACCGCTGCCGCAAGTCTTCGATGAAATCAGCCGTCCGGAGGTTCGTGCAGGACAGAAAGACTGCCTCGACAGCATCATCGCCCGCCACCTGAAGCGCGGCCGCCTCGACCGAGGCGCGGGTGATCCGGGCCACGCGGGCCTCTTCCCGCTCGCCGAAGGACAGGCTTCGCACCACCTCGACACCCGCCACGCCGAAGGCCTGCGCCATCGGCCCGGCAACGCTGGCGATATAGGGCGACACCAGCCCGATGCGCCGGACGCCAAGGTGATCGAAAGCCGCCAGCGCGGCGGAGAACGGGTTGGTCACGTGGCGGGCCCGTGCGCCCTGCCGCAGCAGGTCGGCGACACGGTCCGGCCCGAAGCGCATGCTGGCCGAGGTGCAGGCATAGGCCAGCACGTCGAAGGGCGCGGCCTGCGGCAGAAGCCCCGCCGCGCGCGGCAGCGCCGTCGCCATGTCGTCGATCGTGTCGGGCGTCAGGTCGTCGCCACTGGGCACCCGGCTGACGTGAAGCGCGGCGTCCGCGGGGCCGAAATGGATGCGGAACTCGGGCTCTATGGTCTCGTCCACCTGAAGCACCACCAGCCCGAGGCGTGGCAGGCCGTGGCCCTCGTCGATATCGTAGGAAAAGCCCGTCACCGCAGCACCGGCAGATCGGCAGGGGCGCGGGGCGACAAGAGTTCTGCCCCGCCCTCGCGCAGGACGATGTTTTCCTCGTGCACCATGATGCGGCCCGGCGCGATCTGAAGCCCCGGCTCGATCGTCAGCACAGTGCCGGCCCGAAGCGGCGTCCCGTCACCGGGGATCAGAGACGGCCATTCGGTCAGGCTTAGGCCAAGGCCATGGCCCAGCCGCCCACCAAGGGGCTCTGCCCCGTCGGCGCGGATGCGCGCGACGATGGCGCCATGAACCTCCTCAGCGGTGGCGCCGGGGCGCGCGGCGGCGATGCCCGCCTCTGTGGCGGCGAAAAGCGTATCATGGGCCCGGCGCAGGCTGTCGTCGGCGCGGCCGATGGCCCAGTTCCGGTCGAAGTCGCAGAAATAGCCGTCTTTCACCGCCCCCGTGTCGAGCATCAGCAGATCGCCGTCCGCCAGCGGGCGCGCGTCGGCGGGCGAGATCACGTCGCCATACCCCCCCGGCCCGGCGCCGCCCGCCACGTAGCTGACCCAATCCGCCCCCTCCGACAGGCACAGGGCCTGGAAATCGCGGAACACCGCGTCGAGCGGACGGCCCGGCCCGGCAATGTCCGGCACGCGGTCGAAGGCGCGCGCGGCGATGCGGCAGATCTCGCGCAGGCGCGCGACCTCGGCTTCGGTCTTGATCTCGCGCGTCCGGTGCACAGGGCCGGTGCCATCCACCACCGCGCGCGGGGCGATCATCGGCAAAAGCCGCAGGTAATCGCCCAGCGGCATGCGGAGATGCGTCTCGGTGCCCATCGGCAGGCCCAGCCGGCCCGAGGGCGGGACATGCTCGGCGATGGCGGCGGCCAGAAGCGACACGCCCTCGTCGTCTGGGTTGGGCGACACCCAGGTGCGGATGTCCGCCAGCCATGTGCGCCCCATCAGCTCGGCCCCGATCGCCGGAATGACGGCCAGCGGGTCGCCCGCGCCGGGGACCAGCACGAACCAGGGCCGCGCGGGGCTTTCCCAGAACCGGGTCAGGAACCCCGTCACGTAGTAGATGTCCGGCGCCGTGGTCAGCAGAAGCGCGTCGATCTCGGCGGCCGCCATCTCGGCCTGCATCCGGGCGGTGCGTGCGCGGAACTCGGCGGCAGGAAAGGTCATTCCGGGCCCTCGGACAGGATGCACATGACGCGGGACCCCGGACCGAGGCCAAGACGCTCGACGGCCTCTCCGGCCAGAAGCGCCGCCACCCCCGCCCCGCCCGAAGGCGTGGTGGCCAGCCCCTCGGCGCCCAGCGCCGCGACGGCATCGGCCGCCTCTTCCTCGGAGACCGTCACGAAGAGGTCCGCATCCCGGGCAAGGCCCTTGAGCGCGATGAGCGAGGCCGTCTTGCAATCGAGCCGCCCCATCGCCGAGACCGGGCCCTCGGTGTCGACCAGCCTGCCCGCGCGGATCGAGCCGATCAGGGCGGGCGCGGCCTGCGGTTCCACCACAGCCACCACCGGCGCGTCGCCCCAGCGCGTGCGCACCAGCGCCGCGACCGCGCCCGCCAGCCCGCCGACACCCGCCTGCAAAAGGACATGCGTGGGCGGCGCGGCCATTTGCGCGACGGCCTCCTCGGCCAGTTGCAGGTATCCCTCCATGATCCGGAAGGGCGCGTCGGTGTAGCCGGGCCAGGAACTGTCGGACAGAAGCGTCCAGCCCTCGGCCTCTGCCAGCCGCATCGCCTCTGCCATGCTGTCCTCGTAGATCGCACCGGCGCGCACCACCTCTGCGCCCTTGTCGCGCAAGCGGATGGCAAAGGCCTCGGGCACCGTTTCGGACAGGACGATCACGGCGCGCGCGCCGAAGATCCGTGCGCCGACGGCGACCGAAAGCCCGTGGTTGCCCGCGCTTGCCGTGATGAAGACGCGCCCCTCAAGCGCGCGGGCCCAGTCGCCGCCTGCCGCGGCCGCCTCTTGCGCGATGGCATAGGCCGCGCCCAGCGCCTTGAAGCTGCCCAGCCCCATGCGCCCGCGCTCGTCCTTCAGCCAAAGCTCCGCCACCCCGGCGCGCTCGGCCAGCGCCGGCGCGGACACCAGCGCGGTTTCCGCCGCGGCCGGGCAATGCCCCAGAAGACGCGCCACCGCGCCGCTGTCCGTGCTGGGCCAGGGAGCTGGGGCAAGGGCACCCTCGGGCAGGCCCGTTCCACGATAGGGATTTCTCTGCGCGTCCATGGTGCCCCCCCGGTCCGTTGCGGTCCCGCCAGCCAAACCCGTCGCGCCGCCCGCGTCAACCGCGCGCCGCTCGGCTCAATCCCCGGGCACCCGGCGCTGCTTTCGGAAAATGGCGCGCCCGCAGGCTGGACAAATCGCGCGCCCGTGCCAAACCTTTGCGGATGACAACAGGGCTTGGAGGCCAAAGACCATGAAACTGTTTCTGACCGCGGCCGTCGCCACCGCACTGACCGCCACGGGGGCCCTGGCCATGGGCCACGGCTGCGCCGCCGGCAAGACGCTGGAAGACGGCGTGCTGACCGTCGCAACCGGCAACCCGGCCTATTACCCCTGGGTGCTGAACGATGCCCCCGAAAGCGGCGAGGGCTTCGAGGCCGCCGTCGCCTATGCCATCGCCAATGCGATGGGCTTCGAGAACGACAAGGTGAAATGGGTGCGCACGTCCTTCGACGAGGCGATCCAGCCCGGCGCCAAGAACTTCGACTTCAACATGCAGCAATACTCGATCACGCCCGAGCGCGAGGCGATGGTGGATTTCTCGCTGCCCTACTACACCTCGGCCATGGCCGTGCTGACCACGCAGAAAGTCGTCGATGCGGGCGCGGAACCCACGCTCGCCTCGCTCAAGGGGCTGATCTGGGGGGCGGACGCCAACACCACCGCCGTGCCGATGCTGGCCGAGATCGTCGCGCCCGAGCGTGACGCGCTGCTCTACAACGACAACACCGACGTGACCGCCGCGATGCAGGCGGGCCAGATCGACGCGGCGCTCTTCGACCTGCCGACGGCGCTTTACCTGTCCGCCGTGGTGGTCGAGGGCGGCACGATCCTGGGCCAGTTCCCGGCGGACCGCTCCGAGAACCCCGACCAGTTCGGGCTTCTGATGGAAGAGGGCAACCCGCTGAAGGAATGCGTCGACGCCGCCATCGCCGAACTGACCGAGTCGGGCGCGCTGGCCGCGATCGAGGCGCAGTGGCTGCAGGAGGCCACGGGCGTGCCGGTCATCGAGTAGATGTCGGACACGCCCATGCAGACCGGGGCGGCGCCCGCCGCCGCCCCCCTTACCCGCCGCCAGGCCTACGAGGCCCGGCTTCGCCGCCGCTCGGCCACGATTGCGGCGGTGTCGACGGGCGTAGTGCTGGCTGCGGCGGTGATCCTGATCCCGCTCGCGCCGGGCTGGGCAGCGGTAAAGCGCAGCTTCTTCAACGCCGAGGTCTTCGCCAAGACCTTTCCCGGCCTTCTGAACGCCTTCCTGCTGGACGTGGCGATCTTCCTGTGGTGCGCGCCGGCCATCGCGATCCTGGGGTTGGCCATCGCGCTTTGCCGCGACGTGCGCGCGCCCGCGCTCTTTCCGCTGCGGCTGTTCGGGGCGGTCTATACCGACGTCTTCCGCGGCCTGCCGGTGATCCTGGTGATCTACCTGATCGGCTTCGGCATTCCGGGTCTGGGGCTGCCGCGCCCGTGGAACTCGCCCTACATCTGGGGCTCGCTGGCGCTGATTCTCGTCTATGCCGCCTATGTGGCAGAGGTGATCCGCTCCGGCATCGACTCGATCCATCAAAGCCAGCGCGCCGCGGCGACC
>JAUIIC010000152.1 GCA_030431935.1 Alphaproteobacteria bacterium | reverse complement strand
GTTCCAGCGCAAGCTGCCACCAGAACTTGTTGCCCGCCGCAAGGTTCTTCACCGCCAGTCCCATGAAGCCGTAGAGATCGTCATCCTCGATCTCGAGCGTGCCGTTCATGTAGCCCTCGCCCACGGCAAGGTCCGGGTTCAGAAGGATGCGGCGCGGCAGGTCGCGGTCCTTGAGGCGGAGGATCACCGGGTCGCCGGTGCCGTCCCCGTAGCGCCTGCTTGCGCCGTCCGGCATCTCGACCACGAGGGTGCCGGCCTTGACGATCCGCGCGATCGCCTTGTCAAAAAGTGTGTCCCACATGTGCACCCCCGTTGCGGGCGGCATGCCCGGCTCGCTTTGCCGAAACCTCCAGATTCGGCGGGTTCACCCATCAAACTGCGACAGTTTGGCACGATTTCAACATTCCGTCCAGAAATCGGCGGGGTTTGATGTGTGTCAAGTTTGCTAGACATGCTGACTGTTAATCTGGATTGACAATAATCCATCCAGGGGGTCCGCCATGCGCATCGTGTTCATCCATCCGAACTATCGGTCCGGCGGGGCGGAGATCGCGGGTAACTGGCCGCCCGCATGGGTGGCCTACCTGTCGGGCGCACTGAAGACGGCGGGGTTCGACGACATCCATTTCATCGACGCGATGACCCACGGCATTTCCGAAGAGGAGATCGCCGAACGGCTGGTGGAGCTGGCCCCCGACGTGGTGGGCACGACCGCGATCACGCCGTCGATCTATGCCGCCGAGCGGCTGATGGAGATCGCGAAGGACAAGGTGCCGAACGCGCTGCGGGTGCTGGGCGGCATCCACGCGACCTTCATGTACAAGCAGGTGCTGTCCGAGGCGCCCTGGATCGACGTCATCGTGCGCGGCGAGGGCGAGGAGATCATCACCGAGCTGATGCTGGCGGTGGAGGACGGGCGCTGGCCCGCCGACCGCTACAAGATCCGCGGGCTGGCCTTTCGCGACGGCGAGCAGATCGTCGCGACGGAAGCCGCGCCGACGATCAAGGACCTGGACGCGATCACGCCCGACTGGTCGCTGCTGGACTGGAAAAGCTATATCTACATCCCGCTGAACACGCGGGTCGCGATCCCGAACATGGCGCGGGGCTGTCCGTTCACCTGTTCGTTCTGCTCGCAATGGAAGTTCTGGCGCGACTACCGCGTGCGCGACCCCAAGAAGGTCGTCGACGAGATCGAGGACCTGGTGGAAAACCACGGCGTCGGCTTCTTCATCCTCGCAGACGAGGAACCCACCATCAACCGCAAGAAGTTCATCCAGTTCTGCGAGGAACTGATCGCGCGCGACCTGCCGCGCCGGGTGCAGTGGGGCATCAACACCCGCGTCACCGACATCTACCGCGACCGCGAATTGCTGAAGTTCTACCGCAAGGCCGGGCTGGTCCATGTCTCGCTGGGCACCGAGGCGGCGGCGCAGATGAAGCTGGACATCTTCAACAAGGAAACCAAGGTCGAGGAGAACAAGACCGCGATCCGCCTCTTGCGCGAGGCCGACATCTTCGTCGAGGCACAGTTCATCGTCGGGCTGGACAACGAGACCAAGGAAACGCTGGAAGAGACCTACCGGATGGCCTGGGACTGGCAGCCGGACCTGGCCAACTGGGCGATGTACACGCCCTGGCCCTTCACGCCCCTGTTCCAGGAGCTCAAGGACAAGGTCGAGATCTTCGACTTCTCGAAATACAACTTCGTGACCCCGATCATGAAGCCCAAGGCGCTGACGCGCGGCGAGCTTTTGGACGGGGTGATGAAGAACTATCGCCGGTTCTACATGAAGAAGGCGCTGTTCCATTACCCCTGGCGCGGCACCGGATACCGGCGACGCTATCTCCTGGGCTGTCTCAAGGCGTTCCTGAAGGCGGGCGTGGGGCGCACCTTCTACGACCTGGGCAAGGCGGGCTACTGGGGGCCGCAGACCAAGGACAGCGTGGATTTCCATTTCGACACCACGCGGACCATCGCCGAGGCGCAGATGGAGGATTGGGAGGCCGCCGCCGACCGGGCCGCGCGGGCCGCCGAACGGCGCGAGGCGCTGCGCGAGCAGGGCAAGGCGCGGGCCGGCGACCGCACCGCGGCCAAGGCCTTCAGGATGCCCAACGGGGCCGAGATCAAGGCCTGTGGCGGGGGCGACCAGCAGATGGAAGAGGCCTGACATGGGGGCCGCCGCCCCCGGTGCGGGCCGAATCGGCCCGAACGCCATCCTGCAACTGATTCCGGTGCTGGACGCCGCCGGCGGGCGCGCGCTGCGGGACCGGGTGTTCGCGGCGGGCGGGCTGGACAGGCTTCCCGACACCGAAGGGTTGATGGACGAGCGCCCGGCGGGCGCCGTGCACCGCGCGCTGCGCCAGTGCCTGCCCGAGGATGCGCCGAGGCTGGCCGCCGAAGCCGGGCGCGGCACGGCGGACTATATCCTTGCGCACCGAATCCCCCGGCTGGCGCAACAGGTGCTGGGAATCCTGCCCGCCGGCATCGCCGAGCGCCTGCTGACACGCGCCATCGCACAACATGCCTGGACCTTTGCGGGGTCGGGGACATTCTCTGTCGTCTCGCTTACGCCGCTGGTCTTCGAGATCGCGGACAATCCCATCGTGCGCGGCGAACGGTCCATGCATCCTGTCTGCCACTGGCACGCGGCGGTGTTCGAACGGCTGTTCCAGGTTCTGGTAGACCCCCGGACGCGGGTGGAAGAGACCGAGTGCGTCGCCGCCGGCGGGCGCGCTTGCCGTTTCGAGGTGCGGCGCGGCTGAGGGCAGGGACAACGGCGCGTCAATCCGTGCCGACGCGACGCTTGCCCGAACAGCCGCTTGTTCATAGTATGGCGTGGTATGCAACCGGTGATCTGCGCGCGCCGGCACCCTGTCGTGCGCGCCCCAGCCCCGAGCCGCAAGGGACCCCGACCACACCATGTCGGACAGTGAACCCAACGGACTCGACCCCGAAACCGTCGAAGACGCCGTACGCGAGTTCGAGGCGCTGGGCCCGCATTTGCCCCGCGATGCACTGGCGGGGCTGGCCCGCGAGGTTGTGTCCCGCCTGGCCGAGCGGCGGCCCTCGCGCCAGTCCGACCTGCCGGTTCCCAAGGCGCAGGAGATCGACACGCTGGTGCGGCTTCTGTTTTCCCAGACCTCCGAGCCGGCCACCGCCTTTGTCCATGCCCTGCTAAAACGCGGCGTGAAGGTGGACGAGCTTTACCTGACCTACCTGTCGGGGGCGGCGGCGCGGCTGGGCGTGCTTTGGGACGAGGACCGCGTCACCTTTACCGATGTCACCATCGGGGTCAGCCGGATCTATGGCCTGTTGCGCGCCATGCGCCCGGCCCTGTCGCCCAGCGACGCGACGGCGCCGCAAGCGGCGATCTTCGCCAACGTGCCCGGAGAGGATCACACGCTTGGCGTGACGATGGCCGCAGACCTGTTCCGGCGCGAGGGCTGGGAAATCGAGCTGAAGCTGGGCCTTCCCCATGACCGGCTTCTGGCCGAGATCCAGCGCAGCGACACACCCTTTGTCGGCATATCCGTCAGCAGCCCCGGCTCTATGCCCGCGCTGGCGCGGCTGGTCCTGGCGTTGCGGGTGGCGCGACCGGACCTGTTCATCCTGATCGGCGGGCGGTTGGCCCGCGACGATCCGGCGTCTCTGCAGCCGCTGGGCGCGGACGCCGTCGCATGGGAAGTCGCCGTGGCGATGCAGCGGATGCGGCTGACCGACGATCCGGACAACCGGGGCTGAACCGGCGCGATCCGGCCTGCCCGCTTGACTTCCGCGCCGCCAGCGAGTGTATCGGCGCCGTCCCCCGTGACGCGCCGAAAAGGATTTTCCGATGCACGCCTACCGCAGCCACACCTGCGCCGCCCTGACCAAGGCCGAGGTTGGCCAGACCGTCCGCCTGTCGGGCTGGGTGCACCGCATCCGCGATCACGGCGGCGTGCTGTTCATCGACCTGCGCGACCATTACGGCATCACGCAGGTGCTGTGCGATCCCGACAGCCCCGTGTTCCATGACGTGGAGAAGGTGCGCAGCGAATGGTGCATCCGCATCGACGGCACCGTGAAGGCGCGCGACGAGGCGCTGGTGAACCCCAAGATCCCCACCGGCGAGATCGAGGTGTTCATCCGCGACATGGAGGTTCTGGGCAGCGCCGAGGAACTGCCGCTGATGGTGTTCGGCGATCAGGAGTATCCCGAGGAAACGCGCCTGCGCTACCGCTTCCTCGACCTGCGGCGGCAGGGGCTGCACGACAACATCATGCTGCGCTCGCGCGTGGTGCAGGACCTGCGCCGCCGGATGTGGGACCAGGGCTTCACCGAGTTCCAGACGCCGATCATCACCGCGTCCTCGCCCGAGGGCGCGCGCGACTTCCTGGTGCCGTCGCGGCTGCATCCGGGCAAGTTCTACGCGCTGCCGCAGGCGCCGCAGCTTTTCAAGCAGCTCATCATGGTGTCGGGCTTCGACCGCTATTTCCAGATCGCGCCCTGCTTCCGCGACGAGGACCCGCGCGCCGACCGCTCGCCCACCGATTTCTACCAGCTGGACATGGAGATGTCCTTTGCCACGCAGGACGACGTCTTCGCCGCGATCCAGCCCGCGATCCAGGGCTGTTTCGAGGCGTTCGGCGGCGGCCGCACGGTCGATACGGTCTGGCCGCACATCAGGTATGCCGACGCGATGAAGTGGTACGGCACCGACAAGCCGGACCTGCGTTGCCCGATCAAGATGCAGGACGTCAGCGACCATTTCCGCGGCTCGGGCTTCGCCATCTTCGCCAAGCTGCTGGAGCAGGAGGGGACAGAGATCCGCGCGATCCCGGCCAAGGGCGGCGGGTCGCGCAAGTTCTGCGACCGGATGAACGCCTTTGCCCAGAAAGAGGGCCTGCCGGGGATGGGCTACATCTTCTGGCGCGATGGCGAGGACGGGCTGGAGGCCGCCGGCCCGCTGGCCAAGAACATCGGCCCCGAGCGGACCGAGGCGATCCGCCAGCAGCTGCACCTTGGCAAGGGCGACGCGGCCTTCTTCCTCGGCGGCAAGCCGCAGGCGTTCGAGCGGGTGGCGGGCAAGGCGCGCACCACCATCGGCGAGGAACTGGGCCTGACAGAGACGGACCGCTTCGCCTTCTGCTGGATCGTCGATTTCCCGATGTACGAGAAGGACCCCGAGACCGGCGTCATCGACTTCTCGCACAACCCGTTCTCGATGCCGCAGGGCGGTCTGGAGGCGCTGAACGGCGACCCGCTCCAGGTGCTGGGCTACCAGTACGACCTGGCCTGCAACGGCTATGAGCTGATCTCGGGCGCGATCCGCAACCATCGGCTGGACGTCATGTTCAAGGCCTTCGAGATCGCGGGCTATTCCGCCGAAGAGGTCGAGCGGCGCTTTTCGGGCCTCGTCAACGCCTTCCGCTTTGGCCCGCCGCCGCACGGCGGCTGCGCCGCGGGCATCGACCGGATGGTGATGCTGCTGGCCGACGAGGCCAACATCCGCGAGGTCATCATGTTCCCGATGAACCAGCGCGCCGAAGACCTGATGATGGGCGCCCCGTCCGAGCCCACCAACGAACAGCTGCGCGAACTGGGCCTTCGGGTGCTGCCACGGGAATGACGGGCGACCGCCCCCTCGCAGACTGGGTCCCGCCGCCTGCGCCGGGGCCCGAGGCGATGGAGGGGCGGTATGCGCGGCTGGAACGGCTGGGGCCGCGCCATGCCTCGGCACTCTTCGCGGCGAACCGGGCGGATGACCGGATCTGGGACTACCTGCCCTACGGGCCCTTTCACCGGCTGGAGGATTACGCGCGCTGGATGGCCGAGACGGCCTCGGGCAAGGACCCGATGTTCTATGCGATCCGCAACCTCGACACCGGCGCGTGGGAGGGTGTGGCAAGCTGGCTGCGGATCACGCCTGCGGCGGGCAGCATCGAGGTGGGGCATATCTGCTATTCCCCGGCGCTGCAGGGCACGCGCGCGGCGACAGAGGCGATGGCGCTGATGATGGGCTGGGCCTTCGGCGCGGGATACCGGCGCTACGAATGGAAATGCAACGCGGCGAACCGCCCCTCGCGCCGGGCGGCGGAACGGCTGGGGCTGTCCTACGAGGGCGTGTTCCGTCAGGCCGCCGTGGTCAAGGGGCGCAATCGCGACACGGCGTGGTTCGCCGCGATCGACGCGGAATGGCCGGCGTTGTCAGCGGCGTTCGAGGCGTGGCTTGACCCCGGGAATTTCGACGCGGACGGGCGGCAGCGACGGTCGTTGTCATCGCTGACCGCGCCGATCCTCGCCGCGCGGGACCCCGCGGCGGGCTGAACCGCGCGTCAGACCGCGGCGCGCCGCGCGAGACGCTCCTGCACGAGGCAGGCCACCTCGGCCACGTCGCCGAGATGGCGGCCGCTGTCAAGCCGGGCGGCGGCGGCGGCAAGCCCCGCGTCGCCGGTGCTGGCGGCCAGCCCCGAGAGAAACCGCGCCAGATAGTCCAGACGCCGGGGCGGCAGGTCGTCCTCCAGCGCGTCGGCCACCTGTTCGAGGTCTTCCAGAAGCGTCAGCCGGTCGGGATCCACCATGTCGCCGGGAAGCGCGCGGGGCCCCTGCACGCGCAGGTCGGCGGGCAGCGCGGCCAACACGGCCTGCTGGAAATCGGCCAGCGCGCGCAGTGGCTTGGGCAGCACCCCGTCGGCGCCGGCGAGGCAGGCGTCGCGCAGCGCGTCGGGGTCGCCGCTGGTGGCGAGGATGGCGGGGATGCGCGGGCGGGCGTCGGCAAGCCGCGCGATCAGGTCGATCCCGCTGCCGTCGGGCAGGCCCGCGTCGACGATCAGCACGCTGGGCCGGTAGACCCGCAGGTGGCGGTCGGCCGCGGTCAGGCTGTCGGCGCGGCGCAGCCGCGCGCCGGAGCGCAGGCACAGAAGGCGCACCGCCTCCGATGCGTATCGGCTGTCCTCGACCACCAGAACGGTCAGTCCGGCAAGCGGGTGGGCGGCGGTCGGCGCGGCGGGCGCCAGGTGGGGTGTCTCGGGCGTGGTCATGGCAGCGTCCTTCCCATGCGATGCTCCGATCAAAGCGCGATATGCTGAACAGCAGGTAAACGCCTGCGGCCTTCGGACGCTTGCGGGCGCGCGGGCGTCTGGCCATAAGCGGGCGACCAAGGATGGAGGACCCGATGATCGGACGCCTGAACCATGTCGCCATCGCCGTGCCGGACCTGGAGGCCGCGGCGGAGCAGTACCGCTCGACCCTCGGCGCGAAGGTGGGCGCGCCGCAGGACGAGCCCGACCACGGCGTGACCGTGGTGTTCATCGAACTGCCCAACACCAAGATCGAGCTCTTGTATCCCCTGGGAGAGAACAGCCCGATCCAGGGGTTTCTGGACAAGAACCCCTCGGGCGGGATTCACCATGTCTGCTACGAGGTCGACGACATCCTTGCCGCGCGCGACCACCTGAAGGCCAGCGGCGCCCGCGTGCTGGGCAGCGGCGAGCCCAAGATCGGCGCGCATGGCAAGCCGGTCCTGTTCCTTCATCCCAAGGATTTCAACGGCACCCTGATCGAGCTGGAGCAGGTCTGATGGGCATCACTTCGGGGATCGTGCTGTTTCTTGTCATCTGGTTCATGGTGCTGTTCGTGGTGCTGCCCCTGCGGCTGACCACCCAGGGCGAGGCCGGAACGGTCGAGCCCGGCACGCCGTCGAGCGCGCCCGAGAACCCCAACCTGCGCCGCAAGTTCCGCATCGTGACCGTGGTCGCCGTGGTGCTGTGGGCGGTGATCGCCACGGTGATCCTGACCGGGGCCATCAGCGTGCGCGACTTCGACTGGTTCGACCGGATGGGGCCG
Source organism: Alphaproteobacteria bacterium (assembly GCA_030431935.1). GTDB lineage: Bacteria > Pseudomonadota > Alphaproteobacteria > Rhodobacterales > Rhodobacteraceae > ASV31. The sequence continues at coordinate 2,634 of JAUIIC010000152.1, read as the reverse complement.
CCGTCCTCCGAGGGTTGAGGCGTGGCGTGGCGGGGCGGGCGACCGGCGGCTGTGACTGCGGGGCCGTGCGGATCGAGGCCGCCGGCCGCCCGCTGCGCGTCGGGGTCTGCCATTGCCTGAACTGCCGCAAGCATCACGGCGCGCCGTTCTATGCGGCCGCGATCTTTCCGGCGGCGGCGGTGACGGTCCTGGGCGAGGTGCGTGAGTTCGAGGGACGCGCGTTCTGCCCGCGCTGCGGCGGGTCGGTGGTCGCGCGCACGGGCGACGAGGTGGAGGTGCACCTTGGCACGCTGGACGAGCCCGGGCTTTTCGTCCCCACCTACGAGTGCTGGACGCTGCGGCGCGAGCCATGGCTGCGACCGATCCCCGGCGCGGCGCAGTACGAGCGGGACCGGGAGGAGACGGCTGACGGTTGAGGTGTTGTCCCGCCCGGCCCGGGCGACGGCCTGCGCTTGAGCGGAGAACCCCCCGCCCGGAACAGCCGCGAAGCGGCCCGGGCAGCGGATGGCCGCGGCCATCCGCTGCCCTGCGTCACGCCCGCGCTATCCCCTCTCCAGCCGGTGGTAGAGATGGGTGAAGGTCGCCACGCCCAAGACGGGGACGAGCAGGTTGACGATCGGAACCGTCAGCGGCACGGCCATCAGCCCGCCGGCCAGCCAGACGCTGCCGGCATGGCGGCGGAAGGCGGCCTTGGCCTCGGCACGGCCGACGCGGCGCATGGCGACAAGCTGAAAATACTCGCGCCCGAGAAGATAGCCGTTGAGCGCCCAGAAGATGAACGGGGCCGCCGGGGTGACGAAGACATAGGCCACCAGCGCCACGAGGTTCGCCGCCACGATGATCCCGAGGAACCCGACCGCGTCGCGCAGCCCTTCGAGCAGCGGAACGGCGCGCGCCGCCGGCAGCGCCGGGTAGTGCCGGTCCTCGACCGCGTCGGCCACCTGGTCGAGGAACAGGCCGGTGAAGGCCGAGGCCACGGGCACCATGAGGAAGACCGACAGCGCGATCATCAGGAGGATCGAGGCCCAGGACAGCAGGTCGTCGACCCATGTCACCGCGCCGATCAGCGGCAGGGTGATCGTGTCGGGCAGGAAGATGTTCAGCACCGTGGCAAGGATCGCGTAGACCGCGAAAAGCAGCGCGAGCGTCAGTCCGATCCCGAGCCCCAGCACCCGGCGAAAGCGGGGGTCCCCGACCTGGCCCAGGGCCTTCAGGAAATCGCCGAGGATCATTCCGAAACCCAGTCGGTGACCGCAGCGATGTCGGGGCGCGGGCGGTCCGGCGGGGGCGAGGTCTCGGTGCCGATGTGGATGAAGCCCGCAATGCGCTCGTGCGGGGCGAGGCCCAGGCCCTGTTCGCGGAACGCGGCGTCATGCGAGGCCCAGCCCGACAGCCAGTTCGCGCCCCACCCGGACGCCAGCGCCGCATTCAGAAGCGCAAGGCAGACGGCACCCGCCGAATAGGTCTGCTCCAACGCGGGGATCTTCTCGGAGGGGCGCTGCACCTCGATCACGGCCACGGCCAGCGCGGCGTCGGCGAATTGCTTGCGGGCCTTCTCGATCTGGTCGTCGTCCTTGCCCAGATCCCGCCCACGGTCCGCCGCCAGCGCGGCAAGGCGTTGCAGCGCCGCGCCTTCCAGCACGATGAAGCGCCAAGGTTCGAGCTTGCCGTGATCGGGCGTGCGGGCGGCGGCGGTCAGGATCGGCAGCAGCTCGTCACGGGTCGGCACCGGGGTCGTCAGCGTCTTGGCCGGGCGCGAGCGGCGGGTCAGCAGGAACTCCATCGCGGCGGGGTTGGGTGTCGGCATCGGGTCTCCTTTCGCTTGCCCCGATGTCGGGGTTTTCGGGCCGGTCTTCAAGCCGTGATCCGTCTTGCGCCACGCTCCGGCCGGGTCGGCAGGACGCGGGGCGCGCGGATGCGGGTGCGACGGACCCGGGGGCAGCTGTCCCGCCAAGGGGCGGCAGCCCCCCGCCTCCGGAGGCTAGGCGCCGTCCTGAAGCGCGCGCAGAAGGGCCAGTGCGCGGTCCGCGTCGGCGGCGGGCACGAAGGCGTGATCGTGGTGGAAGGCCGCCACCATGTTGCAGGCGATGCCGTTGTCCGCCAGCACGCCCGCCACCGCCGCCGTCAGCCCCACCCCGTCCAGCGCCGAATGGACGTGCAGCGTGATGCAGCGCATGGGTTGCGCGGTGTCGCACCCGGCGCGCGCCGCAAGCTCCAGCGGCAGGATCAGCGACAGGCCCTCGTCCTCGGCGAAGCTGGCGATGGCCTGCGCGGCAAGCTCGGGCGCGGGCGCCGTCAGGGTGACGAACACGAAGGCGCCGTCCCGCAGGCGCGGGTCCATGCGCGAGATCATGTCATGGGCAGAGCGCGCGATATCGGGCATCGGCGGTTCGGAACGCTGGTCCTAGCCCGGATCGACGCGGCGCAGGCGATAGACGCCCTCGGGCAGGTTGAGCGCCGCCGTCAGGTCCCGCAACTGCGCGTTGGACAGGGTGATCTTGTGCGTTCGGTCGGTGCGGGGGTCGTATTGCTCGACCGTCACGCATTCCTCGAAGGCCTGCACGATCACGTCCTCGCCCAGCGGGGCCTCGCCCTCGTCGACGAGGGTGATGACGGTGGCGTCGAAGTCGTGCT
>JAUIIC010000151.1 GCA_030431935.1 Alphaproteobacteria bacterium | reverse complement strand
CCGCACCGGGGCGCAGTTTCTCGATCACCGCAGCGTAATTGCCGTTCGGCACGAAACAGATGTCCTGGCTGTCGGGCTTGTCGGCCACCGAAAGGCCGTGCCGCGTGGCAAGCGCCCGCGTCTCGTCCTTCGAGGCCAGGTGCCCCAGCGGAAAGCGCAGGTAGGCCAGCTGTTCCGCCGTGGTGGAGAACAGGAAATAGGACTGGTCCCGGGACGGATCTGCGGCCATGTGAAGCTCTGGCCCGGCATCTCCCATCTTGCGCTGGATGTAGTGGCCCGTCGCCATGCAATCCGCATCGAGGTCGCGCGCCGTTTCCAGCAGGTCGCGGAACTTGACCCGCTCGTTGCAGCGGATGCAGGGCACCGGCGTGGCCCCGCCCAGGTAGCTGTCGGCGAATTCGTCGATCACGCTTTCCCGGAACCGGTTCTCGTAGTCGAGGACATAGTGGGGAAAGCCCATCGTTTCGGCGACACGGCGCGCGTCGTGGATGTCCCGCCCGGCACAGCAGGCGCCCTTTTTCGCGAGGGCCGCGCCGTGATCGTACAGTTGCAGCGTGACGCCAACCACGTCGTAGCCCTCGGTGGCGAGTTCGGCGGCCACCACCGAACTGTCGACGCCGCCGGACATGGCGACGACGACCCGCGTTTCGGCGGGGGGCTTGGCGAAGCCAAGCGAGTTCAGGGCAGGGTCTCTGGCGTCAAGGGGCATGTCGATCATCCTGGAATGGGCGGAATATAGGAAAATGCGCTGTACTCTCAAGCCCGCGTTTCACCTGCGGTTAAGCCGGCAGGCGGATTGTCCCTGCCCGGAACGAGGGGTGAGATGTATGTATATCAAGAAACTTCCGGGGCCACGGATCGTCACCCTGACAGATGGCAGCACGCTGTCGCGGGCCGATCTTCCGGGGCCAGATACCCGGCGCTGGGTCGCGCGCCGCAAGGCGGCGGTGGTGCGTGCCGTCGAGGCGGGGCTTCTGTCCCGGCAGGAGGCGCTGGACCTCTATGATCTGTCGGACGAGGAATTCGACGGCTGGTGCAGGGCGGTGGCACGGCATGGAGAAACCGCGCTCAAGGCCACGCAACTCAAGAAATATAGACAACTTTAGGATGAATCGGCAAATTCGCCAATAACGGTAACGGAGGGTTAACCATTGCACGCGAGTGTTGATCCTCGATACTTGCGGTGCGGAGGCTGACCATGCGTATACTTCTTGTGGAGGACGATCCCACGACCTCGCGCAGCATCGAGATGATGCTGACCCATGCGAACCTGAACGTCTATTCGACCGAGATGGGCGAGGAAGGGATCGATCTTGCCAAGCTTTACGACTATGATCTGATCCTTCTCGACATCAACCTGCCGGACATGAACGGGCACGAGGTGCTGCGCCAGTTGCGGCTGGCCCGGATCGAAACGCCGATCCTCATCCTGTCGGGCGACACCGATACAGAAAGCAAGATCAAGGGCTTCGGTTTCGGCGCCGACGACTACATGACCAAGCCCTTCCACCGAGAGGAACTTGTGGCCCGCATCCACGCAATCATCCGGCGGTCCAAGGGCCATGCCCAGTCGATCATCAGCACCGGGCCGGTCGATGTGAACCTCGACGCCAAGACCGTGTCGGTCGACGGGAAGGCGGTGCATCTGACGGGCAAGGAATACCAGATGCTGGAGCTGCTGAGCCTGCGCAAGGGCACCACGCTCACCAAGGAGATGTTTCTCAACCATCTTTACGGCGGGATGGACGAGCCCGAACTCAAGATCATCGACGTCTTCATCTGCAAGTTGCGCAAGAAGCTCAGCCAGGCCACAGGCGGACAGAATTTCATCGAGACGGTCTGGGGCAGGGGCTATGTCCTGCGCGATCCCGAACCGGCCATGCGATCCCCCGCCAAGCTGGCCGTGGGGGCCTGACATCCCGAACGCCACGGGCTGGACGCCGGGCGGGCGCGATCCTATCACAGGGTCAGACACCCCGACCGGAGCGCGCAGATGGCCGAGGCCGATATTCCCGTTGAAAGGTTGACGCGCGACGAGGCGGCGGCCGAGCTTGCGCGCCTGGCCGAGATGATCGCCCGCGCGAACATCGCCTATCACGCCGAGGACGCGCCCGAGATGTCGGACGCCGACTTCGACGCGCTGAAACGGCGCAACAGCGCGATCGAGGCGCGCTTTCCCGATCTCAAGCGCTCCGACAGCCCGTCCGAGCAGGTGGGCGCAGGGCCCGCCGAGGGTTTCGCCAAGGTGCGCCATGCCGTGCGGATGCTGTCCCTGGCCAATGCCTTCGACGAGGCAGACGTGCAGGATTTCGACGACGGGATCCGCAAGTACCTGGGCCTTGGCGCGGATGCGCCGCTGGCCTACACGGCGGAACCCAAGATCGACGGATTGTCCCTGTCGCTGCGCTACGAGGCGGGGCGGCTGGTTCACGCGGCCACCCGCGGGGACGGTGAAACCGGCGAGAATGTCACCGCGAACGCGCTGACGGTGGGCGATATTCCCGCGACCCTTCGGGACGCGCCCGACGTGCTGGAGGTGCGGGGCGAAGTCTACATGAGCCACGCCGATTTCGAGGCGCTGAACGCGCGCCAGGCCGCCGCCGGCGAAAAGACCTTCGCCAACCCGCGCAACGCCGCGGCCGGGTCGCTTCGCCAGCTAGACGCCGCGATCACGCGCAGCCGCCCCCTGCGCTTTTTCGCCTATGCCTGGGGCGAGGTCAGCGAACCCCTTGCGGACACGCAGATGGAGGCGATCGCGCGGCTTGGGCGGCTTGGCTTCGCCACTAATCCGCTGACCGCGCTCTGCGATGGCCCGGTGGCCCTTCTGGACCGCTATCGCCTGATCGAGGACCGGCGCGCCACGCTGGGCTATGACATCGACGGCGTGGTCTACAAGGTGGACGCGCTGTACCTGCAGCGCCGTCTCGGCTTTCGCTCGACCACGCCCCGCTGGGCGATCGCACACAAGTTCCCGGCCGAACTGGCCTGGACCCGGCTGGAACGGATCGAGATCCAGGTGGGCCGCACCGGCGCCCTGTCGCCGGTCGCGCGGCTGACACCCGTGACGGTGGGCGGCGTCGTCGTGTCGAACGCGACGCTCCACAACGAGGACTACATCGCCGGGCGCGACGCACGCGGCCAGCCGATCCGCGGCGGCAAGGACATTCGCGAAGGCGACTGGGTGCAGGTCTACCGCGCGGGCGACGTCATCCCCAAGGTGGCCGATGTCGACCTGTCGCGCCGCCCCGAAACGGCCGTGCCCTATACCTTTCGCGATACCTGCCCCGAATGCGGGTCCGACGCCGTGCGGGAAGAGGGCGATTCGGTGCGCCGCTGCACCGGCGGCCTGATCTGCCCGGCCCAGGCCGTCGAGAAGCTGAAGCATTTTGTCAGCCGCGCCGCCTTTGACATCGAGGGCCTGGGGGCCAAACAGGTCGAACAGTTCTACCGCGACGGATGGGTCCGCGAACCGGCCGATATCTTCACCCTGCGGGACCGTTATGGCGACGGCAACCTGACCCAGCTGAAGAACCGCGAGGGCTGGGGCGAGAAATCGGCCGCCAATCTCTTTGCCGCCATCGACGAAAAGCGGCGGATTCCCATGGGCCGGATGATCTTTGCCCTTGGGATCCGGCACGTGGGAGAGGTGGCCGCCGCCGACCTTGCGCGCCATTTCGGCAGCTGGACCGCACTGGAACAGGTCGTGGACGCGGCCATGCCCGCCGCAGCGGCCCACCGGCGGGCCGAGGCCGCCGTCCTGGCCGAACAGGGCGCGGCGCGCACCGAAGGGCGCCGGGCCCGCATCACCGAGGCGCGGGAAACGACCTGGCAGGGCGCCGATGTCCCCCCCGGGGCACGCGCCGCCTGGGACGATCTGACGGCCATCGACGGGATCGGGGCGACGGTTGCCCTGTCGCTCGTCGACGCCTTCTCGCAAGAGGCGGAACGGGCCTCGATGCGCCGCCTTGTGGCACATCTGGAGATCGTGCCACCGGACCGCCCGGCCGAGGAAAGCCCCGTCGCCGGCAAGACGGTGGTGTTCACCGGCACGCTGGAAAAGATGACCCGGGCCGAGGCCAAGGCGCGGGCAGAGGCGCTTGGCGCCAAGGTGTCGGGCAGTGTCAGCGCCAAGACCGATCTGCTGGTCGCGGGGCCCGGGGCGGGATCGAAGGCGAAGAAGGCGGCGGAGCTTGGGGTCGAGACGATCGACGAAGACGGCTGGCTGGCCCTGATCGGCGAGGGCTAGGGCCTTGGCCGGCCGTCCGCCCATCCTGTTCCCGCTCTTTGCAGAGCTTGAGACGCTGGCGGGCGTCGGGCCCAAGACCGCGCGGCTCTTGCCGCAGATCGGCATCGAGAAGCCGCGCGACCTGCTGTTCACCTTGCCGTATTCGGGCATCGACCGGCGGCGCCGGGCCACGATCCAGGGGGCCGATCTGCCCAGCGTGCTGACGCTCGAGGTCGAGGTGGGCCGCCACCTGCCGCCCCGCAGCCGCGGACGGCCCTATCGCGTCGAGGTGCACGATGCCGAGACGACTTTCCAGCTGGTGTTCTTTCACGCCCGCGAGGACTGGCTGCAGCGCCAGTTGCCCTTCGGTCAGCGGCGGATCGTGTCCGGCAAGGTCGAGCTTTTCGACGGCATCGGCCAGATGGTGCACCCCGACCACATGCTGCCCCCCGAAGAGGCCGACGAGATCCCGGTGTTTGAACCGGTCTACCCCCTGACCCAGGGCGTGACCCAGCGGGTCATGGCAAAGGCCACGCAGGCGGCGCTGGAACGGGCACCAGAGCTTGGCGAATGGATCGACCCGGCGCTGCGCGCGCGCGAGGGCTGGCCGGCCTGGGACGACGCGCTGCGCACCGCGCACCGCCCCCTGTCCATGTCCGAGCTTGCGCCGCAGTCGCCCGCGCGCCAGCGGCTCGCCTATGACGAGTTGATGGCGCACCAGCTGACCCTGGCCCTGGCCCGCTCGGCGGTCCGCAAGGGCAAGGGGATGCCAACGATCGGGGACGGGCGCTTGCGGGACCGTGTGCTTGCGGCCTTGCCCTACCGTCCGACCGGCGCGCAGGACCGCGCATTGGCCGAGATCGCCGCCGACATGGCCGCACCCGCGCGCATGAACAGGCTGCTGCAGGGCGACGTGGGCGCCGGAAAGACCCTGGTGGCATTCCTGGCCCTTCTGATCGCGGTCGAGGCGGGCGGGCAGGGGGCGATGATGGCCCCGACGGAAATCCTGGCCCGGCAACACCTCGACGGCCTGCGCCCCCTGGCCGAGACCGCCGGGGTCCGGCTGGACATCCTGACGGGCCGGGACAAGGGGGGCGAGCGGGCGGCAAAGCTGGCCGCGCTGGCTGCCGGAGAGATCGACATTCTGGTGGGCACCCATGCGGTGTTCCAGAAGGACGTGGATTTCGCAGACCTGCGGCTGGCCATCGTGGACGAACAGCACCGGTTCGGCGTGGCGCAGCGGCTTGCGCTTGGCACGAAGGGGCGCAGTGCCGACATGCTGGTGATGACGGCCACGCCGATCCCGCGCTCGCTGGCACTGGCGCAGTACGGCGACATGGACGTGTCGCTTCTCGATGAAAAGCCGCCGGGGCGGTCGCCGGTGAAGACCGCGCTGGTGTCCACGGGCCGGATGGACGAGGTGATAGACCACCTGCGCCGCGCCGTGGCCGAGGGGCGGCAGGCCTACTGGGTCTGCCCGCTGGTCGAGGAAAGCGAAGTCATCGACATGACCGCCGCCGAAGAGCGGTTCCGCAGGCTTCGCGCGATCCTGGGCGAGGGCGTCGTCGGGCTGGTCCACGGCCAGATGCCGCCGTCCGACAAGGATGCGGCCATGGCCCGTTTCGTGGCGGGCGACACCAAGGTGCTGGTCTCGACCACGGTGATCGAGGTGGGGGTCAACGTGCCCAATGCCTCGATCATGGTGATCGAGCGTGCCGAGAGCTTCGGGCTTGCCCAGCTGCACCAGCTGCGCGGACGGGTCGGGCGCGGGGCGGCCGCGTCCACCTGCCTGATGCTCTACCAGCCGCCCCTGTCTGAAGGCGGGCGCCGGCGGCTGGAGACCTTGCGCGAAACCGAGGACGGGTTCCGCATCGCCGAGGAGGATCTTGCCATGCGCGGCGCCGGCGACCTGATCGGCACGGCGCAATCGGGCCTGCCGCGGTTCCGCATCGCCGACCTGGAACGGCAATCGGCGCTGATGGCCCTGGCCCAGTCCGACGCGCGCAAGCTTCTGGCCGACGATCCCACGCTGACCAGCCCCCGCGGAGAGGCCGCAAGGGTGCTTCTGTGGCTGATGGAACAGGACAAGGCCATCCGGCTGATCTCGGTCGGCTGAGGTCGATGTTCCGCTTCGTTCGCGAATGTTCTAAAAAAGTTCTTTACAGATCGGTTCGAATTTGAGAACAAATGGGCAACAACCAACCGAAAGGCCGCCCGCCATGTTCGATCTGATCAAGTCCACGCTTCGGAACTCCGACACGCTCGTCGGCGATTTCGCCGGGGCCGCAGCCCTTGTCGTCATGCTGCTGGGGTTCCTGCACCTGCCGCTTCTTGCCTGACAGTTTTCACCTGCCTGCGGTCTGTTCATGGCCGGTCGGTGTGCCTCTGTCCCCCTGATCGCACGCCACTGCCTGTCCCCTCCCGAAACTGCCTGTTCGGGAACCGGCCACACCCCAAGACAGACACGCCCCTTGCCGCCGCCTCCGCCCCGGAGCGCGGCGGTTTTTTTGCCAGGTCGGATGGATCAGGCGCAGGTGGCCTTTTCCGCCTCGGACATCGCCTCAGCGGTCGCCTCCAGCGCCAGCAGGATGGAGGCGTGGCGGTTGCGATACTCGCGTGCGGGCAAGAGAACCTTCAGTTCGTCGAAGGGGGCGGCGGGCACCGGGCCATCGGCCTTCAGCATCGCCTTCAGCTCGTCCCGGGCCTGTTCCACCTCTGAGCGGGAACGGCCGATGATGTTGGCGCCGACGATGGATGCCGCCGCCTGGCCAAGCGCGCAGGCCTTCACGTCCTGTCCGAAGGCCGCGATGCGCCCGTCCTTAAGGCTCACATCCACCGTCACCGTCGACCCGCACAGGGGCGAGCGACGCTTGATCGTCGCCTGCGGCGTCTCCAGCCGTTGGGTGAGCGGGATGTCCGCCGCCAGTTCGAGGATGCGGCCGGAGTAGAGCTTAATCAGGTCGGCGTCGCTCATGGGTTTTCCTTGCGCGTGGTGGCCCATAGATAGGTCACGTGCCAGACCAAGGAAACCCGCCATGCCATTTGATCCCGCGACACTGCGCTACAACGAACAGGGCCTGATCCCGGCCATCGCGCAAGAGGCCGGGACCGGCGAGGTGCTGATGATGGCCTGGATGAACGCCGAGGCCGTCGCACGCACGCTCGAGACCGGAAAGGTGACCTACTGGTCGCGCTCGCGCCAGGCTTTCTGGATCAAGGGCGAAAGTTCCGGCCATGCCCAGGCGCTGGTCGAGATGCGGCTCGATTGCGACCGCGACTGCCTCTTGCTTCAGGTGCACCAGACCGGGCCCGCCTGCCACACCAACCGGCGAAGCTGTTTCTATACGGCAATTCAAGGGGATACAGAGACAGAGTTGATGCGCCCCATCGCCTGAGGCAATGGGCGCGGGCTACAGGCCGACGAGGGCGCGCACCTGATCTGGGGACAGCCCGCTGTCCCTGTAATGGCGGATCGCGCGCGCGTCGTCGCGCTTGGCCAGCCGGCGGCCCGCCTCGTCACGGATCAGCCGGTGATGGTGATAGGCGGGTTCCGGCAGGCCCAGAAGCGCCTGAAGCACGCGATGGATCGGGGTCGCCGAAATGAGATCCTGCCCACGCACGACCTCGGTGATGCCCTGCGCGGCATCGTCCACGACCACGGCAACGTGATAGCTGGTGCCGATGTCGCGGCGCGCCAGCACTATGTCGCCGATCCCCAGGATCATCTCGGCGCGCGCGGGCTGGTGATGTCCCGCAAGCCCGGGGCCGGTTTCCTCGAAGCCCGGAACGCCGTTCAACAGGTCAAGTGCGCGCCCCATGTCGAGCCGAATGGCGTCCCGCGGGGTGGCCTCCGACATGGGGCGGCCGCGGCAGGTGCCGGGATAGACCGGGCCGTCGGGGCCCGCCACGCCCTCTTGCGGGGCGGAAAGGGCGGCGCGGATGTCCGAGCGGCTGCAGCGACACGGATAGCAAAGCCCCATCTCCGCCAGCCGGTCGAGCGCCGCGTCATAGGCCGGGCGCCGGTCCGACTGCCGCAGGACGGGCTCCTGCCAAGAGATGCCCAGCCAGGACAGGTCCGCCAGAATGGCGGCTTCGAACTCGGGCTTGCAGCGGGCGGTGTCGATATCCTCGATCCGGAGGAGAAAGCTCCCGTCCCGCGCCTCTGCCCGTCCTGCAGCCACAAGCGCCGAATAGGCATGGCCGAGGTGCAGAAGGCCCGTGGGCGAGGGCGCGAAACGGGTCGTGTAGGTCACACGACTTCGAGAACGTAGACGGTGGCGCCCATGCCGATGCCGGGCAGATGATCGCCGTGCTCTTGCAGCAAGAGCCGCGCCCGACCTGCGGCGACCTCGGAATCCAGTCTTGCCTGGTAGTCCGGGTCCGACAGCGTCTTGTCGTTGAAGGACACGGCGAACAGGCCGCCGGGCTGCAGGAGCCCGAGCAACTCGTCCACCATCGACAGGGGCGCCGCCCCGTGCCCGATGGCCCCCACCGCCGCGACGACGCCATAGCTGCCCTTGCCGAGGGGCAGGGGCGTGCCCGGCTGCGACAGGTGAAGGGCGCGGTAGACACCCTTCTCGGCGGCGCCGTCCAGCATCTCGGACGAGATGTCGACGCCATCGATGACCGCGAAACCAACCCGCTTCAATTGCGCCCCGGAAAGTCCTGTGCCACAAGCGAAATCCAGAACAGGGGCAGAGAAGTCGCGGGCGAATGACGCCAACGCATCCGCGATGCGCCCCGGCGTGGCATAGCCGTTCTGGGTGATCTCGGTGTCATAACTGCCGGCCCAGTCGTCGTAGAAGCTGCGCGCCGTTTCCGGGCTGTTCACCCTGTAGGCCTGGTCGAGAAAGCGGGGGGCGGTCATGGGGGCAACGCTCCTTCAGGCGGCCTCGACATGCTGGGCGGCCAGCCAGGAGGCCCAGGCGGCCTTGGCCCGGTCGGTGTAGGCCTTGTAGCGGTCGCGGCGCCCGCGCCGTCCGCCGCGCGCCTCGACCGGGGGGAAGAGCCCGAAGTTGACGTTCATCGGCTGAAAGGTCTTGGCCTCGGCGCCACCGGTGATGTGGTTCAGAAGCGCGCCCGTGGCGGTCTCCATGGGCGGCGGCGTCAGTTGCGCGCCGCGCATCTCGGCGGCGGCCAGCCGTCCGGCCAGAAGCCCCATCGCGGCGGATTCCACGTAGCCCTCGACCCCGGTGATCTGGCCGGCAAAGCGGATATGCGGCCGCGTCCGCAGCCGCATCTGGTCGTCGAGCAGGGTGGGCGAATTGAGGAACGTGTTCCGGTGGATGCCGCCAAGACGCGCGAACCGGGCATCTTCCAAGCCGGGAATCATACGGAAAACATCTGTTTGTGCGCCGTACTTCATCTTGGTCTGGAAGCCCACGATGTTGTAGAGCGTGCCAAGCGCATTGTCGCGCCGCAGTTGCACGACGGCATGGGCCTTGACGTCGGGGGCATGGGGATTGGTCAGTCCCACCGGCTTCATCGGCCCGTGGCGCAGGGTTTCGCGCCCGCGTTCGGCCATGACCTCGATCGGCAGGCATCCGTCGAAATAGCCCGCCGTCTCGCCGGGTTTGAACTCTGTCTTATCGGCGGCCAGAAGCGCGTCTATGAAGGCGTCGTACTGGGCGCGGTCCATCGGGCAGTTCAGGTAGGCGGTGCGTTCTTCTTCGGTATCGCCCTTGTCATAGCGCGACTGGAACCACGCCTTGGACATGTCGATGCTGTCGAAATAGACGATCGGGGCGATGGCGTCGAAGAAGGCCAGCGCCTCGGCCCCGGTTTCGGCGCGGATTGCTTCGGCCAGCGCACCCGAGGTCAGGGGGCCCGTGGCGATGATCCACTGGCCACTGTCGGGCAGCGCCGTGATCTCGTGCGCAGATACGCTGACGCGGGGATGGGCGCGCAGGCGCTCGGTAACGGCCTGGGCGAATGCATCGCGGTCCACCGCAAGCGCCCCCCCGGCGGGCAGCGCGTGCCGGTCCGCCATCTCCATGATCAGCCCGCCGGCCTGGCGCATTTCCCAGTGCAGCAGGCCGACGGCGTTCTGCTCGTCATCGTCCGAGCGGAAGGAATTGGAGCATACCATCTCGGCCAGGTTGCCGGTCTGGTGGGCGAAGGTGCCGACGCCCGGCCGCATTTCGTGGATCACCACGTCGATGCCACGGCTTGCGGCCTGCCACGCGGCCTCGGCCCCGGCCATGCCGCCGCCGACGATGTTGAGAACATGTGTCATGA
>JAUIIC010000150.1 GCA_030431935.1 Alphaproteobacteria bacterium | reverse complement strand
CCGCGCCCAGCGGCTCGAACGCGGTTTCCCAGGTTTCCAGCCAGCAGGCCGTGCAGGTGTCGGGAAAGATCGGCAGCATGCGCTCGTGAAACGCCATGTCGCCGGCGATCACCAGCTTCTCGTCCGGTAGCCAGACGGAGATGTCGCCGGGGCTGTGCGCCGGGCCAAGGTGCAGCACCTCGATCCGCATGTCGCCCATCTCGATCACACGAGTGTCCTCGAAGGTCTCGGTCGGGCCCTGGATCTCGGTTCCCTCGGCCTTGTCGCGGTTGTAGCGCTTCATGCCTTCGAGGATCTGGAAGGCGTTCTCCTCGAACTCGTGCGCGGCGTCCACATGGGCCAGGATCGGAACGCCCTGCGCCGCCCAATAGCTGTTGCCCAGCATCGCGTGGCCCTGGCCGTTCTCGTTGATGACCAGTTTCACCGGCTGGTCGGTGATGGTCCTGATCTCGTCATGCAGCGCCTCGGCCAGCACCGCCGCCGCGCCGCCGTTGACCACGATCACCCCGTCGCCGGTGACGATGAAGGACAGGTTGTTGTTGTGGCCCGTGTTCTCGTATGTCGGCGGGGCCGTGGCGCCGATCGCGGACCAGACGTTCGGGATCACCTCGACCGGCTTCGAATAGAGCGGCGATCCGGGATACTGGTCGGCGATATCCTCGGACGCGGCGGCGGGCAGGGCGGCCAGCGCCGCGATCAGGGCAAGCGCGCGCATCAGCCTTCCTCCACGAAGCGATAGCCGTCGCCCGAGCGTTCCGCGCGCCCGATGCCGCCGCCGGGCAGGTGAAAGCCGATCAGCCGCATCTGCGCGCTGGCGATCTGGTCCAGCAGCGCCACCCGGGACGCCGCGCCCATCTCGGCGTCCTGGTCCGATCCCGACGCCCAGTCCGGCCGCTCGAACGCAAGGTGGTGGTTGCCGATGGCGTCGCCCACCACCATCACGCCGTCGCTGCCCGCGGCGATCTCGAAGGCCATGTGCCCGGGCGTGTGCCCGTAGCAGGCGCGCGCGGCGACGCCGGGCAGGATTTCCTCGCCGTCGCCGAACAGCGTCACGGTATCGGCGATAACCTCCAGCCGGTTCATGGCGCCCACGGCGAAGGACTGGCGGGCGGGGTCGATCGTGTCGACCGTGGCCGGGTCCATCCAGTAGTCGAACTCGTCCCGGCCGATCAGGAATTCGGCATTGGCGAAGGCCGGGTCGTCGAAATCGTCCAGAAGGCCCCAGATGTGATCGGGGTGGGCATGGGTAAAGACCACGTGGGTGACATCGTCGCGCGACACGCCAAGGGCGTCCAGCGCCTCGTCCAGCTTGCCCGCCGTCGGCGTGAAGTTGGGGCCAGAGCCCACGTCGAACAGGATCGTGCGCTCGCCGTCTCGCAACAGCGTGACGTTGCAGGGCGGCTCGAACTGGTCGGTGCCAAGGCCATAGCGCGACAGGATCGGCGCGGCGGCGGCGGGGTCGATCCCGCCCAGCGTGAAGGACGCCGGCAGGACAAGGTAGCCGTCCGACAGCGTGTCGATGCGCAGGCCGCCCGCCTCCAGCGTGCTTCCGGACCAGAGCCGCCCCGGCAGGACCGCCGTGCCAAGCGCTGCGCCGGCCGTGGCCAGCAGGTTTCGACGCGTAATCAGCATGGTCGTCCTCCCACAAACATTCTCTCTGCGGAATATGTCGGATGTGCCGTTCGGGGGCAAGCGCCCAGAGCGTGGGCTTGCAGTCGGCGCGCCGGACGCGCATGACTATGGCACGCAACAAGGGACTGCCGCCGTGACGCCGCTTGTCTACATCCTGAATGGCCCGAACCTGAACCTGCTGGGTCAGCGCCAGCCGGAAATCTACGGCCATACGACGCTGGCCGACATCGCCCGCGACTGCGCGGCGCTGGCCGATCAGTTGGGCCTGGCGACCCGGTTCGAGCAATCGAACGCCGAACACCAGATCATCGACTGGATTCACGCGGCGCGGCAGGACGGTGCCGCCATCGTCATCAACCCGGCGGCCTATACCCACACCTCGGTCGCGATCCTCGATGCGCTGAACACCTTCGACGGCCCGGTGATCGAGGTGCACCTGTCCAACATCCACAAGCGCGAGTCGTTCCGCCATCATTCCTACGTCTCGCACAGGGCGGATGCGGTCATCGCCGGATGCGGGGCCGAGGGCTATCTGCTGGCGCTGCGCCGCGTGGCCTCGCTGGTCGGCAGCGGGTAGGGGCCGGACCATGTGCTTCACCCCCACCGTCACGGCCGGCATGATCGTGGTGGGCGGGGCTGCGGCAGTCATCACCCTGCGCCGGGGCGATCCCGCCGCGATCTGGGGCACGCTGGCCTATTTCACCGGGATGGAGGCGTTGCAGGCCGCGGGCTACGCGGTGGTGGACCAGTGCGGCACCGGCACCAACGCCTCTGTCACCGCGCTGTCCTACCTGCACATCGCGTTTCAGCCCGTGGCCATCAACCTGTTTGCCATGGCCATCGCGCCTGCGCCGGTGTCCGCCGCGATGCGCCGCCGGGTGCTTTGGCTTTCGCTTCTTGCCTCGGCGCTCCTGCTCCTGCGGCTGGCCCCGATCCCTGCGCTGGGCAGCTGCGCGCCGGGGGACGTCTTGTGCGGCGCGGACTGGTGCCTGCGGTCCGGCGAATGGCACATCGCGTGGGAGGTGCCGCTGAACGACCTGCCCGGCACGCTGGGGATACCGGGCGATTTCTGGCCCTACATGCTGGCCGTCTTCGTCCTGCCGCTCTTTTATGGCGCGTGGCGCTTCGTCCTGTTCCACGCCGTCGTCGGGCCCGCGCTGGCCTGGGCCCTGACGGACGACCCCAACGAGATGCCGGCCATCTGGTGCCTGTTCTCCATCGGGATCATCCTGATCGCGCTCAGCCCGGCGATCCGCCACCGGGTGATGGGAGTGCGCGCTACGGCCTGACCAGCCGGGCGACCACGTTCTCGATCATCCGGTAGCCGGCCTCGCCGCCCAGCGACATGATCGATTCGGGGTGGAACTGCACCGCCGCGATGGGCCGCGTGCGATGCTCGATCGCCATGGCGACGCCGTCCGCCGTGGCCGCCGTCACCGCGATATCGGCGGGCAGGGTGTCGGCCAGGACGTGCAGCGAGTGATAGCGCCCCACCGTGATCTCGTCCGGCAGCCCGTCAAAGATGCGCCCGGCCTCGGTCACCCGAATGCGCGCCGGCTTGCCGTGCTGCGGCGCGTCCATCTGCACCACCTTCGCGCCGAAGTAATCCCCGATGGCCTGCATCCCGAGGCAGACGCCGAAGACCGGCAGCCCCCGCGCCTCGATCAGGGCGAGCGTGGCGGCGGTGCCGAAATCCGCCGGGCTGCCGGGCCCGGGCGACAGCACCACCAGGTCGGGCGCGAAACCGTCGATGTCCTCGCCCGAGACCGGCGTCCGCAGCGTCCGGACCTCTGCGCCCGTCTGGCGGAAATACGCGGCCAGCGTGTGAACGAAGCTGTCCTCGTGGTCGATCATCAGAACCCGCCGTCCCCGGCCCAGCGGAAGGCGCGTCGCGGCCTCGGTGCCCGGCGCGTTCGCCGTGGGCGTGCCCCGGATCGCGGCGCGCATCGCGCTGGCCTTCAGTTCCGTCTCGGCCTCTTCCTCCTCGGGGATGCTGTCGTCCAGCAGGGTCGCGCCCGCCCGCACCTCGGCCACGCCGTTCTTGATCCGGATCGTGCGCAGGGTCAGGCCGGTGTTCATGTTCCCGTCAAAGCCCATCTGCCCGATGGCCCCGCCGTACCAGACGCGCGGCGATTTCTCGTGCGCCTCGATGAACCGCATGGCCCAGAGCTTGGGCGCGCCGGTGACCGTCACCGCCCAGGCGTGCGACAGGAAGGCGTCAAGCGCGTCCATGCCTTCGCGCAGGCGGCCCTCGATGTGGTCCACCGTGTGGATCAGCCGGGAATACATCTCGATTTGCCGCCGCCCGATCACCCGCACCGATCCCGGCTCGCACACGCGGCTCTTGTCGTTGCGGTCGACGTCGGAACACATCGTCAGTTCTGCCTCGTCCTTCTTGGACTGCAGCAGCTTCATGATCTGCTCGTTGTCCTCGATGGCGTCGCGGCCGCGCTTGATGGTGCCGGAAATCGGGCAGGTTTCCACCCGGCGGCCCGTGACGCGCACGAACATCTCGGGGCTGGCGCCCACAAGGTACTCGGCCCGGCCGAGGTTCATGATGAAGCCGAAGGGCGCGGGGTTGATCCGCCGCAGCCGGCGATAGATCGCCGCCGGGCTGTCGGTGCAGGGCTCGTAGAACACCTGCCCCGGCACCACCTCGAAGAGGTCGCCGCGCCGAAAGCTGTCCTTGGCCCTGACCACCAGCCGGGCATATTCGCCGGGTTCGTGGTCGCCGCGCGGCAGGTCCTGCGGGCCGGGCACGAACTCTTCGGGCGTCCCGCCGCCGGTAACACCCTCGGTCGTCAGCGCGCCATGGGCAAAGTCATAGTCCAGCGTCCAGGCGCGCACCGCGTAATGGTCCACCACCGTCAGCCGGTCGGGCAGGAACAGCACCAGGTCGCGCTGGTCCTCGGGCCTCTCCTGAGTGTAGTCGATCGGCTCGAACTGGAAGGCGAGGTCATAGCCGAACGCGCCATAAAGGCCCAGGTGCCCGTCCTCGCCCGAAAAGAACAGGTCGCGGATCGCGCGCAGCACGGAAAAGACGCTGGGCGCCTGCGAGCGGTCTTCCTCGCTGATGCGGCCCTCTGGCGTGCGCACGGTCAGCGCGATGCCGTCGGGGTGCGTGTCGAACGTCGCGACCGCGTCCAGCCCCTCCAGCGCCGGGCGGATCATCTCGACCAGCACCTGTCCCCGCGGGTTCAGCGCAAGGATCAGCATGTCGCGCCCGCGCGCCTCGACCACCAGCGGCGGATCGACGAAACCGGCGTCCCAGCGGGTATAGCGGCCGGGATACTCGTAGTCCGACGACAAGAGCACGCCGCGCCGCGTGTCCAGTTCTCCCGCAAGCGCGTCGATCGCGCCGGCGTAATCCGCCGCCGCCTCGTGCCGGGTGATGCGCACCCCGCCGTCCGTCACAAAACTTTCCGTCGTCATCCCACAGCGCCCGGTTTCAGCTGTGCGCGGGTGATGGCGACTCTCGCGGGCGATGTAAAGCCGGGCCTACCCCAGCCTGCGCAACAGCGCCTGCGACGGGTCGCCCGTGGCGGGCAGGCCGACGCTTTGCTGGTAGGCGGCGATGGCGGCGCGGGTCTGCGGGCCGATCACGCCATCGGTGCCGCCGGTGTCGAAGCCGGCCGCCGTCAGCCGCGCCTGAAGCTGCCTGCGCTCGTCGATGGTCAGCCCGTAGGCATCGGGCGGAAAGCGCCCGCGGATCGGCCCGCCGCCCGCGATCCGGTCCGACAGGTGACCGATGCCGATGCCGTAGCTTTCGGCGTTGTTGTAGCGCAGGATCACGTCGAAGTTGCGGAACACCAGGAACGCCGGGCCGGTGACGCCCGCGGGCGCCAGAACCGCCGCGGGGCCATGGTCGGGCAGGGTGCCGCCCGCTGCGGGCCGCACCCCCAGCGCCGACCAGTTGCCGACGTTTTGCCGACGTGATCTTCCGGTCAATCCCGCGCCGAATCCGGCCGGTAGCGCCACCTCCAGCCCCCAGGGCTGGCCGCGCCGCCAGCCAAACCGCTGCAGGTAGGCCGCGGTCGAGGCCAGCGCGTCCGTCGGGTCCGCCGACCAGATGTCGCGCCGACCGTCGCCTGTGAAATCAACGGCATAGGCCAGGTAGGAGGTCGGGATGAACTGCGTATGCCCCATCGCCCCGGCCCAGCTGCCGGTCATCGCGGCGGGGGAAATGTCGCCCGACTGGATGATCTTCAGCGCCGCAACCAGTTGTTTTTCAAAGAACTCCCCCCGCCGCCCGTCATAGGCCAGCGTCGCCAGCGCCGAGATCACCGGCGCATCGCCCATCCGCGTGCCATAGTAGCTTTCCAGCCCCCAGACCGCCGTGACCACCCGGGCCTCGACGCCGTAGCGCGACTCGACCGCCGCCAGCGTCACCGCGTGCCGCCGCAGCTTGTCGCGGCCCATCGCCACCCGGTCGTCGGATGCCGCGATGGCCAGGTAGTCCTCCAGGCTGCGGGAAAACTCGGTCTGGTTGCGGTCACGCTCGACCACCTTGGGCAGGTATCCTGCCCCGCGCAGGGCGGATTGAATCGTTGCGAAATCAATGCCTTGCGCTGCCGCCCGGCCACCGAACCCCTCCAGCCAGGCATCGAAGCCCGGGTTCGGGGTGGCGCGCCACTCTGTACGGGCCACCGCGGGGGCCGGAGCCGTCGCCGCGCCGCCGCAGCCCGCAAGGCCCAGCCCGGCAAGTCCCAGAACCGCCTCTCTCCGTGTCATCCGCATCCGCCCGCCTCCCGCTTCGTCTTTCGTCCCTAGGTGGCCATACCGGCGGCCGCGCGCAACCCCGGGATCAGACCAGCGCATCCCAGATAAGGCGCAGCGCCAGCCCCGACAGCAAAACGAGAACGACCTTGTCGAAGGCGGCGGGCGACAGGCGCTGTGCCAGCCAGGCCCCCAGAGGAATCGTCACGACCACCGGCAGAAGCGTCGCCAACCCAAGCCCCATCAGCGCGGGCGTTATCAGGCCATAGGCATAAAGCGCCGGCAACTGTGCCACCGACATCACCGTGAAGAAGACAGAGATCGTGTGGATGAACACCGGCCGTTCCAGCCGCATGGCGTTCAGAAAGCTCACGGAAATCGGTGCGGATATGCCGGCCGCGCCCTGCAGCATCCCGGCGGCGGTGCCGACCGGCCAGACCAGGCGCTGCGCAGTGCCAAGCGCCAGCCGCATACCCGGCTTCAGAAGGCGCAGCGCCACGTACATCAGCACCGCCCCTGCGACGCCCAGCATCAGCACCGCGCCGGGCAGGCTGGCCAGCAGCACAGTGCCAAGCACCGCGCCAAGCGCCCCCGCAGCGGCGTATTTCCAGGAAAAGCCGCCGTCCAGGCGATGCCCGCGGAACTGCCACATCTGCCAGAAGTTGGTGACGAGGTTCGGCGTGACCATGATCGCCACCGCCAGCTTCACGTCGAAAAGCGCGGCCATGACCGGCACCGCGACGATTGGCACCCCGGCGCCCGTCGCGCCCTTGAGCACGCCGCCTACCGCCAGCGCCCCGACGAGCAGGGCCATTTCAGCCATGGTGATGTCCGCGAACATGGTTCATGCGCAGATGCCATTCCGCGGGCGGTGTCAAGCACCGGTCCCGACCTGGCGTCTCAGGCTTCGATGTCGGCGGGCAGGCTGTCGTTCAGGACGCGGCGGGCATTGGCCAGGTCGTTGCCCTCGGCGCGGGCGCGTGCCGCGTCCGGGTCATGTCCGTGGGCAAGCCACCGCTCGATCAGCCGCGCGCGCAGCACCTCGACGGGCGGGCGCAAGGCGACGGACAGGTCCCAGGCTGCGGCAAGCCGGTTCCACGGCGCTTCGGACAGAAGCAGGTAGTTGCCCTCGACCACCGCGATCCTGTGGTCGGGCGTCACCACGGAAGCGCCGGCAATGGCGATGTCGCGGGCGCGGTCGAAGACCGGGATCACGACCTCGGGTTCGGTGTCCAGCCGCTCGACCATCCGCACGAAGCCCGCCGCGTCGAAGGTCTCGGGCGCCCCCTTCCTGGCACGCAGGCCCCGTGCGTCCAGAATGCGGTTGTCGAGGTGAAAGCCGTCCATCGGCACCAGCGCGGCCACCTGCGCATCGCGGTTCAGCCGGGCGACCAGCGCTTCGGCGAGGGTGGACTTGCCGGCGCCGGGGGGGCCGACGATGGCCACGCGGTGCCGCACCGAAGGCGAAGGCAGCGCGGAAATCCGCGCTGCCAGCGTTTCGATCAGGTCCGTATCCGGTCCAGTCATGTCAGGCTGCGATGGCCTCTTCCGGGGGTTCCTTGGCGCCGGTCATGAACGCCACGGCGTCGTTCATCGTGTAGTCCTGCGGACGCACCACGCACAGGCGCTTGCCCAGGCGGTGGATGTGAATCCGGTCCGCCACCTCGAAGACATGTGGCATGTTGTGGCTGATGAGCACGATGGGAATCCCGCGTTTCTTGACGTCGAGGATCAGTTCCAGCACCCTGCGGCTTTCCTTGACCCCCAGCGCCGCGGTCGGCTCGTCCAGGATGATGACCTTGGACCCGAAGGCTGCGGCGCGCGCCACGGCCACGCCCTGCCGCTGGCCGCCCGACAGGGTTTCCACCGCCTGCCGGATGTTCTGGATCGTCATCAGCCCCAGTTCGTTCAGCTTCTCGCGGGCGAACTTCTCCATCGCGGGGCGGTCGAGCTGGCGGAAGATCGAGCCGCGGATGCCCGGCTTGCGCAACTCGCGCCCCATGAACATGTTGTCCGCGATCGACAGGGCGGGCGACATCGCCAGCTGCTGATAGACGGTCTCGATCCCGTGCTCGCGCGCGTCCAGCGGCGAATGGAAATGGACGGGCTTGCCTTCCAGGAAGACCTCGCCGCTGTCGGGCACCACCGCGCCCGACACCGCCTTGATGAGCGTGGACTTGCCCGCCCCATTGTCGCCGATCACGGCAAGGATCTCTCCGGGGTATAGCTCGAAGTCGCAGTGGTCGAGCGCGGTCACGCGGCCATAGCGCTTGACCAGGTTCTTTCCCTGAAGGATGGGTTGGCTCTGGGTCATGCCGACACCTTTCTGATCCACTGGTCCACGGCCACGGCGCCGATGATGAGCACGCCGATGAGAAGGTAGGTCCATTGCGCGTCCGCCCCCATCAGGCGCAGGCCAAGGGTGAAGACGCCCACGATCAACGCCCCGAAAAGCGTGCCGAGGATCGAGCCGCGCCCGCCGAAGAGCGAGATGCCCCCGATCACCACGGCGGTGATGGATTCGATGTTCGCAAGCTGTCCCGAGGTGGGCGAGACCGACCCGATACGCCCGATCAGGGCCCAGCCGGCGAAGGCGCAGATCAGCCCGGCGATCATGTAGACGGAAATCAGGACACGGTCGGTTTCCACGCCCGAAAGCTCTGCCGCTTCCTTGTCGTCGCCCACGGCATAGACATGCCGTCCCCAGGCCGTGTGGCGCAGGACATAGGCAAGGACCGCGACCAGCAGGACCATGAAGACCACGCCATAGGTGAACACCGCGCCGCCGATGTTGAACTTGGTCCCGAAGAACTGCAGCAGCGGGGCGTTGGCCTCGATATCCTGAGCGCGGATGGTCTCGTTGGCGGAATACAGGAAGTTCGTCGCCAGCACGATCTGCCACATGCCAAGCGTGACGATGAACGGCGGCAGCTTGACCTTGGCGATCAGCCAGCCGTTGATGAACCCCATCAGCGTGCCGCAGAGCAGGCCGCAGGCGACGGCGATTTCGGGCGGCAGGCCGTAGCGGAAGGTGAATTGCCCCATCACCACCGACGACAGCACCATGATCGCGCCGACCGACAGGTCGATGCCCGCGGTCAGGATCACCAGCGATTGCGCCGCGGCGACGATGCCGACGATCTGCACCTGTTGCAGGATCAGCGTCAGCGCGAAGGGCGAGAAGAACTTCGAGCCCAGAAGCAGGCCGAAGAGGGCGATCGAAAGGATCAGCACGATCAGCGGCACAAGCGCCGGGTTCACGTGAAGCGCGTGCTGGATCTTGTGGACGAGGCCGGTGCGATCGTCCTCGAACTCGGCCACCGATTGACTGGCCTGGGTCAAGGAGGACTCGTAGTCCTGCCCCTTTGAGGCGGTCTCTGCCATGGGTCTCCCCCCGTTTGATGTTCGGATTGCGTCCTGGGCGCGCAATGCGCAGGCAGTCTAGGCGGGCAGGTCGCCGCCCGTCCATGGCCAAGGGGCGGGCGCGCCGCCCCTTGCCGCATCGGGAAGGTGATCGGCGGGACCGGTGCGCACCCGGTCCCGCCAGCCGGGGCTTAGCCCCAGCAGAGCTCCATGCCCTCGGCGACCGAGATCGACTCGACGCCTTCGACCGGCTTGTCCGTCACCAGCGCGACGCCGGTGTCGAAGAAGGCCTTGCCCGGGGTCGGCTCGGGCTTGACGCCTTCGTCGGCCCACTTCTTGATCGCCTCGATGCCCAGCGAGGCCATCAGCAGCGGGTACTGCTGGCTGGTCGCGCCGATGACGCCGTCCGCGACGTTCTGGACGCCGGGGCAGCCGCCGTCGACCGACACGATCAGCACATCGTTTTCACGGCCGATCGACTTCAGCGCCTCGTAGGCGCCGGCGGCGGCGGGCTCGTTGATGGTGTAGACCACGTTGATCATCGGGTCCTTGGCCAGCAGGTTCTCCATCGCGCGGCGGCCGCCTTCCTCGTTGCCGGCGGTCACGTCGTTGCCGACGATGCGCGGATCGGTCTCGTCGCCCCACTTGTTCGGGTCGCCCAGGTCGATGCCGAAGCCCTGCAGGAAGCCCTGGTCGCGCAGGACGCCCACGGTCGGCTGGCTGACGGCCAGGTCGAGCATGGCGATCTTGGCGTCGGCGGCGGCGTCGCCAAGCGCGGCGGCGGCCCAGGCGCCGATCA
>JAUIIC010000149.1 GCA_030431935.1 Alphaproteobacteria bacterium | reverse complement strand
ACGCTTTCGCACCTCAGCGTCAGTATCGAGCCAGTGAGCCGCCTTCGCCACTGGTGTTCCTCCGAATATCTACGAATTTCACCTCTACACTCGGAATTCCACTCACCTCTCTCGAACTCAAGACCAGGAGTTTTGGAGGCAGTTCCGGGGTTGAGCCCCGGGATTTCACCCCCAACTTTCTGGTCCGCCTACGCGCGCTTTACGCCCAGTAATTCCGAACAACGCTAGCCCCCTCCGTATTACCGCGGCTGCTGGCACGGAGTTAGCCGGGGCTTCTTTACTGGGTACCGTCATTATCTTCCCCAGCGAAAGAGCTTTACAACCCTAAGGCCTTCATCACTCACGCGGCATGGCTAGATCAGGGTTTCCCCCATTGTCTAAGATTCCCTACTGCTGCCTCCCGTAGGAGTCTGGGCCGTGTCTCAGTCCCAGTGTGGCTGATCATCCTCTCAAACCAGCTATGGATCGTAGGCTTGGTAGGCCATTACCCCACCAACTACCTAATCCAACGCGGGCCGATCCTTCACCGAAATTCTTTCCCCCGAAGGGCGTATACGGTATTAAACCCAGTTTCCCGGGACTATTCCGTAGTGAAGGGCACGTTCCCACGCGTTACTCACCCGTCCGCCGCTAAGCCCGAAGGCTTCGCTCGACTTGCATGTATTAGGCCTGCCGCCAGCGTTCGTTCTGAGCCAGGATCAAACTCTCAAGTTGAAACGCCGTTACCAGCGTATCCTTGACGTTCGAACCTCTGCACATCGTCACCCGCTGCAGAGCGGGTGTCTTTCTGTCTGATGCACATCGTTCCAAAGGAACGAAGTCCGTCAAACAGTGAAGCTGACACTCTCATCATCGCCCGAGGGCTAGAGAGCCGATATGCAGGACTTGATCCATCGAATGAACCAAACCGCCCACATATCTCTTCAGAAACCAGCAATTTCAAAGAGCAAGAGACAAAAATCCGACTGGAGCGCCTTTTCTTTTTGGCGCCGCCCGCCTTATCCTCATCTCTGTTGTTGTCCGCCTCCCGCACCGTCTGGCCCGTTGTGGCGTCCCGTTAGCGCCTCAGCGCCGCCGGTGAAGGGGTATTTACGGATCGGCGCCGGGGGCCGCAAGGGCTTTTTTCGAGAAAGATGACATTTTTTTCACGGACCCGGATTCTGCTGCAAAATCTAGCGGTTGGCGCAATATAGGCCACAAGCAGAGGTCTTTGCGCGCACGTTCCTTGCGCGAGCGATCGGCCCTAACCCCTTGGAATCAAACTTATCCACAGAGTCGCCGCCGAGTCGGGTCCGATTCCAGCCCGACTCGGGCCGGAATCGGTGCGATTTCAAGCCGAGGCCCGGGCGCGGCGCGGAATCGCTCGCATCGCAAGCAGTCCCAGAACCGCCGCGAGGTAGAGAAGCGGCTCCAGTTGAAGCCCCTTTGCCAGCATCACGAAGTGAATCGCCCCCAGAAGCACGGCGCCATAGACAAGCCTGTGAAGCCGCCGCCATGCCACCGGTCCCATCCGCCGGATCGCCGCGTTGGTGGATGTGACCGCCAGCGGAATCAAAAGCACGAACCCGGCCATCCCGATGGTGATGTAGGGCCGCTTCACGATGTCGGCCCAGATCTGGCTCCAGATCCGGACGTCGAGCAACAGCCAGGTCAGCAGGTGCAGCACGACGTACAGGAACGCCGCCAGCCCGATGACCCGCCGGAATCGGATCAGGTTCAGGCCCAGGTGCGTGCGCAGGGGGGTCACGCAGAGGCCCAGGATCAGAAGCTGCAAGGCAAACTCGCCCAGCCGGTGCTCCAGCTCCTTTATGGGCTCTACCCCCAGGCCGCCGGTCAGCCCCAGCCAAAGCCACCAGACCGCCGGAAGCGGCGCAAGAACATAAAATGGCCAGGTGGGCACGCGCCGCGCCCAGCCATTCAGGGCACCGACGACATCCATCAATAGAACTTCGTCAGGTCCATGCCGGCATACATCGACGCCACCTCGTCGGCGTATCCGTTGAACATCAGCGTCGGGCGCCGTGGCGCGAAAAGACCCTCTCCGATGCGCCGCTCTGTCGCCTGGCTCCAGCGCGGATGGTCGACCTCGGGGTTCACGTTGGAATAGAACCCGTACTCTCGCGGCTGCGAATGATTCCAGCTGGCGTGCGGCTGGTCGGCGGTCAGGGTGATCCGCACCACCGACTTGATCGACTTGAAGCCATACTTCCACGGCACCACCAGCCGGATCGGCGCGCCGTTCTGGTTCGGCATCGGCTCGTCATAAAGCCCGGTCGCCAGAATCGTCAGCGGATGCATTGCCTCGTCCAGCCGCAGACCCTCGCGGTAGGGCCAGTCGAGGATCGGAAACCGCGCGCCCGGCATCTCGTCGGGACGATAGGCCGTTTCAAAAGCCACGTATCGCGCGCCATCCTGGACACCGACCTTCGCCAGAAGGTCAGCCAGTTCAAAGCCAACCCAGGGGACCACCATCGACCACGCCTCGACGCAGCGCAGACGATAGATCCGCTCTTCCAGGGTCACGTCGGCCAGAATGTCCTCCAGCCCGTAAAGCCCGGGCTTGTCCACCAGCCCGTCGATGCGCACCGCCCAGGGTTCGGTGGTCAGCATGTGCGCGTTGCGCGCCGGGTCTTCCTTGCCTGTGCCGAACTCGTAGAAATTGCAGTAGTTGGTGATCTCTTCGAACGTGTTGGGCGTCTCGTCCGTCGAATAGGGGCTGGGCACCGCGCCGAGGCTGGCCATCGCGGGGCCCGCGATCGCGCCGGCGGCGACCGCTCCCGCGCCGGCCAGCAGCTGTCGCCGGTTCATGTACGCCGCCTTCGGCGTCACGTCGGCCCATGTCAGATCGGGTTTCCAGCGTCCGGCCATTCCTCGCACTCCATGTTCGCGTTCCCGGTTGCGTCTCAATGTAGACGCTCAGGCGCAAACGCCAAAACCACACTGTCTCACGTTCGCGTCGGGGCATTGTAACATGACCCGCGGGGACGCGCGCGGACCCGCAGCGCTCACAGCCACATCACCGGCGCTAAATCATTTGTGACTCGACGCCGAAAAGAGGCGCGGCTTAGCGGCCCTTGTGCGCTCGTCAAGCCCGCCGGGGCCGGCTGTGCCCCCGTTGAATGCGCCACCCACGCCCTAAATGCCGGCTCACTCACGAAATGAAATGCGGTGCCGCACACCGGCACCCACCCTAGCCAACGGAGACTTTCTTATGATCCGCAGAACCTTCCTGTCGCTCACCGCTGCCACCATGATCGCCGCCCCCGCCTTCGCCGGCGGCCACTCCAAGGACATCGTCGACACCGCCGTCGGCGCCGGCACCTTCACCACGCTGGTCGCCGCCGTCGAGGCCGCGGGCCTTGTCGACACGCTGAAGGGCGAAGGCCCGTTCACCGTCTTCGCGCCGACCGACGATGCGTTCGCCGCGCTGCCCGAAGGCACCGTCGAAGGCCTCCTGGCCGACATCCCGGCCCTGACCAAGGTGCTGACCTACCATGTCGTGCCGGGCAAGGTGATGTCGACGGACCTGTCGAACAACATGATGGCCACCACCGTCGAAGGCTCGGACGTGACGATCATGACCGAAGGTGGCGTGACCGTGAACGGCGCCAATGTCGTGGCCGCGGACATCGAGGCCTCGAACGGCGTCATCCACGTCATCGACGCGGTGATCCTGCCGGGCATGTGATCGGGTTTCGGATCGCTTCGCGATCCGACCCGCGTGGGGGCTCTGCCCCCACACCCCCGGAGTATTTGTGAACAGAAGAAGGGGAGGGCCGCGTGCCTTCCCCTTTTTCGTGGCCGCCCCATGGCTTGCGGGGTCGGATCGTTCGACGGGCCCGCGCGTTGAAGAGCGCGGCGCGTCATGCAAGCGGCGCGCGCAAGGCCCCTGCCCCGCGCGCGTCCTTCGTCAGTGCAGCACCGCGTCCTCGGGCGGCTGCCGGGTAGAGCTGGACACCCGGTCGCCGATGATGAGCCCCTCGGCGCCCGCACCGACAGGCACCGTGTCGCCGTCGCGCACGTCGCCGGCGAGGATCATCTCGGCCAACCGGTCCTGCAGCGCACGCTGGATCACCCGCTTGAGCGGACGCGCGCCGTAGACCGGGTCATAGCCCTCGTCGGCCAGCCACTTGCGTGCGCCCTCGTCGAGGTCGAGCGTGATGCAGCGCTGCGCCAGCCGCCGCTCCAGCCGCTTGAGCTGGATGTCGACGATGCCCGTCATGTCGCCCCGCGTCAGCCGGTCGAAGACGATCATGTCGTCCAGGCGGTTCAGGAACTCGGGCCGGAAATGGGCGCGCACCGCGTCCATCACGTCGCGCCGGGCCTGCCCGGCATCGCCGCCTTCCGGCAACTGGCTGAGCGCCTGCGACCCTAGGTTCGAGGTCAGCACGATCAGCGTCTGCTTGAAGTCGACCCGGTGCCCCTGTCCGTCGGTCAGAACACCGTCGTCCAGCACCTGCAACAGCACGTTGAACACCTCGGGGTGGGCCTTTTCCACCTCGTCGAACAGCACGACCTGGTAGGGCCGGCGCCGCACCGCCTCGGTCAACACGCCGCCCTCGTCATAGCCCACGTATCCCGGCGGCGCGCCGATCAGGCGCGACACGGAATGCTTTTCCATGAACTCGGACATGTCGATGCGCACCATCGCGCTGTCGTCGTCGAAGAGGTATTCCGCCACGGCCTTGGTCAGCTCTGTCTTGCCGACGCCGGTGGGGCCGAGGAAGAGGAACGACCCCAGCGGCCGGTTCTCGTCGTTCAGGCCCGCACGGGCGCGGCGCACGGCATTGGCCACGGCGGTCACCGCCTGGCGCTGGCCGATCACGCGCTTGCCCAGCTCGTCCTCCATGCGCAGAAGCTTGTCGCGTTCGCCCTCCAGCATCTTGGAGGTGGGCACGCCGGTCCAGCGCTCGACCACCTGGGCGATCTGCTCGGGGCGCACGGCCTCTTCGACCATCACGTCCTCGTCCTGGGTCTCGGCCTCGGCCAGCTTGCGCTCCAGTTCGGGGATCTCGCCATAGGCCAGCCGCCCGGCGGTGGCCAGGTCGCCCTCGCGCTTGGCGGCGTCAAGCTCGGCGCGCGCCCGGTCCAGCTGTTCCTTGAGCCCGCGCGCGGCATCGAGCTTGTCGCGCTCGGCCTGCCACTTGGCGGTCATCTCGGCAGAGCGTTCCTGCAGGTCGGCCAGTTCCTTTTCCAGCTTGGCCAGCCGGTCGCGGGACGCGTCGTCATCCTCCTTGCGCAGCGCCTCGGCCTCGATCTGCTTTTGCAGGATGTCGCGGTCCAGCGCGTCCAGTTCCTCGGGCTTGGAATCCACCTCCATCCGCAGGCGGCTGGCGGCCTCGTCCACGAGGTCGATCGCCTTGTCGGGCAGGAAACGGTCGGTGATGTAGCGGTGCGACAGCGTCGCCGCCGCCACAAGGGCCGAGTCGCTGATCCGCACGCCGTGGTGCAGCTCGTACTTTTCCTTGATGCCGCGCAGGATCGACACGGTGTCCTCGACCGTGGGCTCGTCCACGAACACGGGCTGGAACCGGCGCGCCAGCGCGGCGTCCTTTTCCACGTGCTTGCGGTATTCGTCGAGCGTCGTCGCGCCCACGCAGTGCAACTCGCCCCGCGCCAGCGCCGGCTTGATGAGGTTGGCGGCATCCATCGCGCCATCGGTCTTGCCCGCGCCCACCAGCGTGTGCATCTCGTCGATGAACAGCACGATCTCGCCCGCCGCCGCGGTGATCTCGTTCAGGACCGATTTCAGCCGCTCCTCGAACTCGCCGCGATACTTCGCGCCCGCGATCAGCGCCCCCATGTCGAGCGCCATCAGCTTCTTGTTCTTCAGGCTCTCGGGCACGTCGCCGTTGACGATCCGCAGCGCAAGGCCCTCGGCGATGGCCGTCTTGCCGACGCCGGGATCGCCGATCAGCACCGGGTTGTTCTTGGTCCGGCGGCTGAGCACCTGCATCGTGCGGCGGATTTCCTCGTCGCGGCCGATGATCGGGTCGATCTTGCCCTGTTCGGCGGCCTCCGTCAGGTCGCGGGCGTATTTCTTCAGCGCCTCGTAGGTTTCCTCGGCGCTGGCGGTATCGGCGGTGCGCCCCTTGCGCACGTCGTTGATCGCGGAGTTGAGCGCCATGGCCGTGACCGCGCCGGCATCCAGCGCGTCCTTGGCCTTCGAACGCACGACGGCAAGCGCCGTCAGCACGCGTTCGGCCGGCACGAAACTGTCGCCCGCCTTCTTCGCGATCTTCTCGGCCTCGTCCAGCACCTTGACCAGCGCGCTGTCGGCGCCCGCCGGGCCGGTGCCGCCGCTGGCGCGCGGCAGCTTGCCGACCGCAAGATCGACAGCCTCGCGGACGCGCTCGGGCGCACCGCCGGCACGGGCGATCAGCGTGGACGCGGCGCCCTCGGCGTCGTCCATCATCGCCTTCAGCAGGTGTTCGGGGGAAAGGGTGGGGTTGCCCTCGCGTGCGGCGATCGTCTGGGCGGCCTGTAGAAAGCCGCGCGACCGCTCGGTGAACTTCTCCAAGTTCATCGTCGTCTCCTTTGTCCAAGCGCTTGCCCCTCGGGCGCCCGTCCAGGCGGCGCACCCTTTTGCAAGCCTCGACAGTCAGATGGGCAGCGGACGCGACTGTTGCAAGTCTGCGACAGCCGGAATCGGCGAACCTCCGCCTTGCCGCACCGCGCCGCATCGGCTAGCCCACGGCAGCCCCGCAGCGAAAGGACCCGCGCCCATGTCCGATGACCGCCTGATCGTCGCCCTCGACGTCCCGAACGCCCTTGCCGGCCTCAAACTGGCCGAAACCATCGGCGACGCCGTGTCCTTCTACAAGATCGGGCTCGGGATGCTGACCACCGGCGGCCTTGCGCTGGCCAACGAGCTGAAACAGGACCACGGCAAGCGCATCTTCCTCGACATGAAGCTCTTCGACATCCCCGCTACGATTGAGGCGGCGGTGCGCGGGCTGACGCAGTTCGACATCGACGTGCTGACCGTTCACGGCGACCCCCACGTGGTGCGCGCCGCGATGGAGGGTGCGGCAGGCTCGGGCACCCGCATCATGGCGGTGACGATCCTGACCTCGCTCGACCGCAAGGACCTCGACGACAATCTCATGATTCCGGGGGACGTCGCCGACCTGGTCGTGGAACGCGCCGCGCGCGCGCTTGATGCCGGGGCCGACGGCCTCATCGCCTCGCCGCACGAGGTCGCCGCGCTCCGCGCCCTGCCTCAGGCGAAGGGCAAGCTTCTCATCACCCCCGGCATCCGCCCCGAGGGCAGCGAGGCGGGCGACCAGAAACGCATCGCCACCCCCGCCGCCGCCATCGCCGCGGGCGCCGATCACATCGTCGTCGGCCGCCCCGTCTGGCAGTCCCCCGACCCCCGCGCCGCTGCCCAGGCGATCACGGCGGGGCTTCACCCCGCCTGAGCGCCCGTCACCAGCCGCTGCGGTGCCACGCCCGGCACCCGTGCGATCTCGCCCCGCACCTCGAGCTCCAGCTTGACGGTGGTGACATGCCAGCCCAGGGACCCCAGCCGCGCCAGGTCGTCCGCCGACAGTCTCTGGCGCACCGCCCCCGTCAGTTGCGAGAACGGCAGGCCGCCGGGCCCAGCGCCCTCGACCGCGTGCAGGATCGCCTTGCGCAGCACGTCGAACTTCCAGCCGGGAATCCGTGTGCCGCCGTCCTTGCCCTCTGTCGGCGTGCGGCACAGCACGCGGTCATCCTCGATCATCACCGTTCCCTCCTTCTGAAGATCGCGCGGCAAGGTACTCTCCCAGCCGGTCCCTGAAATGCGGAATCACCCTGGGCGCCGCCATGAACTCCGCCACGCGCATCCAGCACCAATCCTGCCCCTCGTCGCCCAGCACGATGCCCGCCACCTCGGCCCCGTCGGCCTCGGCCACCAGGAACCAGTTGGGCAAGGGCCCGTGCCGCCCCGCACCCGGATAGCTTCGCCGCCAGACCAGCGTGCCGGGGTCCAGCACCACCGACAGTTCCTCGTGCAATTCGCGTAGCGCGCAGGCCTCCGGCGTCTCCTCGCCCTCGCGCCCGCCGCCCGGCAGGTCCCACCAGCCGGCCCAGGGCAGCCCCGGCAGGTCGTCACGCTGCAGGGTCAGCACGAAGCCGCCCCGCAGAACCGCGATCTTCGCCCCCCGAAACGCCATCACCCCGCCGATTCCCTCGTCCCGCACCCCGCCAGTATGCCAAAGACCGCGGCCGCCACCACCGCCCCCCCTGTGCGCCCGCCCGCGGCTGCGGTATCATCGCCCATGCCCGCGATCTGCCGCGATTGCCTGACCGAGATTGCCCCCGGCCCGCGCTGCCCCGCCTGCCGGTCGCCGCGCGTGCTGTCGCACCCGGAACTCTTCTCGCTCTCCATCGCGCACATGGACTGCGACGCCTTCTACGCCTCGGTGGAAAAGCGCGACAATCCCGCCCTGCGCGACAAGCCCGTCATCATCGGCGGCGGGCGGCGCGGCGTGGTGTCCACCGCCTGCTACATCGCCCGCATCCGCGGCGTGAAATCCGCCATGCCCATGTTCAAGGCGCTGGAGCTTTGCCCCGAAGCGGTGGTGGTGCGCGGCCGCATGGACGTCTACGCCGAGGTCTCGCGCCAGGTGCGCGCCCTGATGGAAGAGCTGACCCCCGCCATCGAACCCCTGTCGCTGGACGAGGCCTTCCTCGACCTCACCGGCACCGCGCGGCTGCACGGCGCGCCGCCCGCGCTGATGCTGGCGCGCCTGACACACCGGATGCGGACGGAACTTGGCATCACCGGCTCCATCGGGCTGTCGCACAACAAGTTCCTCGCCAAGGTCGCCTCCGACCTCGACAAGCCGCGCGGGTTCTCGGTGATCGGGCAGGCCGAAACGCTCGACTTCCTCGCACCGAAACCCGTGGGCCTGATCTGGGGCGTGGGCGCCGCCGGGCAGGCCGCGCTGGAACAGGCCGGCATCCGCAGCTTCGCCGACCTGCGCCGCTGGGACCGCACCGACCTGACGGCGCGATTCGGCGCGATGGGCGACAGGCTCTGGCACCTCGCGCGCGGCGAGGATCGCCGCCGCGTCACCCGCAACGCGCCGGTCAAGTCGATCTCGAACGAAACCACCTTTTCCGAGGACACCGCCGATCCCGACATCCTCGACGGCCACATCTGGCGGCTGGCCGAGAAGGTGGCGGACCGCGCCAAGGCAAGGGCGCGCGCGGGCCGCGTCGTCACGCTGAAACTGAAACGCGCCGACCACCGGATCCTGACCCGCCGCCAGGCGCTGTCCGATCCCACCCAGATCGCCGACCGCATCTACCGCACCGCGCGCGGCCTCTTCGACCAGGTCACGGGCCAGGGCGCCTATCGCCTGATCGGCGTCGGCCTGTCCGAGATCACCGATGCCGCCGGCGCGGATCTCTCGGGCGACCTGCTCGACCCCGGCGCGCTCCGCCGCGCCCAGGCCGAACGCGCCACCGACGCGATCCGCGCGCGCTTTGGCTCGGACGCCATCGTCAAGGGCCGCGCGCTGCGCTGATCCCGGCCGGGTCAGGGGGCTTTCTGCCCCCTCTGCGCCTGCGGCGCATTCACCCCGGAGAGTATTTTCGAACAGAAGAAGACAGGGGCAGCGCGCAGCCCTCACAGCTTCTTCTGTTCAGAAATACTCCCGCCGGAGGCGCGTTCGACCCCAACGGCCAGGCCGCACGCCGGTCCTATTCCGCGGCCAGCGGAATCTCGGCGCGGCCCACGTCGGCGATCTCGGCGATGACGCTGCGCAGAAGCGCGCGGAAGGCCTCGAAATTGTCGTTGGGCTCGATCCGGCGCTCGTTCATGTAGAGCGAGCGGTCGATCTCCACCTGGATCACATGCTGGCCGCGCGACGGGCGGCCATAGTGCTGCGCGGTATAGGCCCCCGCGAAGGGCGTGTTGCGCACCACGCGCAGGCCCGCGCCGCGGAACGCCGCCTCGATCCTGTCCACCACCGCCTGCCCGGCCGCCGCGCCGAACCGGTCGCCCAGCACGATCTCGGGATGCGGGGTGCCGGCGGTGCCGACGCTGTCGATGGCCTCGTGCGGCATCGAATGGCAATCCACGAGAATCGCCTCTCCGAACGCGGCATGCGCGCCGTCGATGAGCCCGCCCAACGCGGCATGGTAGGGCTCCCAGTAGTCGCGCAGGCGCATCTCGGCCTCGGCCTGGCGAATCTTGCCGCGATAGATGGCGCGCCCGTTGGCCACCACCCGTGGCACGACACCCAGACCGGATGTGACGCGGGGGTTGTGGCCCGACTTGCGCACGCCCTCGATCAGCGCCGGGTCCAGTTCCTCGGCGCTGCGGTTCATGTCGATGAAGGCGCGCGGCGCCGTGGCCACAAGCAGGGGCGCGCCAAAGCGCGGCGCGTCCTGGAAGAGAAGGTCCACGAAGGCATCCTCGGACGACCGGATCGCGCGTTCGTCCAGGATCGACCGGTTCAGAAAGCTCCACGGATAGTCGCGCCCCGAATGCGGCGAGGCGAAGACCACGCTGGTGGTCCGCG
>JAUIIC010000148.1 GCA_030431935.1 Alphaproteobacteria bacterium | reverse complement strand
CCCTGTCGGGCCTGTTCGTCGAGACCGACGACCGGACCGGGCGCGCCACCCGGGTCGAGATGGTGCGCGACGGCGGGCGCCTTGCGCCCGCGGGGCCGGCCTGACCCACCCGATGAACGAACGCGCGGTCCTGCTGGCGATCCTCGTCGCCCTTGGCGCGGGCTGGGGCATCACCCAGCCGCTGGCCAAGCTCGCCGTAAGCGAGGGCTACCGCCATTTCGGCATCATTTTCTGGCAACAGGCGATCACCGCCGTGGCCCTGTCGCTCGTGCTGCTTGCGCAGCGCCGTCCCCTGCCTGCGATCGGGCGGCGGCAGATGGGGTTCTTCGCGCTGATCGCGGTGATCGGCACGATCCTGCCCAACACGGCCTCCTACCAGGCGGCGGTTCACCTGCCGGCCGGCATCCTTGCGATCCTTCTGTCGCTGGTGCCGATGTTCGCCTTTCCCGTCGCGCTGGGCTTCGGGGTGGACCGGTTCGGCTGGGGGCGTCTTGCGGGGCTTGGCCTGGGCGCGGCGGGCGTCCTCCTGATCGTGGCGCCCGCCGCCAGCCTGCCCGATCCGGCGATGGCGGCCTTCGTGCCGCTCGCCCTTGTCGCGCCGCTTTGCTACGCGTTCGAGGGCAATATCATCGCCCGCTTCGGCACAGCCGGGCTGAGCCCGGTCCAACTCTTGTGGGGGGCGTCGATCCTTGGCGCCGCCGGGTCCGCGCCACTGGCGCTGGCGACCGGCACCTTCATAGACCCCCGTCCGCCCTGGGGGGTGCCGGATGCGGCGATCCTCGCGTCCTCGCTGATCCATTCGGTGGTCTATGCCAGCTACTTCTGGATGGTCGGGCGCGCCGGATCGGTCTTTGCCGCGCAGGTCGCCTATCTCGTGACCGGCTTCGGCGTCGTCTGGGCGATGATCCTCCTTGGCGAAAGCTATTCCGGCTGGGTCTGGCTGGCGCTGGGACTGGTGCTTGCCGGGCTCTTCCTCGTGCAGCCGCGCCCCGGGGGCGCGCTTGTGCCCGCACCGGCGCTCGGTCAGGATGGGCGCTAGGGAACAGCGGACAGGCCCATGGACATCTTCGCGTTCGATCCCACCACGCAGGCCATCCTGACGCTTGGCGTCGTCGGGGCGATGTTCGTCCTCTTCGTGAAAGAGGTGTTCCCGGCCGAGGTCACGGCCATCGCCGGATCGGTGCTGATGCTGATCCTTGGCCTTCTGCCCTACGAGGCCGGGCTGGCCGTGCTGTCGAACCCGGCGCCATGGACCATCGCCGCCATGTTCATCGTTATGGGCGCGCTGGTGCGGACCGGCGCGCTCGACTGGTTCACCCAGGCGGCAGAACGGCGCGTGGAAACCTCGCCGGTGGTGGCGATCGGCGGGCTGATGGGGTTCGTCGTCCTGTCCTCTGCCGTGGTGTCGAACACGCCCGTCGTGGTCGTGATGATCCCGGTCTTCGTGCAACTCGCCGAAAAGCTGCGCATGTCGCCGTCCAAGCTGCTGATCCCGTTGTCTTACGGGGCGATCATGGGCGGCACCCTGACGCTGATCGGGACATCGACCAACCTTCTGGTGGATGGCGTGGCGCGGGCCCAGGGGCTGGAACCCTTCCGCATCCTCGAAGTCACGCCCCTGGGACTGGTCGTCGTGGCCTGGGGCATGATCTACCTGCGGTTCGTCGCGCCCCGGCTGCTGCCTGACCGCGACAGCATGGCCAGCCTGCTGTCCAACAAGGCGCGGATGAAGTTCTTCACCGAGGTCGCGATCCCTGAGGACAGCGAACTGATCGGACAGCGCGTCGTCCTTGTGGACCTCTTCAAGCGAGAGGGCGTGCGCGTGGTGGACGTCCTGCGCGGCGATGCCTCGCTGCGGCGCGACATGTCGGCGGTGACCCTCGAAGCGGGCGACCGCGTGGTGCTTCGGACCGAGATGGCGGAACTTCTCGGCCTGCAGCAAAGCAAACACCTGCGCATGGTGGACCAGTTGTCCTCGGTGCGCACCACGACGGTCGAGGCGCTCATCACGCCCGGCTGCCGGCTGGTGGGCCGCACGCTGGGTCAGTTGCGCCTGCGCCGCCGCTATGGCGTCTATCCCCTTGCCGTGCATCGGCGCAGCCAGAACATCGGTCGTCAGCTTGACGACCTCGTGGTGCGCGTCGGCGACACGCTGCTGCTCGAAGGCGCGCCCGAGGACATCCAGCGCCTGGCCGCCGACGTGGGGCTCGTGGATATTGCGCGCCCCTCCGCGCGGGCTTACCGACGCGGCCATGCGCCGCTGGCGGTCCTGTCGCTTCTGGGGATCGTCGTGCTTGCGGCGATGGGCGTCGCGCCGATCCTTGCGCTGTCGATGGTGGCGGTGGCGGCGGTGCTGGTTACCCGCTGCATAGACGCGGACGAGGCGTTCGGTTTCGTCGACGGGCGGCTTCTGGCGCTGATCTTCGCGATGCTTGCCGTGGGCGCGGCGCTGGAGGCTTCGGGCGCCGTTCGCCTGATCGTCGATGCACTGGCGCCGCTCATGACGGACCTGCCGCCGTTCCTTCTGGTCTGGGCCATATATCTTCTGACCTCTGTCCTGACAGAGCTGGTGTCCAACAACGCCGTCGCCGTTGTCGTGACGCCCATCGCCATCGGGCTCGGCCAGGCATTGGGCATCGACCCGCGCCCGCTGGTGGTGGCGGTGATGGTCGCCGCCTCTGCCAGTTTCGCCACGCCCATCGGCTACCAGACCAACATGCTGGTCTATGGCCCCGGCGGTTATCGCTTCACCGACTTCCTGCGGGTGGGCATTCCGCTCAATCTCAGCGTAGGGCTTGTCGCCTCGGCCGTCATTCCGCTGATCTGGCCGCTTTGATCTCGTGACGGTTTCCGTTACAAAAACAAGAACATCGGCCTCCGGCGGGTGGAACAGGGGGGCGGCAAGGTGATCGTTGAAGGTGTCGGCTGGGTTGCAGCGGCCCTGACGCTTGCGGCCTATTCCATGCGGACGATGCTTCCGCTGCGGGCGACCGCGGTCTGCGCGAACGTGTGCTTCATCTACTTCGGATGGCAGTCCGGCCTGCCTTCGGTCTTGGCGCTGCACGCGATCCTGCTGCCCCTGAACGGCTTTCGGCTCTGGCAGCTTGTCCAGGGTGTTTCGAGGGTGCGCGCCCAGCGGGGGAAGGACGCCGATTTCACCTGGCTGCGCAGGATGGCCAGCCCTAGGACCTATGCCGCCGGCTCGCTGGTCTTCGCCAAGGGGGATCCGCCGGATAACCTGTACTTCCTCGACGAGGGCCAGATCCTGCTGGAAGAGATCGGCGTCACCCTGAACCCCGGGGACATCTTCGGAGAAATCGCCTTCTTCACCGATGCAAAGGAACGCACGGTTTCGGCCCGCTGTGTCGGTGCGTGCCGTATCCTCGCCATCGACGAAGCGCGCTTCCTGTCGCTCTACAACCAGAACCCGACGTTCGGCTTCGCCATCGTCCAGTTGATCGCCAAACGCCTGATGGACGGGATCGAGAAGCGGCCCGAGGCCTATCTTCCGGTCACAGCGCGCACCCGGGAAAGCCAGTCGAAACCGCCAGTGGATCAGCGGTAGCGCGCCGCGAACCGGCGCAGGATGGTGCCGGGATGGGTCACGTCCGCGGCGTGGCAGGCCGCGATCAGCGCGGCCGCCTCTTCGGGCGGGAAATACCCGTACCCCTTGTAGATGTGGATGCGCCGCTCGAAATCCCGCGCATCGGCCTCGGGGTGGAATTGCGTGGCATAGACGTTCTGCCCGTGCCGGATCATCTGGAACGGGCAGGTATCGGACGTCATGAGATGCACGGCGCCCGCGGGCAGCTCCTGCACCGCCTCCTTGTGGCCAAGGAAGGCCTCGAACATCTCGGGCAGCCCGGCCAGCAGCGGATCGGCGGCGCCTTCGGGCGTCACCCGGCAGGGCGCGGCGCCGACGGGTTCGCCAAAGCGCCGCTTGGACACCTCGGCGCCCAGGTGATGCGCCAGGATGCCGATGCCGTAGCAACAGCCCATGAACGGGTGATCCCGCGCCACGATCTGCGGCATCAGCCCCAGAACGGCGGCCTCGATCCGCGCTTCGACGGGCGATTTCTTGTCGGGCGGGTCGCTGACACAGCCCGGCCCGCCGCCCACGATCACCCCGGCATAGTTGCCCACGTCCAGCCCTTCAGGCAGCGCCTGCTGGTCCAGCCTGATGCGGTGCGTCTCGGCTTCGGCCAGCCCGGCCTTGTCGAGGATCGCGGCGTACTCGCCATCCGCGGCATCGGTTTCAGGGCGCAGTTGCAGGATAAGGAACGGCTTGCTCATCGGGGTCTCACAGGGGCCAGAAGATCAGGATCGACGGGATCGACACCGCCACCACCAGAAGCTCCAGCGGCAGGCCCATCCGCCAGTAGTCGCCGAAACGGTAGCCGCCCGGCCCAAGGATCAGCGTGTTGTTCTTGTGCCCGATGGGGGTGAGGAAGGCGCAGGACGCCGCGATTGCCACCGCCATCAGGAACGGGTCGGGGTTCACGCCCAGCCGCTCGGCCATGCCGATGCCCACGGGCGCGGCGACGATGGTCGTGGCCGTATTGTTCAGGATGTCCGACAGGGTCATGGTCACCAGCATCAGGACGGTCAGGATCGCCCAGGCGGGCAGGCCCTCGGTCAGGCTGGTCAGCGCGTCCGCGATCAGCGCCGTGCCGCCAGAGGTCTCCAGCGCCGCGCCCAGCGGGATCATGGACCCCAGCAGCACCACGACCGGCCATTCGATGTGATGGTACAACTCCGACAGCGGCACGATGCGCAACAAGGCATAGGCCGCCACCACGCAGCCCAGCGCCACGGGCAGGTAGACAAGCCCCACGCTTGCCGCCGCCACCGCCGCCGCGAACAGCCCGATCGCCAGCCAGGTGCGCGAGGTCTGTGTCACCGCCAGCCCCCGGTCGGCCAGCGGCAGGCAGCCAAGCCAGTCGATCACGTCATGCTCGCGCTCTTCGGGGGTCAGCAGCAGCAGGATATCGCCCGGCTGGACGATGGTACGCCGGATCTCGCTGCGGATCGCCTGGCCCTTGCGTGAAATGCCCAGAAGCACCGCCCTTTGCCGCCAGGATAGCCCGATCGCCTGCGCGGACTTGCCCGCGATGCGTGCGTCGTCGGTGACGACCACCTCGGACAGTGTCAGGCCTGCCCCGGCCGCTTCCAGCGCCTCGGCCGGCTTGCCATCGGCGAAGTCGAGCGACAGGGCCGCGCGGAACTCGTCCAGCGCTTCTGGCGCTGCCTCGATCATGATCGCGTCACCCGGGGCAAGCGGGCGGTTGCGCGACAGGCCGGGCAGGCGTTTGCCGCCCCGCACGATGCCGATCAGTGCGACGTCGTTCTTGTCGGCGACCTCTGCCAGGTCGGCCAGCGTCTGGCCCACCGCTTTGGACGCCTCGGGAACCACCAGTTCCGCAAGGTATTCCTTGTAATGCGCTTCCGTGCTGCCCGCGCCGCTGGCCTCGTCGTTGCGCGGGATCAGCCGCCAGCCCACCAGCGCCACGAACACAAGGCCCGCGATGGCCGTCACGCCCCCCACCGGGGCGAAATCGAACATGGCAAAGGGCTCGCCCAGCGCATCCTCCCGGATCGAGGCGATGATGATGTTGGGTGGCGTGCCGATCAGCGTCACCATGCCGCCCAGGATCGTGGCG
This sequence comes from Alphaproteobacteria bacterium, assembly GCA_030431935.1. Taxonomy (GTDB): domain Bacteria; phylum Pseudomonadota; class Alphaproteobacteria; order Rhodobacterales; family Rhodobacteraceae; genus ASV31. The sequence goes on along the minus strand of JAUIIC010000148.1, from coordinate 4,884 downwards.
AAGGACAGGGGCATCAGCGACAGGCTGGGTGGGCGCCCAGCCTTGCGCGCGGTCTGAATGTCGACCGGCATCAAGAGCGCGAGCGCCGCCACGTTGTTCATGAAGGCCGACAGCACGCCGCCGATCCCGCCCATGATCGCGATATGGCTTCCCAGCGATCTTGTGCTGTCCACCAGCGTCCGGGTTATGAGGTAGACCGCGCCCGACCGCACCAGCCCGGCCGAGACCACCAGCACCAGCGCCACCACCAGCGTCGCCGGATGGCCGAAGCCCGAGAATGCATCGTCCACCGGCACCACGCCAAGGATCACCGCCAGCATCAAGGCCGTGAAGGCGACGATGTCATAGCGGAACCGCCCCCAGAGCAGAAAGCCGAAGACCGCTCCGAACAGCGAAAACAGGATGATCTGGTCGCCCGTCATGCCGCCGCCGGCCCGCGCCTAGAGTCCGGCCGCGCGCGCCGCCGCGCCATCCGCCGGGCTGCGGCCATCCGGGCCCAGGATCACCGGGAACCAGTCGGGGCGCAGCCGCTCTCCGGCCCGCATACCGTGTCCCGGGAACGGCGGCGAGGTGCGCCCGGGCCGGTCCACCACGCGGGCGTCATCGCCCACCAGCCGCAGCGAGAACGCCCGCCGACGCGATGCCGACGTGTTTCCGCGCGCGCCGTGCAGCACCCGAAAGTCGAAGGCGACGGCGTCGCCCGGCTCCAGCGCCCATTCAAGCACCTGCATCCCCTCGGCATCGGGGTCGGGGACGGGCATGTAGGCGTTCTCGTCGGGATAGAAGGCGTCTTCCTTCAGCCAGCGCGTCGGCAGCACCGGCCTGGGCCAGAGGTGAGACCCCGCGACACAGCGCAGCGTGGCGGTCGTCACCGGCTCGACCGGGGCCCAGAAGCTGACGGTCTGGGTCCCCTCGACGAAGTAATAGGGCCCGTCCTGGTGCCAGGGCGTGGGCTTGGCCGTGCCCGGCTCCTTGACCAGGACATGGTCGTGAAACAGCTGGACGGTGTCCGACCCCAACAGGGCGGCGGCGACCTCGGCCACCGGCGATCCGTCGATGACCTGCTGGAACTCGGGGATTCTCTGCCAGTTGCAATAGTCGTCGAAGAACCGCCCGCCTTCGCCCGGCAGAAGGTTCTCGGCCGCGTAGGGGCCCGGGTCGGCCATGTTGCGCTCGATTCCGGCGGCGATGATGTCGACCCAGCCGTCGAACAGGCCGCGCACGCAGACCGCCCCGTCGCGGCGGAAGGCGGCGATCGTTTCGGCGTCGGGGAGGGATCGGTCGGTCATGGGCGGAGCCTAGGGGCTTGCGCATGGGACGACCAGAGGGAATTGCCCTTTGCCGGGCCTCGGGGGTATAGAGCGCCGAAGCAGGTTCCAGGGACGGAGAAGGTCATGGCAGGCCATTCAAAATGGGCGAACATCCAGCACCGCAAGGGGCGGCAGGACGCCGCGCGGTCCAAGCTGTTTTCCAAGTTCTCGAAGGAGATCACCGTCGCCGCCAAGATGGGCGACCCGGATCCGGACAAGAACCCCCGCCTGAGGTTGGCCATCAAGGAGGCCAAGTCGAACTCGATGCCGAAGGAGAACATCGACCGGGCGATCAAGAAAGCCGTTGGGGGAGAAGGGGATAACTACGAGGAGATCCGGTACGAGGGCTATGGGCCGGACGGTGTGGCGGTGATCGTCGAGGCGATGACCGACAACCGCAACCGGACCGCATCCACCGTGCGCTCGACCTTCGGCAAGAACGGCGGGAACCTGGGCGAGACCGGGTCGGTCAGCTTCATGTTCGAGCGCAAGGGCGAGATCGTCTACCCGGCGTCCGTGGGCGACGCCGACACCGTGCTGATGGCCGCGATCGAGGCGGGCGCGGAAGATGTGGACAGTTCCGAGGACGGGCACGTCATATATTGTGCCGACACCGACCTGAACGAGGTCTCGACCGCGCTGGAGGCCGAGCTGGGCGAAAGCGATTCCACCAAGCTGATCTGGAAGCCCACCACCACGACAGAACTGGACCTGGCCGGCGCGCAGAAGCTGATGAAGCTGATCGAGGCGCTGGAGGACGACGACGACATCCAGACCGTCACCGCGAATTTCGAGGTCTCGGACGAGGTGATGGCGCAGCTTGGCGCCGGCTGAACGCCACGTCGGCATCGCGTCGGCACAACGTCGGCATGACGTCGGCGCGGTGGCGCGGGAACGCCGCTTTGCGGCGTGCCTCCGGCGAGAGTATTTCTGAACAGAAGAAGCCAGGGGGTTTCGCTTAACAGGCGCGGCCCGCTGTGCTTGACTGCCGCCATGGTGGTGTAGGGCCGGGGCGGGGTTGTGCAAAGCGGTTGGCAAGTAATCTGGGAGTTCTTCTTTGGGCACAATGCGGGCGCGACGAACAATGCGCTGGGCATCCTTGCGAGCATCATCACGATCCTGTTGTTCGTTTGGGGTCTGATCGCTGGCGCGGCGCGTCTGTTTCCGAGGACGCCCAAGCCGATTCCGGTGATCGTGCACGCGGAAGCTGCGGCAAGCGACCCACCTCAGAACCCCGCGCCCACCTCTCCCTGCTACATCGGCGTGCCCACGGGGCGGCGGGTGGTGGGGCGCGAGGTGGACCTGGTAGAACTGTACGGGAAGCTGGCCGAGAGCGGCGGGGTGCAGGTCACGAACTCTGGCGCGATCCTGGCGGGGCAGGGGGGGATCGGCAAGTCGACGCTGGCGCGCGCCTATGCCGAGGAATATCGCGACGACTATGCCGGGGTCCTGTGGCTGACCGCGGGCACGCGGCAGGCGGTGATCGACGGGCTGATGGGGCTGTGCGGGCCCCTGGGGCTGGCGGTGCCCGAGGCGGCGAAGGAGGCCGACGCACAGGCGGTGCTGGCGAAGCTGGCCGCGCGCGGCGACCGGTGGCTGGTGATCTATGACAACGTCGAGGGCTATGACGACTTCAAGGGGCTGGAGCCGCGCGGCGCGCACCTGATCGTCACCACGCGGCAGGGGACGGGCTGGCCCGGGTTCGCGGTGATGAAGGCGGACGTGTTGAAGTTCGACACCGAGGACGGCGCGGCGGTGCGGCTGTTGATGGAGACCGCCGAGCGGACCGAGGACGCGGCCGGGGCGCGGGCGCTGGCCGAGGTGCTGGGCGGGCTGCCGCTGGCGCTGGTGATGGCGGGGCGGCTGATCGCGCGCGAGGGCGGCGGGTTCGACGACTACCGCCGCGACGTCTCGGCGATCATCGCGCGCGAGCCGCGGAACGAAGATTACCCGACATCCGTCATCGGGGCGGTGCGGCTAAGCTATGCACGGCTGTCGGAAAACGCGCGGCTGGTGGCGGACCTGTTTGCCTGGTGGGCGGCAGAGGGGCTGGCGGCGCGGCTGATCGCGGATGCGCCGGGCGGGGAGTGGTGGGAGGCGCACAAGGCCGACATGCCCGCGGCGGTGCAGGCGCTGGCGGGCGATGCGGCGGCGGTGCGGGCCGCGATGGCGGAGCTTGCCGACCGCTCTCTGATCGCCGGGCCGTCCGTGGACGCCGCGATGCACCGGATGACGGCGGCGGCGCTGCGGGCGATGCAGGGGGACGACGCGATGGCGCGGGCGGCGGCGGCGCTGTTGGGGGCGGTGTATCCGGGAGAGGTTCATGTTTCGTCCAATTGGACCGAGTGCCGCCGGCTGACGCCACATGTCCGCGCGATGTGGGAATCGGGGGCTGCACCGGCGACGGCGGCGATGGACACGCTGTTGAACCATGCGGCGATCTACCTGGGCCGGCTTGCGGATTTTCCCGGTGCGTTGGAGATGGCGCGCGGGGCGCTGGCGCTGAAACAGGTGCGATTGCCCGAGGAGGACCGGGGCATCGCGTTGGGCCATGGCACGTTGGGTATGGCACTGAGCTACACGGACGACCTGCCAGGGGCGCTTTTGGAACTTGACCGGGCGGTGGCGCTGGATGAGGCGCATCGGCCGGGATCGGCGCACCTGGCCAGTAGCTATGACCAGCAGGGCGGGGTGCTATTCGAGTTGGGGCGGCAAGGGGATGACGGGGCGCTGGAGCAGGCTGCGAAGCGGTTTCAGCAGGCGCTGGCCCTGCGCCGGGGGCTGTTCGGGCGGGGCAGCGATGAGGTGGCGGAATCGGCGAACAACCTTGGCGCGGTGCGTTCCGCACAGGGGCGCGGGGCGGCGGCGGCGCGGCTTTTCGGCGCCTCTCTGGCGATCCGGCGCGCGGTGCTGCCGCCGGGGGACGCGCGGCTGGGCTACGGTTTGGTGAACACCGGATCCAGCTGGCTGGAGGCCGGGCGGGCGGACCGGGCGGAGGCGCTGTTGCAGGAGGCCCGTGACTTGTTGTGGGCGGTGCATGAGGGCAATGCGGCACATCCGGAGGTGCGGAGTGCGGCGGGATGGCTGGTGGATTGCCTGCTGGTGCGGGCGCGGGCGGAGGACAACCGGGGCGCGCGCGAGGCAAGGGCGAAGCGGATCTGCGCCGAGGTGGGGCTCGATTTCGACGCGCGGGCCGCGATCGCGGCGCGCTATCCCTACACCCCCGGCGGCACCCCTTAGCGGGTGGCCAGCCAGGCGGCGACGGCGGGGTCGGCGGTGAGGGCCATGGCGCGGCGGCGGGCCATGTCGGCGGCGGCGTCCTGACCGGCGGCGCGGGCGAGCGACAGGCGCGCGGCCCAGTAGGGCTGATACCCCGCGGCGCGCTCTGGGGCGATGGCGTCCAGCAGGCGCAGCCCGGCGGCGGGGCCGTCGCGGTCGCCATGGGCCACGGCGCGGGCCACCAGCACGCCCAGCGCGGGATGATGCAGCGCGAGCGCGTCGTAGAGCGCGGTCAGCGCGCGGGCGTCGGGCCGGGCGCCGCGGGGGGTCGCGGCGTGGAGCGACTGGATCGCGG
>JAUIIC010000147.1 GCA_030431935.1 Alphaproteobacteria bacterium | reverse complement strand
CAGCATCTCGGCGGCCCAGACACCAACGAGCTGCCCGACGGCGTCCAGCGTAACGCCGTCCGTTTCGAACCTTGGCGCAGGAACGCCGGCGATCAGTGCATCCGCAGGCATTCCCACCAGTTCGCCTTCGGCGCCTGCGTCACCGAATACGGTGACCGAACGCACCGCCTGCAAACGAGGTCCATGGAACATGATGCGGGAATACGTGTCTTCGTTGGTCCAGGCCGCAGGCTTGATCGCCCCAATCTTCATTGCACGCGGCAATGGCGCTTCGGGCGCGGCGCTGGCCAGTTCCACCTCTGCCTCGACAAGGACAGGCCGCAACGCCGGACCGTCGGCCTCGCGCAGTCGAACGCGGACACGAACGGGCGTGGTGCCCGGCAAGGGTTCGGCGACGACCTCGAAACGCCTCTGTGGCTGTTCCAGCGCCAGCCAGCGCGAGGCGCGCACCTCGTTCAACGCGACCACCGTCAGATCCGGATGAAGGGCTGCTGCGGCTTCCGCCAACACCTCGATGGAGAACGTCAGCGGCACCACGCGCAATCCCGACAACGCCGGATCGGCATGGGATATGCCCCGCCCAAAGCTGTGATCGTCAAGGTAGGGCCAGTTCTCGGCACTTACGGTGACCGAGGCCACCAGCTTTCCGTCCGCCTGCCGAGAGATGCCATCGAGCAGCGGAAAACGCCCGAGATCGCTGTCCGCAGCCACGGCCGGCCCTGACGCGGACACCGAGGCCGCACCGGACGCACCAGAGCCCCCGAGATAGGCGCCCATGATCTCCTGCTCGACTGACAGGAATTGCTCCAGCGTCTGAAAATAGCTGTCCAGCATGGCGTTGCCGGTCCCAGCCGACGCCTTGGGCGCTGTCGCTTCCGGCGTCGATGGAACCGCGCTAGGCGCTTCGCTCTCGGGCAATGGCCGAACGTCCGGGGCCCGGGGCTTGCGTTCGGGAACCGCCATCGCATCGATCGACATGGGCTGAATACCCATCTTCAGAACCTGCGGCCGCCGGGCGGTGCCGTCCGCCGTTGTCCGTGGCCCGAAAAGCGCGGCAACGTCGAATTCCACGCCCTCTACCGCCAGCACGGCCATCGCGTGCTGTAGCTGTTCCAATCCCGCACGCGCGACCGTATCGGCCGCGATGGAAGCATGCGGCTTCTTGCGGAGAATATCGTCCACGAAGGACACCAGGTTGTTTCGCGGGCCGCATTCCACGAAGATCCGCGCGCCATCGTCATACATGGCACCGATCGTCTCGACGAACCTGACCCGGCCCGCCCATTGCTGAGCGGTCATTGCCCGGATTTCAGCCGGATCCACCGGGAAAGGTGCCGCCGTCAGACAGGAATAGGTGGGCAGCGACGGGGGATTCACGGGCAGGGTTTCAAGAAAGGTCTTGAGGCCGTCGGAAAACCCCTGGAACGCCGGACAATGGTAGGCCCTGCGGAACGGCAGGAGCTCGCTGACACCGCCCAGTGCCGCAGCCGTGGCCTCTGCCCAGGCCGCGCCTTCATTGCTGGTCGTCGCCAGAACCAACTGGTTGGGACAATTGTCCATCGCCAGCCAGACGTCCTTGCGCTCGTCAAGCCGTGACTTCAACGCATCGGCACTGACCGCACCCAGCGCGACAAGCACACCATCGGCCACCGCACCCTCGGCGTTCAGGCGCTGGTAGACATCATTGAGGGCCCGCATTTCGCGCTGCACCTCGTTGGGATCGTCACGTGCCGTCACGCCGGCGGCATAGAGCGCCGAGTATTCGCCCGTGGAATGGCCGACCAGCATGTCGGCCCGCACCCCAAGCCGGGTAAAGAGGGCGTGCATCGCCTGGTTTGCTGCAAAGATGGCCTCGGGCCCGAGATCCATGCGCCAGAGGTCGCCGGCCCCGTTGCCACCGCCCGTTCCCGGCGGTGGAAAGATCGCCTGGCTGGGCAGAAGATCGCGCCCGGCATCCGCGAAGGCCCCGTCGACGAGGTCGAACCACTGCCGCATAACGGGGAAATGCAGCATCAACTCCCGCAGCATTCCCGCGTGCTGGCTGCCCTCTCCGGGGAACATAAAGGCCACCTTGCCCTCGGACCCCAGCGGCTCGGCCCCAAGATAGACGCCTCGCCGGTCGCGCAACCGCGTCTTGCCCTTGTCCAGCGCAGCGAGGATCCGGTCCAGCTTGGCGACCGCGTCGTCGGCGTCCGTGGCGACAATGGCAGCGCGCCATGTCCCCTGCCCCAACTCCTTCGAAATCGCAGCGGCGGCGGCGTTGAACGGTGCACTGGCCAGTCTGGCCTTCACGTCACCCACACGCGCACGCAACGACGGTTCGCTGTCTGCATCCAGAAGGATGGCTTCTGTCCCGCGCAACAACTCAGGCACATCGGGCTGCGGCCCCGGGTATTCCTCAAGGATTGCGTGGGCGTTGATGCCGCCAAAGCCGAATGCATTCACGCCGGCCCGCCTCGGTGTCGGCCCCCCATGGACCCAGGGGCGGGCTTCGGTGTTCAGGTAGAACGGCGTCTTCTCGATCCCGAGCTTGGGGTTCGGCGTATCGACGAGCGTTGGCGGCAGAACCCGGTGGTGCAGCGCAAGAGCCGTCTTGATAAGTCCCGCAGATCCCGAAGCCGGAAGACAATGCCCGATCATCGACTTGACGGACCCCAAAGCGCAATCGGGGGCACCGCCCTTGCGCGGCCCGAATTGCCTGGCGAGCGCCTCGACCTCGGTGGCATCGCCGACCGTGGTGGCCGTTCCGTGCGCCTCGACCAGCCCGATGGTGGCCGGATCGACACCCGCCTCGTCATAGGCACGGCTGAGAGCCAGCATCTCCCCTTCAAGCCGCGGCGCAAGAATCCCCGACCCGCGCCCGTCGCTCGCAACGCCAACCGATTTCACAAGCGCATATATCCTGTCGCCCGCCGCCTCGGCATCCGACAGCCGCTTGATGCACAAGAGCCCGACTCCCTCGGCCAGAAGCGTGCCGTCCGCCTCTGCCGAGAACGGCCGGATGCGCCCCTTCCGCGACAAGGCCTCGAGCTGGCAGAAGATCATGTAGATCGGCGGTGGGGTCGACGCATGGACGCCACCGACCACCGCCATATCGCAACGTCCGGCCCGCAGGTCGGCCACCCCACGCTCCAGCGCGATGAGCGACGACGCGCATGCGGCGTCGACGATGTAGTTAGTGCCCCGGAAATCCAGCCGGTTGGCGATACGCCCGGTCACGAGGTTCGGCACAAGCGCCGGCGACATCTCGGCGTTGAAGGGAGGCAGCGATGCCTTGAGCGTCGCCTTGACCTCGGCCAGTTCGCCCTCGGACGTTTCTGGATGCAGCTTCTTCAGGATCGCCAGCATCCGGTCGACCATGATCCCGTGCTGGACGACGGTGGTGAACCCGCGGTTGATGTAGGTGCCCCGACCCAGGATCACCGCGACCCGGTCCCCCGGCACCGGGCGTTGGTCGAAACCTGCATCCGCCACAGCGCGCGCCGCCACCTCCAGCGCAAGGAACTGGTCGGGCTCGCCGCCATCGATGGAACTTGGCATCACGCCATGTTTCAGCGGGTCGAAGACCGCCAGATCGCCGAGAAACCCGCCGCGCTTGGTATAGATCCGGTCGTTCTCGCTGCTGTCAGGGTCGAGGAACAGGTCGCCGCACCAATCCTCCGGGGCGTCGTCAACTGCGTCGACGCCCGCCATGATGTTACGCCAGTAGGCCTGCAGGTCCTTCGCCTTGGGATAGATCCCGGCCATGCCGACGATGGCGATGGGCTCCTGGTCCTGCATGCTGCGCGCGCCCCCTTCGGCGGGGCTCATTCAGCCACCTCTCGGTGCAACGCGCCACCCTCTTCCCAGGGACCACGCCCCCAGACGACCTCTGGTTCGCCCGCAGCGCCCTTCTGCAATTCGACCTCCAGCGCAGCGACACCGTTCGCGGGATCGATCGCCTCGATCCCAAGGCGGCTGAACTGCGCCTTGATCTCGGCGGTCACCATGCCACCGCTGTCCCACGGGCCCCAGCTTATCGCAACGACCCGACCCGGCACCGAGGCATCGAGCGTGCGTGCAAGCTTCGATACGATCTCGTTGCCCGCACCGTAGTCACCCTGACCACGGTTGCCAAACCGACCCGCTACGGAGGTGAAGAAGACAAGACACTTCACCGACTCAATCTGTAGCGCACGGGCCAGGGTGAACGCGCTGCCGGTCTTTGTCTTGACCACGTTCTCGAAGCTTTCCAGCGTCTTGTCCGCGATCAGCTTGTCCTCGATCACGCCCGCGCCATGCAGCACAACATCGATCCGGCCATGGCGGTCGTAGACCCCGGCGATCGCGGCGCCAAAGGCATCGGGATCGCGGACGTCGGCACTGATGTACTCCACGTCGCAGCCCGAGGCACGCACGGCATCGAGCGTTTCCGCCATCTCGCGCGCCTTGACGAGGCGCCGGGTCTCGGCCTCGATCTCGGCGGGGACCAGCGGCAGACCGGCCGCCTTGCGGCCCGCGACCAGATGCGCCCGGATCGCCCGTTCGTCTGCGCCCGCCGGAAGATCCGCCGGCACGTCCGTATCCAGCGGGCTCGATCCCAGAAGCACGAAGTGCGGCCCGTGATGTGCCGCCAGATGGCGCACGATCTTCGCGGTGATCCCACGCGCCCCACCTGTCACCAGCACCACGTCGTCCGGGCCAAGCCCCTCGACCGGCAGCGCCGCGTCATGGACCAGCGGTCGCAATTCGGCCACCAGGTCGAAGCGCACCCCACCCTTCCAGCCGATCTCGACCTCGCCGCCGCGGCGCCCGGCCTCATCCACCAGGATCTCCACGACCTCGTCAGGGGACAGCGACGCCTCCATGTCCACCGCGCGGACGTGAAGCGCCTCCCATTCCTTGGCCGCCGACTTCAGAAAGCCCGGCGCGCCTGCCGCGCTCGGCGCCCCGCTCAACGCACCGTCGAAGCCGAAGGCACCGCCCATGGCGGACGCCGCAAGAACGAATCCACCTGGCGTTCCGGCCAGTTCCGCACCGACCGCGTTCAAGACCGAGTAGAGCGTGCGCAGGTCGCCATCCACGGCCTCTGCCCAGTCCGCCGCGGTCATTTCAGAGGTCGCGGCGCGACGCGTCAGCGGCCAGACATGAAAGAGCCCGCCCAACGGCGCGTCCACGCCGGCAAGCGCGGCGCGAATCTCCGCGTCCTCCAGCGACGTGATCCGCAATGCCGACGCGCCAGCCGCCTCGATCCGTTTCGCCAACAGCGCCGTGACGTCCCCATCGGGGCCGGTCATCGCATAGATCCTGCCAGCGACGAGCGCCTTCTGCGGTGTGGGCGCGGCGACCCTGCGCGGGATCATGACGAAACGCCCATGCCAGTCGGTCAGGTCCTTGCGGACAGCGTCTTCATGCGACCGCGCCGCCACCGGCGCCGCGAACTCCGCAACCACCTCCATGAACTTCGCGACGATCCCGTCGACTGTCCGCTCGCGGGACACCGGACCCATCCGTTCCTGCGCGGCCTCGCCGGCGTCCTTCAGCCAGTGAGTCCGCAACTCGCCCAGGATCTCCACCCGCTTGATCGAGTCGATCCCGAGGTCCGCCTCAAGGTCCAGCTTCGCGTCCAGCATCTCGGGCGGATAACCCGTCCGCTCCGCGATCAGGCGCAACAGGGAGTCCGTCACCGCTTCGGCGCTGATCGCAGGGGCCGCCGCGACAGGCACGGCAGGCGCAGCCACCGGGACCGGCGCCGCGACAGGCGCCGCGAACTCCGCAACCACCTCCATGAACTTCGCCACGATCCCGTCGACTGTCCGCTCGCGGGACACCGGACCCATCCGCTCCTGCGCGGCCTCGCCGGCGTCCTTCAGCCAGTGCGTCCGCAACTCGCCCAGGATCTCCACCCGCTTGATCGAGTCGATCCCGAGGTCCGCCTCGAGGTCCAGCTTCGCGTCCAGCATCTCGGGTGGATAACCCGTCCGCTCCGCGATCAGGCCCAACAGGGAGTCCGTCACCGCACCGGCGCTGATCGCTGGGGCCGCCGCGACAGGCGCAACCGCCGCGACAGGCGCGGCCTGCGCCACCGCAGGCGCCGCGAATTCCGCCACGACCTCCATGAACTTCGCCACGATCCCGTCGACCGTCCGCTCGCGGGACACGGGGCCCATCCGCTCCTGCGCGGCCTCGCCGGCGTCCTTCAGCCAGCGCGTCCGCAGCTCGCCCAGAATCTCCACCCGCTTGATCGAGTCGATCCCGAGGTCGGCCTCAAGGTCCAGCTTCGCGTCCAGCATCTCGGGCGGATAACCCGTCCGCTCCGCGATCAGGCCCAACAGGGAGTCCGTCACCGCACCGGCGCTGATCGCTGGGGCCGGAGCAACCGACGCAACCGCCGCGGCAGGCGCAGTCACCGGGGCCTGCGCCGCCACCGGCGCAGGGCTCGGGATTTCCGCAGCCGGCGCGGGCACCGCAGCCGCGGGGGCGGGGGCGGGCGATGCCGCGGGCATCGCCGGAAGCGACATTGCATGCCCCGCCCCTGCTCCGGCGCCGGACCCTATCCAGGACAGCATCACCTCCCGGTGGCCTTGCAGGAACTGCTGCATCAACGCCTGGTGCCGGGCCAAAACGGCAGCCGCCTCGGCGGAGGCCACGGGCTGTGCCGTGGCGACGGGTGCAGGCGTGGTCTCAGGCGCTGGCGCCGTGACCACCGGCGTGGACGCAACCGGCGCCGCGACCGGATCTTCCTCGATCCGCGCGGCAAAGCCGCGCCGGGCGGGCGCACCGCCCGCCGGACGTGCATTCGCCGCGTCCACCTTCCACAAGAGCTTCGGTGTCTCGCGAGCCGGAACGACCCAGCCCACCACATCGAGGCCGGAGTCCGCCCGCCGCTCGAACAGCTTGCCCAGCGCCAACGGCAGGCCCGCCGCCGAAGCGGCCGCCAGGGCGGTCAGGAACTGCTGGACGCCGCCGCGCGATTTCACGTCTGTCGACACCGCCACATGCGGCGCATCGCCGAGAATTCGGTCGGCAAGGCGCGTCAGCACCGATCCCGGGCCGACCTCGATGAAAAGTCGCGCACCGCGTTCGTGCATCGCGGTGATTCCGCCAAGGAAGTCCACCGGCGACACGAGGTGCCGGGCCAGTTGTGCCTTCACCTGCGCCGCATCGCCCGGATAGGGCGCGGCGGTCTCGTTCGCCATCACCGTTATCCCGGGCACACCGACCGGCGCTGCCTCAAGTGCACTGGCGAGCAGGTCGCGCGCAGGCGCCACGCAATCGGAATGGAAACCGCAGGCAACCGGCAGACGCGTGCCGGAAAGGCCGGCGGACGTCAGCGCCTCCGCTGCCTTTTCGATCGCGGGCGTCGGCCCGGCGATGACCGTCTGGTCCGGCGCGTTGATGTTGGCCAGCGTGATACCGTCCACAGCGGACACGGCCTCACGCACGGCTGCCGCGTCAGCACTGACCGCGATCATCGCGCCGAGGTCGTCACCGCCTGTCCGCACGATTGCATCGCCGCGTGCGAAAGCCAGACTGACAAGCGTATCAACATCGAAGGCGCCAGCCGCATGCAATGCGGTGTATTCGCCAAAACTGTGGCCCGCCGCCTGCCCCGCGGCAAGCCCGAGCCCGCGCAGGATGTCCAGCATCCCTGCCGACACCGCGCCGATGGCCGGTTGCGCCACGTTCGTGGCCTTGAGCGCCTCGGCCTGCGCGACCGCCTCGGCCTCGTCAAGCGTCGGGCGCGGCCAGATGAGATCGCCCAGGGGCGCGGGCGTGCCGTCCCCGATGATCCGGCCAGCCGCCTCCACGGCCATCCGCAAGGCCGGGAAGGTCATCGCAAGATCCGCCGCCATGCCCGGGTATTGCGAACCCTGGCCCGGGAAGAGGAACGCAACCTCGTCCGACGTCAACGGCGCACCAAGCGACAGGAAGGCACCGCGCACATCCACCTGGCGCAGGTCTGGCTGCGCAGGATCGATCTGCCCGGCCACTGCGGCCAGACGTTCCGCCGCCTCGGCCAGCGATCCGGCGACCAGCGAAAGCCGCGCCTCGGCCTGCGGATCGAAGCGCGCCGCAAGGCTCGCGGCCACCTCGGCCATCCGCACATGATCCGGCAAGCCCGCGATCCCGGCGGCCGCGGCCTCGACGGCCGCCTTCAGCGCGCCGGCATCCGCCGCCGAGAACACGAAGAGCTCATGCCCCCAGTTCCGGCGGAACGGCTCCTGATGACGCGGCAGATATCCGCCTTCGTATTCCTCCAGCACCGCATGGAAATTGGTCCCGCCAAAGCCGAAGGCGCTGACGCCCGCACGTCGCGGGGTATCGCCATGGCGCAGCCAGGGGCGCGCCTCGGTCATCACGTAGAACGGGCTATCGGGGAAATTCGCCGTCGGGTTCGGCACCTCGACGTTCAACGTCGACGGCAGGACCCGGTGGTGCAGCGCCAGCGCCATCTTGGCGATGCCCGCACAACCCGCCGCCGCCTTGGTATGCCCGATCATCGACTTTACCGAGCCCACGCCGCAGAACTGCCGGTCACCGCGCGCCTCTGCAAACACCGCCGAGAGGCTCTCGATCTCGGTCCGGTCGCCCACGACCGTCCCCGTGCCATGCGCCTCGACGGCAGACACCGTACCCGGAGAAATCCCGGCACGTTCGTAAGCCCGGCGCAGCGTTTCCTGCTGGCCCTCGGCCCGCGGCGCAGTCAACGACAGGTCGCGTCCGTCCGACGCCCCGGCAACACCGCGCAGCACGGCGTAGATGCGGTCGCCGGCACGCTCGGCCTGGTCCAGCGGACGCAGCACCATCGTCGCCAGACCCTCGGAAATCGCAATGCCATCGGCGCCGGCGTCAAAGGTGCGGCAGCGGCCGCGCGGGCTCAGCGCGCGGGTCTTCGCGAAGGCAAGGAAGTCGAACGGGTTCTGGAAACTGTCGGCGCCGCCGACAATGGCCATGTCCGCCGATCCGTTCTCGATTTCGCGCGCCGCCATCATGACGGCCGCCAGCGACGACCCGCAGGCCGCGTCGACGGTGAAGTTGACGCCCCCAAGGTCGAACCGGTTCGCGATCCGCCCGGCGATCACGTTCAGCAGGATGCCGGGGAAACTGTCCTCGGTCCATTCCGGCAGGCGGCTTTCGGCAAGCTCCGACATGCGGCCGTCGATCGCCGGCAGCGACGAACGCACGGCATAGCGCTGGCCCAGGGGCCCCGCGCCACCGCCCACGCCGATGATGACACAGGTCCGGCGGCGCAACTCGGGGTCCGGGATCTGCCCGTCCCTGAAGCCGGCACTCTCCAGCGCCTGCCGCACGACCTCGAGCGCCAGAAGCTGCAAGGGTTCGATCGACGGCATGGAGTTCGGCGGAATCCCGTAGCGGATCGGATCGAAATCGATCTCGTCCACGAAACCGCCCCAGCGCGAATAGGTCTTGTCCGGCGCGTTGCGATCCGCGTCGTAGTAGCGGCGCCAGTCCCAGCGCCGTTCCGGCACCTCTTGGATCGCGTCCACGCGGTCGAGTATGTTTTCCCAGTAGGTCGACAGGTCGGCGGCGCCCGGCAGGATGGTGCCAAGCCCCGTGATGGCAATGCGCGCGCCCGGGCCTTCCTCGGTCCGGGGCGCGGCGGACACCTCGCCCTTCGGGGCAAAGGCCGCCAGCAGGTCCTGCGAACCGCCGCACACATCCGCGTGCAATGCCGCGATGGTCATCGGACGGTCGTGCAGGCTTGCGACCTGCCCGATCATGTACAGCCCGCGCTCGATCTGTTCGGCCTCTGGCACCGCAACCAGCTTGGGCGCGCCCTCGACCTTTCCGTAGTCCGGGTTGCGGTCCATGCCCTTCGAGGCGATCCGCGACCGGCCCACGTTGAAATGCTCCAGCGTGTCCTTGATGTGCTCGGGATCCTGCTGTTCCGCGCGCATCCGCGCCTTTTCGGCGTAGAACTCCTGCACGATCGGGCTTTCCACCACGCGCGTGGCGTGGCCCACCCCGGATTCCAGAAGGCGGGTCGCCTTGGCTTCGAGCGCCAGCCGCTGGTAGCCCTCCAGCACCGCGCCCGCACGCACCGCCTCTTCGGTCAGGATATAGGCCGTTCCTATCAGCGCACCGATCTTCACGCCCTTCGCGGTCAGCGGCGCGGCCAGCGTCGAGACCATCGCCGCCGACACGTCGTCATGCAGCCCGCCGGCGAAAAGGATCTCCAGGTCGTCCGCGCGCGCATCGCCATAGTGGTCGAGGATGGCATCGACCGCCTGCTGCCACAGAACCGCGCTCGACCGGGGACCCACATGACCGCCGCACTCGCGACCCTCGAAGATGAAGCGCCGCGCACCCGATTGCAGGAACAGCTTCAACAGCCCCGGGGACGGCACGTGCAGATAGGTGGGTATTCCGTCGCGTTCCAGCCCCAAGGCCTGCTCGGGGCGCCCGCCCGCGATCAGGGCGAAATTCGGCCTGCGCTTGGCGATCACCTCCATCTGCTCGGCGCGCAGCGCCTCGTCGACGAAGCCCAGAATCCCCACGCCCCACGGCCGGTCGCCAAGCATATCCGCCGTTTCCGCCACAAGCGC
>JAUIIC010000146.1 GCA_030431935.1 Alphaproteobacteria bacterium | reverse complement strand
GTATAGCCGCAAAAGGCGCCCGTGGAAAGAGCCTATGTGCGCGCTCTTGCGCCGCCGCCGGGAATGGCGTTCTGTGCCGGGCAATGCGGCTTGCAACCGATCTCTACCTGTCGCGGGCCACGTTGCCCGCCTTCGCCATCCAGGGCTATGGCTGGGGGGCGTTCGCCGCGCTCGTGCCGCAACTCAAGTCGGGGATCGGGGCGCCGGACGGCACCTTCGGTATGGTGTTGCTGTTCGCGGCGGCCGGGGCGATGTCGGCGATGCTGCTGGCGCCGCGGATCGACCGGCGGCTGGACCGCTGGTCGCAGCCCGTGGCCGGGCTGTTCATGATTTCCTCCTTCGTCGCCGTTGCGCTTGCGGCCGGGCCGCTGGCCTTCGCCGCCGCGATGTTCTGTGTCGGGATCGGCGCGGGCCTTCTGGATGTGGTGATGAACGCCCGCGTCAGCGAGATCGAGTCGCGCTCGGGTCGGCCGTTGATGAGCCTGAACCATGCGGGCTTTTCGCTGGCCTATGCCGTGTCGGCGGTCTGCACCGGTCTTGCACGCGAGGCGGGCGCGGCCCCGGTCCAGATCTTCGCGGTGCTGGTGGCGGTGACGGTGGTCGTCGGGCTGGTCATCCGGTTGCCCTCTGCCGATGCGGCCGAAGGCACGGGCGGCAGGTCCGGCGGAAGACTGGGGCCGCTGGTGGTTCTTGCCGGGGCGATCACGCTGATCGCCTTCGTGGCCGAGAACGCGACCGAGGGCTGGTCCGCCCTGCATATCGAAAGGACGCTGGGGGGCAGCGCGGTCGAGGGCGGGCTGGGGCCTGCCATGCTGGGGCTGACGATGGCGCTGGGCCGTTTCCTTGGCCATGTGCTGAGCGTGCGCGGGCGCGAGGCGATGCTGATCGGCGCGGCGGCGCTGGTGTCGGCGCTTGGCGCGGGGCTGGCCGCTGTCGCACCGGCGCCCGCCGTGGCCTATCTCGGCTTTGCCGTGCTGGGGCTGGGGGTATCGGTGATCGCGCCGCTGGCGATCGGGCTTGCTGGTGCGTTGGCCGTTCCCGAACGGCGGACCGAAACCGTCAGCCGCGTCGTGATGATCGGCTTTGTCGGCTTCTTCATCGGTCCGCCGTTGATGGGCCTGATAAGCGAGGCCGCAGGGCTGCGCGCATCCTTTGCCGCCATCGCGTTGGGGCTGCTGGCGGTTCCGTTGCTGCTTGGGGCCCTGAGGCGCAGCGCGATGCCCTAGTTCTCCTGCCAGTCGCCTGCGAAGTCGCGCGGGATCAGCAGGATGTCGCGCCCGACCTCGTCAAGACGCCGGTGTCCGCACAAGGCCATGGACACATCGAGTTCCTTGTGGATCACCTCGAGCGCGCGGGTGACCCCTGCCTGGCCCATGGCCCCCAGCCCATACACGAAGGCGCGCCCGATGTACGTGCCCTTGGCCCCCATGGCGACGGCCTTCAGCACGTCCTGACCCGAGCGTATGCCGCTGTCGAGATGCACCTCGACCTTGTCGCCGACGGCATCGAGGATGGCGGGCAGGGCCCGGATCGAACTGAGCGCGCCGTCAAGCTGGCGCCCGCCGTGGTTCGACACGACGATGGCATCCGCGCCAAGCTCTGCCGCTCGCCGGGCGTCTTCGGCGTCGAGTATGCCCTTCAGGATCACCTTGCCGCCCCACATCTCCATCAATTGGGCCACCTTGCCCCAGTCCAGCGACGGGTCGAACTGTTCCGCCGTCCAGGCCATCAGCGACGATGGATCGCCCACGTCCTTGACGTGACCGACGACGTTGCCAAACTGCCGGCGGGGCGTTTGCAGCATCTCGATCCCCCAACGCCACTTGGTCGCCAGGTCTATCATCGTGCGAAGCGTCGGTTTCGGCGGGGCGGACAGCCCGTTCTTCAGGTCCTTGTGCCGCTGTCCCAGGATCTGAAGGTCGAGCGTGATGACCAGCGCAGAGCAGTTAGCCGCCTTCGCCCGTTCGATCAGGCGGCGCAGGTAGTCCTGGTCGCGCATGGTGTAGAGCTGGAACCAGAACGGTTTGGTCGTGTGGGCGGCCACGTCCTCGATCGAGCAGATCGACATGGTGGACAGTGTGAAGGGCACGCCGAAGGCCTCGGCCGCGCGGGCGGCCTTGATCTCGCCATCCGCGCATTGCATCCCGGTCAGCCCGACCGGCGCCAGCGCCACCGGCATCGCGACGTCCTGTCCGATCATCTGTGTCGCCGTGGACCGGCCCGACATGTCGACCGCCACGCGCTGGCGCAGCCTCAGCTTGTCGAAGTCCGATGTGTTTTCCTTGAAAGTCTGTTCCGTCCAGCTGCCCGACTCGGCGTAGTCGTAGAACATCTTGGGGACCCGGCGCTTGTAGATACGCTTGAGGTCCTCGATCTCGGTAATCACGGGCATGGCCGGAAATCCTCTGGAACTCGGTGACATCCCGGTAGCAAGATGCCGGGGCACTGGCAATTGGACAGGTGGAGGCACCCCTGGGGATCATCTGGATCGGACTGCTGGCGAGCCTTGGGGCGGGGCTGATGACAGGGGTCGGCGCGGTGCCGGTCCTGTTTGGCCGCCGCCCGTCGCAACGCTGGAACGATGCCATGCTGGGCTTTGCCGCCGGTGTGATGCTGTCGGCCTCCCACTTTTCGCTGATCCTGCCGGCGCTCGATTCCGGGACCGGCACCTATGGCGGCACTCTGGCGGCGGCACTGGTTGCCGGGGTGGGAATCGCATTGGGCGCCGGGTTTGTCGGTCTGCTGAACATCGTCCTGCCGCACGAGCACTTTGTCAGCGGTCCCGAGGGCGCCGATCCGGGCGCGATCGCGCGCATCTGGCTTTTTGTCTTCGCCATCACGATCCACAACTTCCCCGAGGGCATGGCCGTCGGCGTCGGGTTCGGCGGGGGTGACGTGGCGAACGGGATGTCGCTGGCCATTGGGATCGGGCTGCAGAACGCGCCAGAGGGGCTGGCGGTGGCGCTGGCGCTGGCGGGGCAGGGGTACGCGCGCGGCTGGGCCTTTGCCGTGGCGCTCTTGACCGGACTGATCGAGCCGGTGGGCGGCTTGTTCGGCGTGTGGGCGGTGCATGCCTCGACCATGATCCTGCCGCTTGGCCTCAGCTTTGCGGCCGGCGCGATGCTGTTCATCATCAGCCACGAGATCATCCCCGAGACGCACCGCCACGGTCATCAGGCGGCGGCGACGACCGGGCTGACGGCGGGGCTGATCCTGATGATGCTTCTGGATGTGACGCTGGGATAGCCGAGGAGAAGAGATGACGCATTACTGGGAGGACATGCCGGTGGGCTTCCGGTTCACCGCCGGGCCGGTCGAGGTGACGCGCGAGGCGGTGACGGGCTTTGCCGAAGACTGGGATCCTCAGCCCTTTCACCTTGACGAGGATGCGGCGCGCGCATCGCATTTCGGCGGGCTGGTGGCCAGCGGCTGGCACACGCTGCTGCTGGGGTTCCGCATGTCGCTGGAGGCAGGGGTCTGGAACGACGCCTCTATGGGCGCCTCGGGCATGGACGAGGTGCGGTTCCTGCGCCCGGTCTTTCCGGGCGACCGCCTGCGGCTGGAGGCCGAGGTGATCGCCGCGGAACGGTCCCGCTCGCGCCCGGACCGGGGGCGGCTGCGCCTGCGCCACACCATCCTGAACCAGGACGGCGTGGCGGTGGCGGGGTTCGTCGGCAACCACCTTGTCCGGACGCGGCCGGTGGGCGGTGCCTAGGCGCGGCGGACGCGGCGCGCCCAGATGAGGATCGCCGCGGCCAGAAGCCCCAGCAGCGCCAGTTCCGTCGGGCTGCTGCCGAGGGCGCCGATGGGTGCGGCGCTGGACTCGCTGACGACGCAATTGCTGATGAAACTCGCCTTGCAGTTGGCGTTCGCCATGGCGGAGCTTGACTGGGCAAACACGCCCGTGGCGTGGAACGCCGCGACGAGGGCGGCGCTGGCCGGCATCAAGAAGCGCGAGGGTGTGGTTTTATCGGGTGTCATGGTCAAATCCTTGTCAAAGGGCGCGCCAATCGGCGCGATGGGCAAGGCCGCAATCGCCAAGTTCCCGGAACGCGTAGACGGTGTGCGAGGGCACGGTGTCGGCGTCGGTCAGGCGCAGCGCGAAAGCGGCCCGGTGAAGAAGCCTGTCCCAGCCGGGATAGGCGGTGCTGACCTTGCCGTGATAGGCAAAGCCGTTCGCGGTGCCACGGTCGGGCAGACCGGGCACGACGTTCTCGAACCGCTGTGCGGTGGGCGGAAGCGGAAGCACGATCAGCACCCCGTCGCAGCCCGCGCTCTCCAGCACCACGCCTGCCGTCCGGCCGCTGACGGTGATGCGCGAGCGGGGGCTAGGCCGAAGCCCGTCCCGGGCCAGGGCGTTGGTGACGTGTTCCACCTCTGCGGCGCGGTCGAAGACGGGACCGGTCTCGCCGGATTTCAGCGCGAGGCCCGTTGCCGGGGCCGCCGCCAGCAGAAGGAACAGGCTAGCGCGCAACATGGCGGCGCACCCCCAGCGCGGTGATGGCAGCCACCAGCGCCATGGTTCCGAGGCGAAGCGCCTGCTCCCCGCTGCCGCCGTGCAGCAGATCGAACAGCGCCGGGTCCATCGCCATGGCCGCAAGGCGCAGCGCGTTCACGAGGACCATGATCGCCACCACGAGGACGGCATAGGGCAGGGCGCTGCGTGGCAGGCGGCCCAGCAGGAACCGTGTGCCGCTGTGCCAGATCAGGAGCGCCAGCGACAGGTTGGACAGAACGCCGCATTTCCAGACAAGAAGCAGCGTGTGGCCGTCGACCGCGGTGATCGCGTTTCCGGTCGCTGCCCCGCCGGCGCCTATGAGCGACAGCACGAGGGCGGCAAGCGCGGCGTCCGCCGTCAGCAGCGGGCCGCCCAGGAGCGCGCCGGCCAGTCCCACCGCCGGGCCATGCAGCGCAACAAGGAGCAGGATCCAGACGCCGTCGCGCAGCGCGCCACGCACCTGCGGCAGCAGCAGCAGAAGCGCGGCGGTGACGGCGAGGCCCGTCCACGCGATGTCGGGACCGCGGCCAAGCCCTCCGGCCAGTGCGGGCAGAAGAGCGAAGAGGGCCGGCAGGGTGAGCGGCGCGCGGAGGTCGCCCAGAACCCGGATCAGTCCGAGCGCGGCACAGAGGAGCACGATCTTGCTGACGCCCACGTCGGGCGTGCCTGTGGTCTCCGTCGCCTGGGACAGGGCGGCGGCAACCGCGTTCGCCATCGCCCCCGCCGCGGCGACAGCGATGCCGAGGGACAGAGGCACGGGCCGGGGCAGGGGCGATGACAGGGGCGCTGCGCTCGGGGTGAGCGCGACGGAGAGGCGGGCGGGCATCGGGCGGTTCCCGGTCGTTGCAGCAGTTGCCCTTGGCTACCGCCCGAGGCTGCGCAGGTCCAAGGCGCATGCGTATGGCCGGCCTATGCTTTCGTATGGGGTGCGGTGCTAGGGGTTTGACCGTTCGCGCCGGTCAAGCTGATCCAGGGTATAGCGCGTGGCGATCTGGCCGAAGACGCCCGGCACGAAATCGGGATCGGAGGGCAGGCAGCCGATGCCGCAAAGCTGTCGCACAACGCCCGTCTGTCCGTCGATGAACCAGAGCCGACCGCCCGGGGTGGCCACGTAGCCGTCCAGCCCCTCGTCCATGTCGCCGAGAACGTCGCTGACCGACGGCACCTCGCTGTCCGCGTCGGGATCGAAGCTGCCGTGGGTGTGGTAGCTGGCGAACACGTCGACCGCGTCGGGATGGTCGCTTGGCCGGCAGCTGTCGCGTCGGCCCTGCCGCGGCTGGCTGGCCAGAAGGCGCCCGTTTGCATCCGCTCCGATGGTGCCGCAGTATTCGCGGTTCGATGCAAAGGAGGCGGGCTGCGCCGCGGCGAGCACGGCGCGGGCAAGGTCGACCTCTGCCTTGTCCTGTGCCGGGGCGGGCGTGGCGAACAGGAGCGGTGTGACGAACAGCGCGGCAAGCGGGGAAAGGCGCATCGGCCTACTCCTTGAACGATGACGCGCAACCATATCCCGGGTCCGCGTTCCGGGATATCGGAAATCTTCCCTGCGCCGGGGTCAGGCCCGGTGCGCCCCGTCCGCCAGGCCGCGCACGAAGTCCAGCACTTCGTCCACCGGCTTGCCGGCCGCGATTTCCGAGACGATGGCCGAGCCCACCACGCAGCCATCCGCCACGCCCGCGATGGCCTGCGCGGCCTCGGGCGTCTTGATGCCGAAGCCCACGATCAGCGGCAGGTCGGTCTGCGCCTTGATGCGCGACACCTCTGGGCCCACGTCGGCGGCCTGTGCCTCTGCCGCGCCGGTGATGCCGGTGATCGAGACGTAGTAGACGAAGCCCGAGGTGTTCTGCAGCACCTTGGGCAGGCGCGCGTCATCGGTGGTCGGCGTGGCCAGCCGGATGAAGTTCAGCCCGGCGGCCTGGGCGGGAATGCACAGCTCGGCGTCTTCTTCGGGCGGCAGGTCGACCACGATCAGCCCGTCCACCCCGGCGGCCTTGGCGTCCGCCAGGAAGCGGTCCACGCCGCGGCTGTAGATCGGGTTGTAGTAGCCCATCAGCACGATCGGCGTGGCGTCGTCGGTCTTGCGGAAGGCGGCCACCATGTCGAGCGTCTTTTGCAGCGTCTGCCCGGCTTCGAGCGCGCGCTGCCCGGCCAGCTGGATCGTCGGGCCATCGGCCATCGGGTCGGTGAAGGGCACGCCCAGCTCGATGATGTCCACGCCCGCGCCGGGAAGGCCCGCGAGGATCGCGGCCGAGGTCTCGGTGTCGGGGTCGCCGGCCATGATGTAGGACACGAAGGCCTTGCGCCCCTCGGCGCGGAGACGGTCAAAGCAGGTGTCGATCCGGGTCATGGCGGGCCTCGTCAGAATACGGCCCGCCCCGTGTGCAGAAAACCGCGCCCGATATCAAGGCGGGTTCGGTGGCCGGGCGGCGACCGCGGGGCGTCTATGCCGGTTTTTCGCAGTTCACCATCCACGGGACGCCGAACCTGTCACGGCACAGGCCGAAGGCGGCGGCCCAGAACTCCTCTTGCAGGGGCATGACGACCTCACCGCCCTCCGACAGCGCCTCGAACAGGGCGCGCGCCTCGTCCACGCTGGTGCAGTCGAGTTGCAGGCTGAAGCCCGTCCAGCCCTCGTGCGCCCCGAAGCCGTCCGAGATCTGCAGCAAGACTCCGCCCACCTGCATCCGGGCATGCGCGATCATGTCCTCCATCCCCGGCGGAAGCCCCTCGGTCGAGGGCATGTCCGAATAGGTCATGATGGCCACGGGTTCGGTCGCGAACACGCCGCTGTAGAAGGCTATGGCCTCGGCCGCACGGCCGTCGAACGTGAGGTAGGGGTTGAGGTGCACGGAGTTTCTCCAGGACGGTGACAGGTGCGCCCAGCCTAGCACGTCTTGCACCCCGGCGCGCCGGAAGATAGGTGCCCGGGCGACAGGTGAAAGGACACCGCCATGGGCTTCAAGACCGGGATCGTGGGCCTGCCCAACGTGGGCAAGTCGACGCTGTTCAACGCGCTGACGCGCACCGCTGCCGCGCAGGCGGCGAATTTTCCCTTCTGCACGATCGAGCCCAACGTCGGCGACGTGGCCGTGCCCGATCCGCGCCTGTTCAAGCTGGCCGAATTGGCCGGCTCGAAACAGATCATCCCCGCGCGGCTGACTTTCGTGGACATCGCCGGTCTGGTGAAGGGCGCGTCCAAGGGCGAAGGGCTGGGCAACCAGTTCCTGGCCAATATCCGCGAGGTCGACGCCATCGCCCATGTGCTGCGCTGCTTCGAGGATGGCGACGTCACCCATGTGGAAGGCCGGGTCGATCCGCTGGCGGATGCCGACACGATCGAGACGGAACTGATGCTTGCGGACCTCGAGTCCATCGAACGGCGGCTTCAGAACATCGTGCGCAAGGTTCGCGGCGGCGACAAGGAGGCAGTGCAGCAGGAGCGCCTGCTGAAGGCCGCCCAGGCCGTCCTGTCCGACGGGCGTCCCGCCCGCAGCCTTTCCGTGGATGCCGAGGACGCAAAGGCCTGGGGGATGCTGCAACTGCTGACCGCCAAGCCCGTTCTTTACGTCTGCAACGTCGCCGAGGACGAGGCCGGCACCGGCAACGCCCTGAGCGCGGCGGTCGCCGAGAAGGCGGCGGCGGAAGGTGCGGCAAGCGTGGTGATCTCGGCCAAGATCGAGGAAGAGATCAGCCAGCTCGACGCCGACGAGGCCGGGATGTTCCTTGCCGAACTCGGGCTGGAGGAAGCCGGGCTCGACCGGCTGATCCGGGCGGGATACGGGCTTCTGGGGTTGCGCACCTACTTCACCGTCGGCCCCAAGGAAGCGCGCGCCTGGACGATCCGCGCGGGTGCGCTGGCGCCGCAGGCCGCGGGCGTGATCCACGGCGACTTCGAGCGCGGCTTCATCCGGGCCGAGACCATCGCCTATGACGACTTCATCGCCTGTGGCGGAGAGCAGGGGGCCAAGGACACCGGCAAGATGCGCGTCGAGGGAAAGTCTTACGAGGTCAAGGACGGCGACGTCCTGCACTTCCTCTTCAACGCCTGATCACGCGATCTTGCGGCGCAGCGCCTTGAGCGTCGTGGTCGCAAGATAGCGCAGGACGGTGGCGAGCGCGCTGTGCCGATGCCGGGTCTCGGGGGGCTGCCCCCGCGACATCCGTGTCATCTGACGGCCGTAATACTCCACGCTCGACACGGTGTTCACCAGGTTCACGAACCGGTTCCGCGCGTTCGCGCCGAGCGCGCCCCGGCCCATCATCAGGCCCGCCTCGTCGATCCCGACGCGCGCCACGGTTCCTTGCAGCAGATCGCCCGCGGCGTCCGGATCGACGCAGAGCGGGCGGGCAAGACCGATCATGTCGATGCCATCCCCGGCCAGCGCCTCTTCCATCGCCCGGGCGCTGCGGAAGCCGCCCGTCACCATGAGCGGCGCCTTCACCGCCTTGCGCAGCTCGCGGGCATAGTCGAGGAAATAGTCCTCGCGCCGCCGGGTGCTGTCGCGCCGGTCGTCCCCGGTGCCGTTGACGAAACTCATCTGCTCGTAGGTGCCGCCGGACAGCTCGATGAGGTCGATGCCGTCGGCATCGAGCCAGGCGGCGACCTGCGTGCTGTCGTCCAGGCTGAACCCGCCCTTCTGGAAATCGGCCGAGTTCAGCTTGACGGCCACCGGAAACCCGGCGCCCACGGCGTCGCGCACGGCGGACAGGACACGGCGCAGAAAGCGGGCCCGGTTCGCAAGGGGGCCGCCCCAGCTGTCGTCGCGCCGATTGGTGATCGGCGACAGGAACTGGCTGACGAGATAGCCGTGCGCGGCGTGGATCTGCACCCCGTCGAACCCGGCCTCCCGGGCGATGGCCGCGGTGGTGGCAAAGCGCGAAATGGCCTCCTCGATGTCGGCCCCGGTCATTTCTCGGGGCGTGCCGAAGAGCCCCAGAATGCGCAACCGTTCCGCCGAGGGCGACAGCGGGCGCCGGGCCACCATGGCGGGGCACTGGCGTCCGGGATGGCTGATCTGCATCCAGATCCGGCTTCCGCCGGATTTCCCCGCAGCGGCCCACGCGCGCAGGGCGTCAAGATCCCGCCGGTCCTCGACCACCACGTTGCCCGGCCGCTCCAGGTATCGCCGGTCGATCATGACGTTCCCGGTCACCTGCAAGGAGATGCCGCCCTGCGACCAGCGCCGATAGAGCGTGTCATGGGCCACGGTCGGTGCATCGTCCACGCCGGCCAGGGCCTCGGTCATGGCACACTTGGCGATGCGATTGGCCAGGCGCTGGCCACAGGGCAAGTCCAGCGGCGCGGCGAGCGGGGAAACCGGCATGAGAGGCCCTCTGGATGAGATCATGTTGGCCCCCGCCGGACCGCGCCCGGCCATTGAGCGCCATGGTGTCAATTTGGCCTTGTCCCCGCAAGCCCACACCCTTACACGGGTCGGTGGAGACGTGGCCGAGTGGTCGAAGGCGCTCCCCTGCTAAGGGAGTAGGCGGGAAACCGTCTCGAGGGTTCGAATCCCTTCGTCTCCGCCACTGGCCCCTTTCTCGCTTCCCACTTCCCTGAACCTGCTGTTTTTCCGCGCCTTTTCAAGTGTTTGCGTGGGCGTGTTTCGCTGTGAGACGCGCCGATTTACCATCCTGGCAGAGACGAGTTCGAATCCGTCTGACAGCACCCCTGATCGCCAACAGCGCCACGCTGATCGGCGGCGTCGAGGACGACACCCTCCCCGGCAGCTTCGATCCCGTCTTCGCTGATCGAGATGCCGGGAGAAAGCGTTCGCTGGTACAGCAGGCATGTCTCGAGCCGAAGCGGATTCTCAATCTGCTGCGGCCTCGAAACGCTTGTCGATAAGCGGTTTGTAAAGCTGGAGGGGAGGGACATGCAGGCGCGCGGTATGGCCCAAGGCGATCCTGCCCGGACGTTCCACCCAGGCCATTACGCCGCGTTTTCCCCTTGCCACGGCAGGAAAGCGGCGGCCGTAGCCGGGATGCGCGGCTTCAATGGCCTCGGCGGGCAGTCGGCACGGTGCATTCTCCATGTCCACAACCAGGCCGGAGCCGCCTTCGAACACCAGCCTCGACGAGGGTGGCACCCGCGTGAACTTCGGAATACCCTCAACGACCA